>DGDY01000328.1:0-1902 GCA_002385675.1 Anaerolineales bacterium UBA3940 | reverse complement strand
ACGCCGTGCCGGTCGTACAGGTTGTCCATCAGCAGGTCGATGGCCGGGTCGCCGAGGCGGCTGAGCACCCCGGTGGCGAGCAGGCGCGCCTCCCGGCTGTCGCTCATGAGGGCATCCATCAGGCTCCCCACCACGAGGCCCCATTCTTTGCGCGAGAGAGGGGCGCGCTCGCCGAACCGGGCGAGAACTCCGGCGGCGGTCTGCCGCACGTTGGGGTCGGGGTCGGAGAGGGCGCGGGCGAGGCCCGACGCGGCGCTCGGGGCACCAATCCAGCCCAGCGCCATCACAGCAATAAGGCGCACCTGGGGGTCGCTGTCTTTGAGGCACTTGATAAGGCGCGGCACGGCGCGCTCATCGCGCAGCCAGCCGAGGGCATGCGCGGCGGCATAACGCACCTCCGGCTCGGCATCCTGAAGCAGCGGCAGCAGATGGGACACAGCGCGCCGGTCGCCTAGCTGCCCGAGATACTGCGCAGCCGCCGCCCGAACGGCAGGAGCGGTGTCGCCCAGCGCTTTAACGAGCTGCGGCACCGCTTTCGTGTCCTTCTTCAGCACCAGCTTGTTCAGCCGTTCAAGCCGACGACCTATTCCCGACATACACGATCCATTCCTAAACGCTTACGATACAGCCCCGCCGTTCCCATTGTACAGCACTTTCTACGAGCGCGGGATAATGTTATCATACTCTACCCTGCCCGGCCTGCGCAGGCTGCACCACGACCACGCACGTTATAGCTGAAGAAAGGGTACTCCATGGTTTCAACTGCTTCACTGGCGGCAATGGTCTTCACGCTGCTGATCTCCATCCTCTTCCCGATCGTTCTCGTCATCGTGCTGTACGTGAAGAAGCGCATCTCGCTGGTGTCGGTAGTGGTCGGCGCGCTGGTCTTCCTCGTCTTCCAACTGCTGACGCGCATCCCCCTGCTGACCGTGCTCGGCTCCCAGCCGTGGTACCAGCAGATGGCCGAGAATGTGGTGCTCATCGGGCTGTTCCTCTCGCTGACTGCCGGGCTGTTTGAGGAGATCGGGCGCTACCTGGCCTTCCGCTTCGTGCTGAAGAGCCGCCTGCAGATCAAGAACGGCGTCGCCTACGGGGTGGGGCACGGCGGCTTCGAGGCGATGACGCTGGTCGGCCTTACCTACGTCAACAACCTGATCTACTCGACGCTGATCAACTCCGGGCAGTACGACACGCTGATTGCCCCCATGCTCGGCGAGCTTGGCGATACGCTCCGCGACCAGATTGTCAACACGCCAGCGTACGCTTTTGCCCTCGCCGGTGTGGAGCGGGTGTTTGCGATCATTGCGCATATTGCGCTGTCGCTGGTGGTGCTGCTCGGCGTGCGCCGGGGGCGGTTTGTCTACGTGATCTATGCCATCCTGCTGCACACGCTGCTGAACTTCCCGGCGGTGCTCCTGTCGCGGCTGGAGCATGGCATTATCTACGCGGAGATCTACCTGCTGGTCTTTGCGATTGGCGCATTCCTGTTCATCCGGCGGATATGGCAGCAGTATGAGCACCCGGAGCCGGTCGAGGCAGGCACGCCAGGGGTAGAGGCTTAGGCCGAGCGGTCGCCCAGGCCGGGCAGGAACACGCGCATCCCGTCCTTCTCGTCGATGATGTACGCGGAGGACGGGTAGCGCAGCACCACCGCACTGATCCACAGGTCGCCCGCCGCGCCGCTCGCATTGAGCGTGGCCGCCAGGATCACAACGAAAACCCACGGCGAGCCAGCGAGCAGGGCCATTAGGAGAATAGCAAGCAGGCTCAGCACGACCAGCGGCGTGAGCGCCACAATCAGGTAGCGGTTACGCGGGAAGGCAAAGCCGGGCGCGGTTGCGTAGAACATCCCCCGGTTCAGGATCACCCCGTATTGGGGCCGCGCGCCGAACAGCGCCATCG
>DGDY01000174.1 GCA_002385675.1 Anaerolineales bacterium UBA3940 | reverse complement strand
TTGCCGAGGCTCAGGCGGGCGGTCGCAACCATCCCCACGGCGATCAGCGCCAGGCTCCACAGCGTGTACAGGTCGATGCGGCTCAGGAGCGCGATGAGGACCGGCGAGACGGACGCCAGTTCGGCATCCGAGAAGATGGTCGTCAGCCCGGCAGCGGGCAGGTTGCCCGTTGCGATGACGGCAATTGCCGATACCAGGCTACCGATGACAAGCGGTAGCGTCGTCCAGACCGCCATCCGCCAGACCTGCTTGAAGCTGGCCTGCCCGCCGAGCGCCAAACCCAGCAGGAACAGCAGACCGGCCCGCAGCACATAGCGGAACAGCAGCCCGACGATGCCGGTCGCCGTGTTGATCACGCTTAACACGACGGTTGAGGAGAAAATGCGCTGGGTCTGCTCGATCTGGGCAAGCTGCTCCGGCGGCAGGTCTTCGAACTGCTCTATCTGGGCCTCGAAGGCCGCCTGCTGCACCTCGACCTCAATCGGGACGGTCGCCACGGTGCTGATGATCAGCACGACGAGCGCCAGCACGAACACGACCCACCAGTAGCCGTGAGCAGCATCGCGCATGCGCTCGAAGGTGTGGCGAGGACGGACGAGAACGCCGACAAGGGCGTCGAGAGGCGTCAAACGGGCGGCAGGCCCGGCTGGGCTGGAGGTGTCAAACGTGTCTGTCGCCATACGCACTGCACTTTCTGAAGGT
The DNA here is from genome assembly GCA_002385675.1 of Anaerolineales bacterium UBA3940. Classification (GTDB taxonomy): domain Bacteria; phylum Chloroflexota; class Anaerolineae; order Aggregatilineales; family UBA3940; genus UBA3940. The sequence goes on along the minus strand of DGDY01000174.1, from coordinate 13,079 downwards.
AAGGTCGCTGAAGGTCGATTGGGTTCGGTACAAATTGTAGCAGACGCAGCGCCCCCGGCACCCCCCAATAATCAGTAGTTCTGGAGCCATCTGTAACCTACGCAGGCGTCCGTGGCGAGCAGCGCACACTCAGCCCTCGCCAGCACCGGGCTGCGTGTCGTCCGCTTGCAGGGTTTCGACCATCTGCACGATGATCCGGCTCACCTCACCGGCGTGCGCCTCATCGAACGTGAGCGAGGCGTGCGTCGCGTCTTCGATGATGATGTGCTCGCTGCTGCTTGACAGCGTCGCCAGATCGGCCTGGAGCGCCGCCCACGACGGCGGGTTCACCCCCGCGCTGATCACGACAAGCGGCAGGCCCCCGAGCGCGGGCAGCGCCCTCGCCTGCTCATAGATGGTCGAGGAGAGGAGGCCTTCGGCACGCTGGCTGCGAAAATAGGCCGGGGACGACCACAGCGCCGCCATTTCCGCGTGCTGCCGGTCGGGCAGGCCCTGAAAGTCGATCTCGCCGCCGAGGGCAAAGTACAGCCGGAACACCCCGATCCGGGCCAGCGGCGGGAAGATTGCGGACAGGCGGGCGTACGACCGGGTCTGCTGCAGATACTCCGGATAGCGGATGTACTGCTCCGGGTGGGCTGAGTCCAGGAGGACAAGCCCGGCGACCTCGTCGGGGTAGCGGTCGGTAAAGGCACGCACGTACACGCCGCCTATCGAGTGCCCCACCATCACATACGGCCCCTCGACACCGGCGTTGTGGAGAAGCGAGTGCAGGTTGTCAGCCGTGCCCCACAGGTCGGCAGGCGGCACGCCGGGGTCGCTCCAGCCTCGCCCGGCCCGGTCGTACGCGCAGACGCGCGTCTCCCGGGCGACCTCGGGCTGCACCCGTGCCCAGTTGATCGACGTGCCCCCTGCGAGGGCTTCGAGGATCACCGTTGGGCTGCCCTCGCCCATGCAGTGCAGATGCAGCCGGTGAGAGCCTACGCTGACAAGCTCGCCGGGGGGCGGGTAGTTCCGGGCGTCTGCACGCGCTCCGAGGGCCTGGTACACCGCTCCGGCGGCGGCCAGCACCACGACAATGACGATCAGCACGGCCAGCCCGCGCCCGACCCGGCGCAGCACAGGGCGGCGCCGCCGGGCTGCCGCCGGGCCAGAGTTCTCGACCTGCACCTTCATTGTGCCTCCCGTTGCTAGAGGGCAGCGCTCCGGTCTCGCGCCTGCGAGTCACTGCGGGTCACCATGCCTAAAGGCGGGCCACACCTGCCTGCGAACGCAAAAGAGGGGGATGCTGTACCCGAGAGGCAGAGGTAGAGGGCGGGCTAGTGCGGATAATCACAGTGTAGTGAGAAACACGGGGCGGTCAATAGGCAAATGGGCCACCGGGCCGGGCGGCAGAGGAAATCACCCCGGCCCGCTTGCTTATCGTCGATCACGCGGCTGCGTCCGCTTCTCGGCTGAGTAAGCTGCTGCCCTACTTAACCGGCAGCGCCACCGACGGCTGCCCGCTCGGCACGTGCGCCGTGCCGGGGGTGATGTAATACGAGTCGCCCGCACAGCAGCGGCACAGCACATCGCCGTTGCGGACGACTTCCCGCTCGTTGATGATCTCCTCGCCGCAGCAGGCGCACGTCACCCGCCGACCCGGACGGCTGATGATCGCCGCCATCGACACGGTCAACTCGACCTCCTGCACGTCGAACAGCAGGTCGTCGGGCATGATCTGGTACGCCTCAAGCTGGCAGTGCCAGCGGCTCGGCGCGTCGGGCGCGTAGTCGGCGGAACGGGCGCGGCACCCGGCGCTCGGCGCAATACGGACCGCCCGCATCGTCTCGGTATCGACGAACGTCGCGGCCATCTTGCCGTAATCCATCACGCGCAGCGTGCGCCGGTTGGGCGTACAGCCTGTCGCCGCCTGCACGCCGGACAGTCCACAGCCGTCCGTCTCCATAAACACAAACATGCGCTTGTCGCGCCGCGGCACCTCGAGGCCGAGCAGTTCCCCGGCCAGCAGCCCCATCCGCACGCCGAGAACCTGACGCGGGCACAGGTGGCGGTGCGTCTCGGCGGATTTCTCAAGCAGTTGTTGCAGGTTGTGGTGGGTCATGATGGTGTCTCCTTTCCAAGTCGGCCCGCGGCTGGCGGGCGTCGGGAGGCTGCCGCGTTTCCGCTGGCAACCCTCTTCCCCATCGAGGGGAACCGGCTTCCCGACCCTGGCTTGCGCGGTAGGTCGTGAAGCTCGGAGTCTGATTTACGCTTCGGTTTGCCGGGCCTGCCCCCGGCTGCCTGCCGGCAGACGGAACCCGAACGGGTTGCGCCGGCGGAACTCGCACACGGGGCACAGCTTTTGCTCCTCCGTCCCGGCGAAGCGCGCGCCACACTTCTTGCACTTACGCAGGCTGCCGATCGCCAGCACGACGGGCTGCGCGCACAGCAGGTCGGCCAGCGTCGGAGTGCTCCCGGCATGCAGCGCGCCCGGCTCGCAGTACGTCAGGCACAGCCCGCAGTCCACGCACGCCCCCGCCCGCAGAACGAGGTAGTACGCGCCGCCGTCGCCCTCCAGCATACGTAGTGCACCGGTCGGGCAGATGCGCGCGCACATACCGCAGGCTGTACAATCGGCGCTCGCCTCGACGCGCGCGAAGCCCAGCCCGGCGGGGACCTCAGCCATCTCGCCCGGGAGCCGCTCCATGGCGAGCAGCAGGCGCAGACGCTCGCGCGGCATGCCGAGCCGCTCCGCGCTCTCGTCGGCGGCGAGCGCGTGCCCGGTGGCGAGCGGAGACTCATCCTCCTGCCCGGCGAACAGGCCACGCCGAGAGAACACAGGCCGCCCGCTGGTGTCGATGACGCGCCGCGTCCCCCAACCGCTGCTGCTCTCCTCACCCGTGATGACCTGCACGCTCCCCGGCGCGTCGAGCGCGTCAAGCAGCCGCCGGGCCTGGCCAACGGCCCGCTCGATGCCCACCACCGCATGGCCCAGCGGGCAGTTCTGGCAGCGGTCAAGGCGCAGGCTGACGGTCTCCACGCCGAGCGCCGCCATCGCGACAAACGCCGACGGGCTCAGCGCACCCAGGCAGCCCGGCAGGCGCAGCACGCCGCTCGCGTCCGCAGGCCCCTCCTCGGCAGCGGGGTGGTACTTGCAGACGAACTCCAGCGTGCGGGCCTCACCGCGCCCGGCGAGCGCCGCCACATGCGCCAGCAGGTTCGCCCGGCTATCGTCGCCGTTGAAAGCGCCGGTCGGGCAGGTGTGCAGGCACAGCCCACACTTTACACAGCGATCCGTGTTGTGGTTGATCGGCGGCCCGGTGATCGCGCCGGTCGGGCAGTGCGCCACGCAGTTGTCGCACGTCGAGGTGCGATCCGCGCTGTGCAGGCACTTGCCCGGTGTAAACTGGATGTCGGAGCCGACAATGGCTGCGAGTTTCTCGATGATGTCCACGGTTACCGTTCCGTCGTCACCTTGTTGGCTTTAGCTGCGCGGGCAGGGCTACATCCCTATAAATCGGCCCTGATCCTCGCCCTTATCGACCAGCCCGCTCTGGAGCGCGTAGGTCGCCGCCTGCGTGCGGTTCTCCACCTGGAGCTTCTCAAGGATGTTCTTGAGGTGCGTCTTCACCGTGTTGATGGTGATACACAGCTCCTCGGCAATGGCCGGGTTGCTCGCGCCCTGCGCCACAAGCTGGAGCACCTCGATTTCGCGCTCGGTGAGGCTCTCAACCGGCGCGGGGCGGCTGGAGTGGCTCGCCACGTTCTTGAGCAGCCGGGCCGCCATGGCGCGGGTCATTGCTGCCTCGCCATCTGCCACGCCGGAGATCAGGTCGAACAACTCGTCGGCGTCCAGGTTCTTGAGCAGGTAGCCCGCCGCACCAAGCTGCACGGCTTCGTACAGGTGCTCGTCAAGCTCGGAGGCAGTCAGCATCACGACCGCGGTGTCAGCGCCACTCTCCATGATGGCCCGCAGCGCCTCCAGCCCGGTGCCATCCGGCATGTAAATGTCCATCAGCACGATGTCGGGCTGAAGCTCCCGCGTCATGCTGACAGCCTCCCGCCCGGAGGACGCCTCACCCACCACGCGCACGAGGTCCGGGCGCGTCTTCATCAAGCTCATCATCCCCTGCCGGAACAGACGGTGATCGTCGGCAATGAGCACGCTGAGTGGTTTCGTTTTCATGGGTCCCCCCTGTATCAGTCCTGCATGAGGGGCAGCCACACCTCAACCTGAGTGCCCTGCCCCGGGCTTGATGTAATCGTCAGGCCGCCGCCTACGCTCTCCGCCCGCTCGCGCATCGTTTGCAGGCCAAAGTGTCCGCGCCCCGGCTTCCGGGTGATGCCGACGCCGTCATCCACCACGCTCAGGTTGAACAGATCGCCAATAGCGTCGATGCACACGCGGACATTCTTCGCCTGCGAGTGCTTGCGGACGTTCGCCAGCGCCTCCTGCAAGATGCGAACAAGCTGCGCCTGCGCCATCGGTGAAAGCTGCACATTCGCCTCGACGTTGCAGTCGAAGTAGGCGCGGATGCCCGACTGCACGCCGAACTCCTCAACATACTCCTTCAGGCCGGAGATCAGGTCCGTGTCGGTGTTGAGCGTGGTGCGCAGGCTCACAATGTTCTCGCGCACGTCAGCCTGCGCTGCCTGTATCTGCTCACGGGCCTGCTGGATCTCCTCCAGCGCGACTTCCGCCTGCCCCTGCTTGATCAGCGCAGCGATGGTCTGCATCTCCAGGTTGAGGTAGCCGAGGATCTGCGCCAGCCCGTCGTGCATCTCGCGGGCGATACGCGAGCGCTCCTCGACCGCCGCCAGCGACTGGAGCTGGGCCGCCATCGACGCGTGCTCCAGCGCGATCACGGCCTGGTCGGCCAGGCGGCACAGCCCGATCAGGTCGGACCGTGTGAAGCCATCACCGTTGTGGCGCTCGGCCCACAGCACACCGATGGGCTGGTCGTCAAGCTGGAGCGGTACAATCGCCGCCGCGAGGATCTCGCGGCTCGCCATCGGGCAGCACCACTCCGCGCCCACACCGCTGACCTCCTGCGGATAGCGCACCGGCGTCGAGCCATAGGCCTTCACCACATGCTGGATGAACGTGCAGCGCGGCGGCATGTTGTTCAGTGTGAGCTGCTCGTGCTGGGTAACATGGCACTTCATCTCAAGCTCGGTGCCATTGGCCGTCCACAGGCCGAGCGCGGCGGCGTCGGCGTTGAGCAGCACGCGGCTGCTCTCGACGATGCGCAGCAGCACCTGGTCCACGTTGTCCATGTTTGCGATGCGGCGGCTGGTGCTCACCAGCGCATCGGTCCACTTTTCGGCGGCTTCCAGCGCCTGCGTCTGCGTGCGGAGCACGCTCTGCTGCGCCTCGTACCGCTCCTGCTCAAGCTGCTTAAGCTGGGCCTGCCGCTGCTCTTCAAAGAGGTCCAGCGCGTGCACGACGAACACCGTTACCGCGACGGCGGACACCGTGCGCCACAGGTGCACAGGCATCCCCGTGACCTCCAGCACCGTCGTATAGTTCAGCCAGCGCGCCGGGCCGTAGGGCGCAGCCGGAACGATCAGCCCGGAGACGAACGCGTTAACACCAAAAGCCACCGCCGCCCCCGTCGTCGCGGTCTGCATCCGGCTGACGAACTCCTCGCTCAGGTCGCGCCAGCCGCGCGAAAACCCGATCGCCGTCAGCACAGCGGCGGGCGTGTACAGCAAATAGCGCGACCACACATCCGCCGCAGTGGCAACGGTCGAACTCGTCACCGCGACGATAATCACGTAAGCAGCGGCGATGCTCGCCGGTACCAGCAGCGCGACGGGCGCGAACACCAGCCATCGGGGCAGGTCCCGCTCCTTGCTGACGATCAGCACCACGCCGAAGCGCATCAGCATCAGCGCCGAGAGCGGCAGCAGCACGCTGTGCGCCGACGCCAGCGCGCCCCACACGTCGGGGTCCAGCGGCATCAGCATGAACATGTCCAGCCACTCGGCGATCCCCTGCGTCACGCCGAAGCCCGCCAGCCACGGAAGCTGGTTCTCAAACGACAGCTTGCCGCCGCGCCGTGCCTCCAGGTAAACGGCGAGCCCAAGGCTGAAATATGCGAGCCCGGAGATAAAGCAGGCGAGAGCGATCATCCGGCCCTCACCGGCCTGTAATCAGGCCCCATCTCAAGTTCCAGCCACAGGTCAGCAAGCCCGGCTGCCACCGCGTAGAACGAGCCGCTCGCCTGCCGCCTCAGCCGCCAGCAAAACGCCGGAACCCACTTGCCGGGGTGGTCGGAGAGAAAGTCGCTCTCCTGCCGCCGGAGTTGCCGCGCGGCTGCCGACGCGCCCGCCTCCCACTCCTGCGCCTCGTGCCCGCACAGGTAGGCCATGAACTCAAACTGCACCGCAATGTGATCGGCAGGCTCCCCCGCCGGGGCGACGCCGAACTGCCCGTAAAGCTGCTGCAGCCCACGCCGCAGGTCTTCGCCCTCGCTGAGCACGTCGCCGCAGGCCTTCCAGCGGTAGGTCGACTCGCAGGCCGAGACCCGCTCGACGCTCTTGCTGAACAGCCGCTGGTACGTGGCCTGCAGCGCCTCAAGCCCAACCGCCGCCGCTGGCGCGAGCGCCTCGATGCCCGGCAGCAGGCGCTGCTGGTCGTGGCCCAGCCAGCCGGTGCAGGCGGTTAGCTCCGCCGCCACTGTGCCATCGGCCAGCGCCGCGAGCAGCGCTTCATCCGGCCTGTAGAAGCACAGCGACAGCCACCCGTAAACGGTGCTGCGCGCCTGCGCGACCTGCGCCAGGATGTTGTATGCGCGCCTGCGCGGGCTTAGCTGTGCTTGCAACGGTTGGTCCCCCCTTTGGTCCATGTCTCAACCCGCCTTATACCAGGTAGAACACCGATGGCATCGTGCCCTTTTCCACGAGCAGTTGGAAGTGCGGGGTGTCCCGCAGCCGCTGCGATACCTCGCTGTTCGGGTCGTCCAGGTCTCCGAAAATACGCGCCTTCATCGGGCAGGTCTCCACACAGACGGGCAGCTTGCCCCGATCCAGCCGGTGCGCGCAGAACGTGCACTTCTCGACGGTGTGGCTGCGGTGGACGATCGGGTTGCTGCCCGTCGGGAACGGGCTGATGTATGCGGGCTTGGAGCTGGAGAACACCCGCTCGCCCGTGTACGGGCAGACCGCCATGCAGTACCGGCAGCCGATGCACAGGCTCGGGTCCTGCATGATGATGCCGTCTTTGCGGCGGAACGCCGCCGAGGTCGGGCAGACCTCCACGCACGGCGCGTCCATGCAGTGCTGGCATGAGAGCGGCAGATAATCGAGCCGCATCTCATTCACCGGGCCGAAGCCGTTGCCGTTCGCCTCGACGGTGATAAGCTGCGTCCACCACACGCCGTCGGGCAGGTTGTTCTCCTGCTTGCAGGCTACCGCGCACGTCTCGCAGCCGGCGCACAGGGTCAGGTCGATGATCATCACGTAACGCGTCACTCCGCACCTTCCTCACGGGTGATCTCGACAAGCACGTCGAAGAACGAGCAGTTCGGGCCAAAGATGTTGGCCTCGTTGCCGATGCCGTGCGTCAGCGTTTGCAGATGGCCCGATATGAAGTCCGATGACTGCCAGCCCTCACTTACATAAACAGCGCCGGGCAGCGCGCGGCGGCTGACCACCGCCTCAAGCACGACGTGCCCCCGGTCGTTGAACATCCGCACCCGGTCGCCGCTCTTGATGCCGCGCGCCTCAGCGTCCTCCGGGCTGATCATCACCGTTGGCCTGCCCGCCAGTTCGCGGAGCCACCAAGCTGCCGAGAAGCTCGAATGGACGCGATAGGGGCTGCGCTCGTTGATGCACACCAGCGGGTAGCGCGCGGCAAGCGGCCCGTCGAGGTCCGCTTCGACCGGCGGTTCATACGAGGGCAGCGCCCGCCCGAACGGCAGGAGCCGCTCCGAGTAGAACTCCACGCGCCCCGTGCGGGTGTTGAATTTGCTGCCCGCGTGGGCGACGGTCTCAAACACGCCGGTGTGGAGCACGCCCTTCTCGCGCAGTTCGTCAAACGACAGGTGGCGCAGTTCCGGGACGCCTGCGAGCATTTCGCGCAGGTACTCGTCGGGCGTCCGGTCGAACAGGTCGCCGTGGCCCAGGCGCTGCGCGACCGCCGCCGCGACCTCGAAGTCCGAGCGGCACTCGTCCGGTGGCGGCACGATCTGCGGCTGGTACTGGACGTAGGGGCCGGGGCCGCGTACGATATCCGCCCGCTCAAAGAGGCCCGCGATCGGCAGCACGTAGTCCGACCAGCGCGCGGTCTCCGTCATGAACATGTCGCAGGTAACGAGCAGGTCTAACTCCGGCAGCACCCGCTCGCGCATCCTGTTCTGGTCCGGCCACTGGTTCAGCCAGTTGCTGAACGCCACCCACATCCCCTTGATGGGATACGGCTTCCCCGTGATGATCTGGTCGGCGAGACACGCCGGGTTGACGGGGTGATAGCGCTTGCCGCCGGGATAGGTAAAGTCGGTGACCAGCAGGCTGGAGCAGGTCATGCCGTCCACGCCCGCGCCCCCGCCGGGGATGCCTACATTGCCGGTCAGCGCGGCCAGCGTCGCGATGAGGCGGCCAAACGTCGCGCCGTGATGCCAGCGGTCCACACCGAACAGCGTGTAGATGCGCGCGGGCTTCGTCGTCGCGTACTCCTCGGCCAGCGCCTCGACCCGCTCCGCCGGGATGCCGGTCTTAGCGGCAACCAGTGCGGGAGTATAAGGCTCGACCATCTCGGCGAGCAGGTCGAACGCCGGGCGGCAGGTGGTACCCCGCACCCGGTAGCTACCGGTCAGCGCGGGGCGCTGCGCCTCGGCGGCTGGCACGACCCGCTCGACGGCGTCGTCCCATACCATCTCCGCCCCGTCATCGTTCCTCGCCCGCAGGAAGCGGCCCGTGTCCTGGCGTACCAGCAGCGGCCCGACGGTGTGGGCGCGCACATAATCCTCGTCTACCCATCCCCGGCGGATGATGAGGTGCAGCATCCCCAGCGCAAGGTACAGGTCCGTGCCGGGCCGGATCGGCACCCACTCGTCGGACTTGCTGGCGGTGTCGCTGTACTTCGGGTCGATGGTGACCAGCTTCGTGCCCGCCCGCCGCGCCTGGGCGAAGAAGGGCCACCAATTCACCCGGCTCCTGACCGGGTCCGCCCCCCAGATGAGCACCAGCCGCGAGTTCGGCAGGTCGGTGTAGTCGTTGGCAACAACGCCCGTTCCCCGGCCAAACGTCTCCTCGATCCCGCTGGGCACGGCGGTATCTGCGCCCCACTGCTCGATACTCGTCGCGGACGCGCCGAGCCTACTGGCAAGCCGCAGGTACACGCCCGACATGCCGTTCAGGGCGCTGAGCTGCCCGCCGTAGGAGAAGAACATCATGCTCTCCGGGCCGTACTGCCCGGCGATCACGCGCATCCGCCGCGTGATCTCGTCGAGCGCCTGCTCCCAGGAGATCGCCTCCCAGTACCCCTCGCCGCGCGCGCCGACCCGCTTCAGGGGCTGGCGCAGCCGCTCCGGGTGAGTAGCAAGCTGGAGGTGGCTGATCCCCTTCAGGCAGAGGCGGCGATAGCGCGAGTCGGGGAAGTCCGCCGGTTCGACCTGCTCGACACGCCCGTCGCGCACCGTGACCTTCAGCCCGCAGAAGTGCCCGCCGCAGTTCTGGCTGCACGCGGTGCGGTACTGCTCGCCCGTGCTGGCCGAGAGCGAGCCGCCCCCGAGCAGCCGCAGCCCGCGCAGAAAGACAGGCGGCCCGCCTGTGCTCGCAGGGGTCAGCGGCTTGAACGGGGCCGCGCCCGGCTGGGCCTGGAGCCGCTCGATGGCGCGGTCAAAGGCAGCCTCGCCCACCGGCGACGAATGGCTCGCCGCCTGCGCGATATGCTCCGACACCTCGCCCACGAGCAACACGTTGCCCAGCAGACGCTCGGCGGCAGGCAGCAGCGCCTCGTCAAGCGCGTCCAGCGTCACGACACCGTTCCCGCGGAGAAGCAGCGTGGCCTGCTGCCCGGCGGCAGTCCCCTCCCCGACAAGCGTGATCAGGGGGAGGCTGCTCACCCGATGCGCCAGCGCGTCACGGCAGGCCTCCCAGCCGGGCTGGAGCAGCGTATCGACCTCCGCGACGACGAGCGCAGGCCGCGCATTCAGCCCGCGCATGGCCTCCGCGCAGGTGGGCGCCGCACCGACGTGCACAGCACCCGGCAGCCCGCTGAGGCTGCTCTGCACCCTGCCCGCCAGTTCGGGCTGCTGGGTAATGGCGAGGATCTGGAGCATGGTTGTGCTGGTCATCCTGTTGCAGTCGGCTCAAACCCGGCAGGCAGCTACCACCGGGGCTTAAATGTCATACCGCTTGAACGTCTGCGGCGTCGTCAGATCGATCTTCAACTCGCGCAGCACTGGGCCATCCTCGCGCTGCTCGATCGTGCTCGTCGCAATGCCGATCTCAACGTCCAGCCCCTTCAGGTACTTGATCGCGTCCACGCTGAACGTCAGGCACTGGGTATCCTCGTCGAAGGTGTAGTCCGTGTAGCCGCGCCGCCGCAGCGCCGTCAGCACCGGCGGGACATCCCTGCCGAAAACTTTGGCAGACTTCAGCAGGTAGTCGTTCTCGGAGAGCACGTACATCGATGGAACCCGCTGCCCGGCATTCTGCTGGTAGTTCTGCCCGGTGAACTTGTTCTCCAGCGAGCAGTAATGCACGCCGATGCTGAGGCCGCGCTCAACCGTGAAGTCCAGCAGGTCGAGGCACTCAAGCTCGCTGCCCTCGATGGGCACGCCGCCCGCGTACCAGTAGTTGTACAGCGTGCGGAAGGGGCGGTTCTTGACCTTGAAGCCCCGGCTATTGAAGGCCTCGGCGTTGCGGAACGGGTAGCACAGCTCCAGCAGGTTGATGCTGAAAATCCCGATCTCGTCGAGCGCCAGCAGCAGGTCGCGCATGATCTCGCCGGAGCCGGGCGGGACGGGCATCTCGACCATCACGCGGGGGATGAACTGCTTCGCCAGCGCGATGCGCTCCAGCGTCTTCTGGCGCGCGTGCTCCACGTCATGCACGCGGATACTGAAGCGGATTTCGTCCAGACCGGCGTCGCGCAGCGCGGCGAGGATCGCCTCGTCCACGTGGTCGCCGCAGGTGTAAAGCCGCTGGTCCACACCGGGGAACAACTCGCGCGCCCGCGCGAAGAACGCGACGGCCTCATCCCTGTGCAGTAGCGGCTCGCCGCCCGTCAGCGCGAGGTGACGCACCTCCATCCCATCCGTGTGGATCTCGTCCAGTTCGGCAGGCAGGTTGCGCGTGGTCGCACAGTAGTACTCGTAATCTTCCTGATTCGGGTTGAAGCAGTAGTAGCAGTCGCGGTGGCACTTGAGCGAGATGAAGAACGTCGCCGTGCCGATACCCTTCCTGCAGGCCACGCACGCGGGCGAGATGGCGTTCACGTAGAGGCTGCGGTCCGTGTTGCGGATCTGCACGCCCTTCTTGCGGAGTGCGCGCCGCTTCTCGGCGGCTTCCTCGCTGCGGTCTACCGGGTCGATCTCGATGCCAGTCGCCGCGACCTGCTGCATGAAGTCCTCGTAGATCTCGTCGTACATGCGCACATAGGCGGCGAAGTCCGGGTTCTTGATCTGCGCCGAGGTTGCCGGCGTGATGTCGACAATCATGCTACTGCCTCGCTGCGATGTCGGGGGCCTGCGGGGCGACGTCGTACACGACGGCCAGTTCCGCCAGCGCGCCGCGCGCCATCAGGACGAACCCCCGGTAGAAGTCGGTTTCGGCGTGCTGCGCCGCCCTGTTGGCCCACTCGAAGCCCCAGCGCAGCAGGTGCTCGGAGAGGAAGTCGCGCTGCGCCTTCACCAGCGCGGCGACCCCATCCATGTCGCCCTGCTCGGCGGCATCGAGCGCCAGTTGGCTCAGGTGGGCAAGGAACGACAGCTCAAAGCCGATGAAATCTTCCGGCTCGCGCTTGAAGTTCACCACCTCAAGCCCGTAACGGCGGTACCAGTCCCGCACTTCCAGCGTGCTTTCCAGGAAGAGGAAGGGCATCTTGCTGATGTAGACAGACTCCCAGGGGTACGCCAGCATCTGCTCCGTCGTGCCGATGAACAGCCGCGCGTAATCGACCTTGAGTTCGGTGAGCGCCTCGTCGTCGAGGCTGCCGGGGTGCGCGTCGAACCAGGCCCGCACAGCAGCCAGCCCCTCGATCATGTCGGGCTGCTCCTCGGCGAACGGGGCCTCAGCGAAGATGTCCCGGCTATCGCTGAGGGCTTCAAGCCATTTACGCTCGGGGTGGGTGTAGAAGATCTGCCCGAGCAGGCTGCACAGCAGCGATTCGCCTGTGAGCAGGGGGAGCCAGGTTTGCGCGTCAAGTTGTGTCACGCTGGACCTCCAGGTTGTTTAAAAGCTTGTGCATAGAGACGTACCGTCAAAAGCCATTGTAACGATGCCTGCCGATATATAAGGATTAAGGCTATCAGCTTTATTCGAGATAAATGTCACAGATGGTAGCCGGCGGGCTTATCTCTGTGACAGGGGCAGGGGCAGGATGTTCAGGGAGCGGCCTGAGCGCCGCTCCCTGTTGGTTTCTAGATGAAGCTAGACGCCGATGTTGATGCCGACGTGGGTAGCGTAGAAGAGGAAGCGCCCCACCACCTCGCCGATCAGCACCAGGGCGAAGGCCCCGTAGACCAGCGCGGCAGGGAAGTTCTCCGGGCTGTTGTCGCGCAGGCGACGATACAGGAACAGCCCAAACACACCCGCGCCGACGAACACCAGCAGCACACGCAGCACCGTCAGCACGCCGAACTCGCCAAACAGCTTAGCCGCACTCTGGACTGCCTCCACCGGGCCCGCCGCCAGGTAGGCGATGGTGATCGGGAAGACAATCAGCTCGACGCCGAGCAGCGCCACAGCCAGGATGACAATCCAGCGGATGGACGTGCAGAGCAGCTCACCCTGAGTCTCCAGGCAGGCGCCCTCGCCGCGGCTGCGGAGGTAGGCGTAGTTGGCGACGAGCGCCGCACCCACCCCCAGCGAGCCCAGCAACAGCGTCGTGGCTGTCTCTTATACAAATCTTACGCTGCCCACCCAAAGAA
>DGDY01000177.1 GCA_002385675.1 Anaerolineales bacterium UBA3940 | reverse complement strand
CTCGGCGTGCACTACTTCTCCGACGCGATCAGCGGCTTCTCGCTCGGCATTGCGATGTCGCTGGCGCTGTGGCTACTGCTCTTCGCGGGGTGAGGTCTACTACCGTAGAGGAGCCGCGTAGCCGCGCAAGTGAGAAGCCGCGACGTTTAGTCGCGGCGTTTTTTTGCCCCAGTCCCCTCCCCGCCTACGGCCTGCCAAAAGCGCTGAAGGCCGCCCAGTGATAGGCGTCCACCCCGGCGCGGTGAGCGGCACGCTGAGCGGCAGCGAGCGCCGCCACCGGGCTTTGCCCCTCGCCGAGCGCGCGGTAGAAGTCGGCCATGAGCGTCGCGGTGCTCTCGTCCTGCACCAGCCATAGGCTTGCCACGACCGACTGCGCGCCCGCGCTGATGAACGCCTGCGTCAGCCCGGCGATCTCGTCCCCGTAGTGCCAGCGCCCTACGCCGGTCTGGCAGGCGGAGAGCGTCACCAGCCGCGCGGTGAGCCGCCAGCGCCGGATAGCCTGCACATCCAGCACCCCCCGCCCCACGAGCAGCCCGGTAAACGTCCCCGTGACAGGCTCCGCGTAGGCGTGCGTTGCGAAGTGCAGCCAGTCATAGCGGGCCAGCCCACCCGACTGGCCCAACTCGGAGAGCCGGTCGGGGTCCAGTTCGGCAAGGGGCACGCGCGCGCCTCTCGCGCCGCCCAGCACGGCGGCGGCCTCCTGCTCGACATAGGGCAGCCCGGCATACCCCGCCTGCTCGAAGCTCGACTGGGCCAGCACCAGCCCTTCACCCAGGCCGCCCGTCGACTCCGCGGAACGGGCCAGCAGGTGATACAGCAGCTCCAGCGAGGGCGCGTATAGCACGCGCGTCCGGGTGATGAGCGGCGCGTCGCCGTCGAGCAGGGCATGGAAGGCCAACCCGTGCAGCGGGCCGGTCGGCACGACGATCAGCGTGTGGTCGGGGTGAAGGTACTTCCGGGTGGGTGGGGGCAGCAGCGCCTCAAACAGACGCCTGCGCCCCTCTGGGCCGATGACGCTGCCCTGCTCGCTGCCCTGGTAAGCCTTGCGCCGGAAGGACTCGCCCGGTGTGGCGGCGAGGCGCAGCACCATGCGCGCCCGCGCATCAAGGTGCAGGCGGATGGCGGCAAAACCCTCCGGGTACAGCATGAACAGGCAGTATTTGCCGTTGTGGTAGGCGTAGCGCAGCACCGTCCAGTCCGTGCCGAGGTGCTCGCCGAGCGCCCGGCGCAGCAGGGCGGGCACGGCGCGCGGGTCGATGCCGCTGTCGCGCAGGCCGAGCCGCGTCGCAAGAAGCTGGGAGCCGTGCAGTTCGGCGATCAGCAGCGCCTCCGCCGGGTCGTCGAGGTCGAGCGCCAGCTCAAAGGCGTGATCGTAGAGCGTCTGGTACGAGAGTACGAACCGGTGTGCCTGCTGCTCCTCTTCGAGGAAGCGGCGTGAGGTGTGCACCTGCAGCAGCGAGCCGATGTACGCGGCGAGGGCGTCGGTGAGCTGCCCTCGCTCCTCTGCAATACGAGCCAGGAGCGAGCGGTGGTGCCACTGGAAGGTTGCCGTCAGCCGTTCGACCGGGATCTGCTGCAGGACTTCCTCCGCCCTGTCGATATCCTCGCTCCGGACATACGCCTCGCCGATCTTCACCTGCATGAACCAGCCCCACTCCTCCATTCCGAGGGCGTCGAAACGTGTGCGTGCGGTGTCGAAGCGGGCCAGTGCCTCGTGGTAGTGCCCCTCGCTGAGCAGGATTTCGCCTTCGACGGCATCACACAGCGCGATGACGTGATCGATGCCGCGGAAGCGAACCTGAGAGCACACCATATTGAGCAGATCGCGCGCGCGCTGACCCTCCCCATGAGAGGCCAGCAGCATGGCCAGGTACACGGCCTGCCGGGCGCTCTGGATGGTCACGCCGCGTGCCTGCGCCAGCTCCATGCTCTGCTCAAGGTACACGATGGCAGGCTCAATGTAGCCGAAGGCGGCATACGTCATGGCGAGGTTACGGTACGCGCCCAACTCTTCCTCGAAGCTGCCCGTATCGCGGGCGTGCTGCAGCCCCTCGCGCAAATAGCTCAGCGAGAGGGAGAACTTCCCCTGCCGCCGCGCCAGAATGCCCAGGTTGATGGTGCATGTCGTGGCGAAGCGGTGGTTGCCGAGCATCAGGTACTGCGTGCGCGCGGCGAGGTAGGCCTCGCGAGCTGCGTCATAGCTGGCCTGCCGCAGCAGGTGATTGGCGCGCGTAAGCTGGCAGAAGGCGGTGAGCGCGGGCAGGTGCATCTGCGGTTCAAGCTGTTCAAGCTCGTGGATAACCGCGAAGTGCCGGTCCATATCCCCCCGCTCGAACTGGAGTATAGCCATCTCGACGAGCGCCATGATGCGATACGTCGGGTGCTGCATGGCGGTCGCCAGCCGCTCCGCCTTCTCAAGCCAGTGCAGCGCCTGCTGTATGTCGAGGTGCTGCCGGTAGAAAGCGCCGCGCTGCTGCCACGCGAGGCTCAGGAACGCATGTGCGCCCGCCTGCTGGAACAGTGCTTCTGCCCGGCCCAGCAGGTGGAAGGCTCGCCTGTAATCCCCCTGCTGGGCGGCGTCTGCCGCGACGGACAGCGTCGCATATCCTTCATCTACCGGGCGGTTTTGCCCCGTGAGCGCCGTGCGGATCGCCTCCACCAGCCCGGGGTGCCTGTCGCGCACCTGTTTGGACCAGAATACCGAGGTGTCGAGGCGGCAGCGCTGCGCGAGGGTAGGTTCGCCGGCTGCCTCCAGTTCCCCGGCGATGGACAGCAGGGTATCAACCGCGCTGTCTGGCGACAGCACAAGGTACGTGCACAGGACCTCATGCCAGTGGACGATCAGGTGGGAAACGCCGGGGGCAGCGGCGGCGAGCAGGGCGGGCCGGACCTCGCGTAGCATGTCGAGGGCGTGCGCCAGGTTGCCCCACCGCACTAGCGCTACGCCGAGCGCCGCCTGTGCGTAGATCCGGGCGAGCGGGTCGGCGGTTTCGTCTGCCGCCTCGACCGCGCCGAGGGCCATCGCTGCTCCGAGCGGCGGGCTGACCCACGCGCGCTCGGTCACATCGAGGAGCAGCCCGGCGGGATCATCGAGCGCACACGCACGGCCCGACGCCAGCGCCGCGCGGACAGCATCGGGAGAGGCGACATCGGTAGACACAGCGGCCAACCGCTCGTGCAGGGCGGCTGGCGAGAGGGAGATGGTATTGGTCACAGGAGGATGGTTCTTATAAGCCGACTCTGCGGCATACTCGAGCGCGCCGGGAATCATGCGGCGGGCCTGGTGGACTAATGGGCTTATGCCGGTATCAACCTAATGCTTCCAGTGTCAGGTTGATCGGCTCCCCCTCACCGGGAAGGATGACGTTTTCAAACTGGAGCACGCCATTGTTCGTGCTCGCGTAGTATATGCGGCTGCCGACGGCAAGCTGCGCATGGATGACCGGCGGCAGAGCGTCGCCGTATAGCTCGCCCATCACCGTGACCTCGCCCGGAGACGCGTTCTGGCAGGTGGCGCTTTGCGTGGCGACGAGCGTAACGCCGATCTCCTGATCCTCCAGCCGTACAACATCCGCCAGCAGAAGCTGCTCACCGTGCTCCGCCGGGCCTGCGCCGGGCTGGGGGGCGCGCATATTGCCATAGGTGTGGCGGCCCGGCAGCGAGAGCGCGATGTGTATGCGGAACGCCTCGGGGGTGCTGCCGGGTGTTACGCGGATGTCAGGCTTTTCGGAGGACGTATGCAGGAACGGCAGCTCGGAGGCGCTCAGCCAGGCCAGCGGCCCGGCGCTGTCCTGCTCTGCATCGGCAAGCAGCGCGCGGCAGTCGAGGCACTCGCGCAGATGCTGTGCGACATTCGGATACATCTTCTCCACGTCCTGACCAGCGTGCTTCAGTTCGGCATAGCGACTGAGCAGCCGGCGGATGGCGTCGTGATCCGGCTGGGGGATCGAGGGCATATTTCTAAGCATGCGGTCTCCTAGTCCGCAGCAATGCGCTCGCGCAGAACCTTCACGGCGCGCGCGCGCAGCGAGTACACGGCGTCTCGCGTCCGGTTCATGTGCCGGGCAATCGAGTCGGAGTCCTCGCCATTCAGCCCACGCCAGATCACCTCGCGCTGGTCCGGTGTGAGGTCGTCAAGATGGCTGGTGACGACGAACATCTCCTCCCACTGCCGCCACATGTCGTCCAGGCCTTCATCCGCCAGTGTATCCATGAGGCGCGGGGAGTCAAGCTGGCTGTCGTTCTCCGCATCCAGCGAGCGGGCGAGATCGTTCCAGCGGAAATCGGCGCGGTGCCGGAGCGTCCGCACCTCGTTGGCCACCAACACCGCGACCCACGCGTCGAGCGAGGTGTCAAACGGGAAGGTCGGCAGCCGCCGCAGCAGGATAGCCGCACAGTGCAGCGCCATGTCCCGCGCCAGGCTGTTCAGCGGCACCTTGATCGGCAGGTATTCATAATAGCGCGCCAGGTTGCTCCGCGCGCGCCGGTGGATGTAGTTGAGCATCTGCTCCCAGGCGGCGTTGTCCTTTGCGAGCAGCGCCGCCACGCGCGGCCCCTCCTTGATGAGAGAGAGGATGATATCGTCGATGTAGCTGTCAGGAAAGCTGGTGCGTGGGTTAGGGCGCACGTTGAGCGGGATGCGGTCGGTGTTTTGCCTCGCGATCTGTGCGACACGGCGGGCGAAGGTGGCAATCACGTCGGGAGTCGCTGGCTGGCCCAGGCTTGCCAGGCGGGCGCGGGTGCGCTGCAAACACTGCTTGTAAAGACGGTCGCAGAAGGGACGGGCCATGGTCCACTGTACTCGATGATGGCTGGTCAAGTGGCGGCGGATGTGACGTCCGCTGGTTTCGACATTGTAGCACAGCTTAGTTGCGGCTGAAACTGATTCTTGACACCCGTTTGCAATAAAGTGATCACATTGTTGATTGCAAATGTGATACAGTACAGCGGAGCAGACCGCGAGGATAAATGTTAGCGGCTTGCGAGCGCTCGCACGCACCCAGTATACTAGCAGCACTATGTCTGCAGACACATCACCCAACCGCGATAATCTGACACCGCCGGGGGCCTCCGCCCCGCCCGATTTGCTCCCCACCTGGGAGATGGCAGCCCTGTTTGTCGGGGACTTCCTGGTGCTGGTGCTGTTCGCCGCGGTGGGCCGCACCAGCCACAGCATGGAGGTATCCACCCGGGTGCTGCCCAACATCATCAACACCGCCGCGCCGATGATGCTGGGATGGCTGCTTTCCGGCATGCTGACCGGCATCTACACGGCGACGGGCCTGCACCCACCGCGCCGCGTTGTGCTGCGGACGCTGCTCGCCGGGCTGATTGGCGGGCCGATAGGCGTGGCGCTGCGCGCGCTCTGGCTGGGCCGCCCGATCATCCTGACCTTCGTGCTCGTGGCGACCGGCACCAGCACGCTCATGATGCTGGCGTGGCGCTTCGGCTGGTCGCGGCTGCGGCGGCTGTGGTGGCCTGAACTGCCCTGATGTACACAGTTCGCCGGTGAGGCGGAATATGCGCCACAGACAGTATTATCCGTGACATCTGTGGCTCCAAAAGCTCTCTGCCAGCAACCGGACATTTGTAGCACAACGGGGGGCAACTATCGTGCCTGAACCGATCCGACTGCTGCACTTCGCCGATGTTCACATCGGCATGGAGAACCACGGCAAGATCGACCCATCCACAGGCATCAGCACCCGTGTGATGGACTTCCTGCTCCGGATGAATGAGATCGTTGATTATGCCTGCGAGCACGACGCCGATCTCGCCGTCTTCGCCGGGGACGCCTTCAAGAACCGCCAGCCGAACCCCACCTACGTGCGCGAGTTCGCGCGGCGCATCAAGCGTCTGGCCAAGCAGTGCCCGGTTGTGCTGCTCGTCGGCAACCACGACATCCCCTCGATGGTGCAGAAGGCCTCGACGGTCGAGATCTTCCAGACGCTGGAGGTAGAGGGTGTGATCGTGGCCCGCACGGACAGGGTCCACTATATCGAGACGAAGCGCGGCCCGATCCAGGTGGCGACCGTCCCCTACCCGATGCGCCAGCGCCTGCTCGGCGATACGGATACACGCGGCATGTCTCTGGGCGAGATCGACGAGAGGCTGCGCGAGGAGGTCGGCCTGTTAATCCGCAACCTGGTTGAGCAGATCGACCCGGATATCCCCGCCGTGCTGACGGGGCATTTCAGCGTGTCCGGCGCGAAGCTCGGCACCGAGCGCGACGTGATGTTGGGGCGCGACGTGATGGTGATGAAGAGCGCACTGCTTGACCCGGTGTGGGATTACGTGGCGCTGGGGCATATCCACTACCATCAGGACCTGAACAAAGGCAGCTACCCGCCCATCGTGTACAGCGGCAGCATCGAGCGCATCGATTTCGGCGAGGAGGGTGCGCCCAAGGGCTTCTGCTGGGCGGAGGTGGCGCGCGGCGCGACCACCTACAAATTTGTCGAGCTTAACGCGCGGCCCTTCCTGACGATCCGCGTGGACGTGCGCGGCCAGGATGACCCGATGCCCATCATTCTTCGCGAGTGCGCCCGCCATGACGTAACCGATGCCGTCGTGCGGGTGATCATCACGACCAGCCCGGAGAACGACCAGAAGATCCGCGACCGCGAAATTGCCGCCGCGCTGGAAGGGGCCAGCCACATCGCCGCCATCATGCACGATGTCGATTATCCGGTGCGGGCGCGGCTGGGCGTCGAGCGGCCCGAGGGCCTGACAGAGATGGAGCTGCTGGAGCGCTATCTGCGGGCCAAAGAGGTCACGTCTGAGCGCATCGAAAAGCTCAAGCAGGCCGCCGAGCATATCTTCTCCGGCGACGGCTGGGAGGGGTAGGGAAGGGCGACCCCTCATCCCCGGTGCAGAGAGGGGTGGCATGGCTTTGCCGCACGGGGTGAGGAGAAGCAAGAACCCGCCCTGTTGAGTCTTTCACTGCACGGAGACGACATCCCGATGAGCAACGCACCCGCCAATCTGGCGCTGCGCTTCCTGCTGGAGATCGCCGCGCTCGTTGCCTATGGTTACTGGGGCTGGACCCAGCACGAGGGTGCGGGCCGCTTCCTGTGGGCCATCGGCCTGCCGGTTGTGGCGGCAGCGGCGTGGGGCACGTTCCGCGTGCCCGGCGACCCCGCCGAAGCGCCGGTGGCCGTGCCCGGCATCGTGCGCCTGCTGTTGGAGACCGTCTTCTTCGCCGGGGCGGTTATGCTGCTCGCCGCCGCCGGCCCGCGCACGCTGGCGATCATCTTCGGCGTGATCGTCCTCGCTCACTACGGCCTCTCGTACGACCGGGTGATCTGGCTGCTGCGCGGTGCGCCGTAGCGCCTACCTCCACACCTCCCGCGCCCGGCAGCTCAGGCAGCCGGGTTTGTCGCACAGCATAAAGTTCGGGTCGGCGCACAGCCGCTCTTCCACATACGCCAGCAGCAGCCTGAGCGGGATCAACTCGCAGCGCGCCATGCCGATCTGTGCCACCGTCGTGAACGGCATAAGTTCAGGCCAGACGGCGTTGAAGCCCTCCATGCAGCCGGGGATGCCGTGAAGCTCCTCGATGGCGTCGACCGTCAGCGCCCACCGCGTGAAGGTCCGCCGCCCGGCCCGCTGCTCCGCGAGGTGCAGCGAGAAGTTGTGCCGCTGGTCGAGGCCCATGAGCAGCACGGCGCCATCGTGGGCCTCCAGCCAGGCGATCGGGCCGAGCGGGTTGTGGCTCGTCTGCGAGGCGAGCACGCTGCGGGCCTGCGGCCCCTGCGCCACGAAGGAGAGGATCGGGTGCAGGCTGCGCAGCGTCGCGGGGTGACGGCGCAACGTCTCCGCCACCGAGCCACAGTCCGGGTGGACGGGCAGATCGGCGCGGAAGATGTCCGCCCGCCCGTTGAGCGTGTCACCGCTGCCGTAGACAAGTGCGTTGTTCGGCGGACCGGTCTGCGGGATGACCTGCGTCTGGTAGGTGAAGGCAGGCATCACGACCGTACCCGCCGCCGCCGTGATCGCTGCCGCGACGGCCTCCGCGCCGCCCTCGACGGGGCCGAGCGCCTCCAGGCTGACGTGCGCGATCACACTCAGCCCCGGGTGCACCCCTAGCCCGTCTGCCAGTTGCTGCTGGATGCTCGCTGCGGTCAGCGTGCGCGGCATGTCCACTACCCTGGGCGCTACTCGCCCTTCCACTCTGGCTTCCGCTTGCCGATGAAGGCGTCCATCCCCTCTTTCTGGTCGCTGGTGGCAAACAGGAAGTAGAAATTGCGCCGCTCGAAGGCCAACCCCTCTGCAAGCGGCAGTTCAAACGCCTTGTTGACCGCCTCCTTCGCCAGCCGCACGGCGACCGGCGCGCGGGCGGCGATCTCGTTGGCCAGCCGCAGCGCCTCGTCAAGATACGTCTCCACCGGGTAGACGTAGTTGACCAGCCCGCGCTGCAGGGCTTCCTCGGCGCTCAGGCGGCGGTCGTTGAGCACCATTTCCATCGCGAGCGCCTTGCCGACCGTCCGCGCGAGGCGCTGCGTGCCCCCTGCGCCCGGTATCACGCCGAGGTTGATCTCCGGCTGGCCGAACACCGCCGTCTCGCTGGCAACGATCATGTCGCACATGAGGGCCAATTCAGCGCCGCCGCCGAGTGCATAGCCCGATACCGCCGCAATGACCGGCTTCTTCATCGAGGCGACGGCGTCCCATGTGCCGATCATGTCGCTGTGCAGCATCTCCACAGCGGTGCGGCTCGCCATCTCCTTGATGTCCGCTCCGGCGGCGAAGGCGCGGTCGCTGCCGGTGATGACCATCGCGCCGATGTCGGGGTCGTCGTCGAACGCGCGCAGCGCCGCGACCAGCTCGCGCATCAGCTCACCGTTGAGCGCGTTTAGCGCCTCAGGGCGGTTCAGGCGGATCAGGCCAACCCGGTCATGCACCCCGGTGAGAATCGTCCTGTACTCCATGTCTGCTCCTCTGGCTGTGGCAAAATCAGCGCGCCCGGCCCGCCGGGGAAGCGTGGCGGGCGTGATGGGTACTCTCATGATAGCACCGGGCGTGGCGGGGGAGCAATTCTGTCCCTCGCCTTCCCTTACCCCCTGCCCCCTCTCTTGGACGCTCCCGTTGGTCGCTGGGAGAGGGGGAAGATGCGCCGAGGAATCAATGCCTCCGGCTGGCTATGATTGCCTACCCTGGACCCCTTTCGTCGCCGCTCGCTCCGCGAGCGGCGCAGCCGCCCGGATAGCGAGGCTATCACGTCGCCGGACGATTTATGCTCGGCTATCCTCACGCTATGGACCGTCTTTGGTAGGGGCGGGTCTCAGACCCGCCCCTACATACGTTATCCCTGCATCCGTGGCGGGTTACAACCCTCACCCCTGGCCCCCTCTCCCAGGCCACGATAGTGGCCGCCCGGGAGAGGGGCAGGGCGAGGCGCCGCAGGTGGCTCACCCGGGGTGAGGGTAGCCGGGGAATTGATTCCCCGGCTAAAAGGGATGGCTTTGCTATCCCGCCAGGTCCCTGCGGGACTCTTGCCCTCTGAGGCGATGCTCCGAACATAAACAAGTCCCCGATAGGGGACTTCGCGGCGGCGCAGCCGCCTTATAGCCGGGCAATTTATTGCCCGGCTTCCCTGCCATGTTAGAATTTCCGCGTTAAACTCGAAGGCGACGATACGGGCGCGCCCGGCTGCGTGCCGGGAGGCGTCTGCCCCCGGACAACGAAATCTGATCCATCGCCCGTCGGAGGTGATTTGATAGTGAGCGAGCCTCTATCTCTGCAAGAAGTCATCATGCGGTTGCAGCAGTTCTGGTCTGCGCAGGGCTGCGTGATCTGGCAGCCCTACAACGTGCAGGTCGGCGCGGGCACGCTGAACCCCGCCACCGCGTTGCGCGTGCTCGGCCCGGAGCCGTGGCGCGTGGCCTATGTTGAGCCGTCCATCCGCCCGGATGATGGGCGCTACGGCGACAACCCCAACCGCATGCAGCAGCATTACCAGTTTCAGGTCATCCTCAAGCCCGACCCCGGCAACCCGCAGGAACTGTACCTGCAATCGCTGGAGGCACTGGGCATCGACCGGCGCGAGCACGACATCCGCTTTGTCGAGGACAACTGGGAGTCGCCCGCGCTCGGCGCGTGGGGCCTCGGCTGGGAGGTCTGGCTCGACGGGCAGGAGATCACGCAGTTCACGTACTTCCAGCAGGCCGGCGGCCAAACGCTGATGCCCATCTCCGTCGAGATCACCTACGGGCTGGAGCGTATCGTGCTGGCGCTGCAGGGCGTCGATGCGGTGTGGGACATCCGGTGGGGCGAGGGCTGGCGGTATGGCGACCTGCTGCTTCAGTCCGAGATCGAGCACTGCCGCTACTACTTTGAGGTGGCGGACGTAGACCGTCTGCGCGAGGTCTACAACACCTACGAGCGCGAGGCGCAGCGCGCGCTGGCACAGGATCCGCCACTGGTGCTCCCCGCGCATGACTACCTGCTCAAGTGCTCGCACCTGTTCAACGTGCTCGACACGCGCGGCGCGATCGGCGTGGTGGAGCGTGCCGAGTACTTCCGGCGGATGCAGCGCCTCGCCTCGCAGGTGGCGGGGGCGTATGTCGAACAGCGCGCGCGCATGGAGTACCCCTGGCTGCCCGATGGCTGGCAGGTAGACCCGGAGACGGGCACGGTCAGCGTCCCGCAGCCGGAACTGCCGCCGCCCGCAGTGGGCGCGTACCCGACGGAGCCTGCGCCCTTCCTGCTGGAGATCGGCACGGAGGAGTTGCCCGCCGCCGACCTCGACGCGGCTATCGCGCAGCTTGAGCAGAGCGTCCCGGCGCTGCTGGACGAGGCCCGGCTGGCCTATGAGTCGATCCGCGTGACGGGCACGCCGCGCCGGCTGGTTGTGCTGGTCGATGGGCTGGCGCCGAGCCAGCGTGCCGAGGAGATCGTGCGTCGCGGCCCGCCCGTCAAGGCCGCGTACGACGCCGACGGCAACCCGACCCGCGCGGCGGAGGGCTTCGCGCGGGGGCTGGGCATCGCCGTAGAGGACCTGGAGCGTCGTGAGATCAACGGCGGCGAGTACGTGGTGGCGATTGTGCGCGAGGAAGGCCGCCCCGCCGCCGAGGTGCTTGCCGGGCTGCTGCCCCGGCTGGTGGCGGGCCTGCACTTCGACCGCTCGATGCGCTGGAACGCGACCGGCGTCGCCTTCTCGCGCCCGATCCGCTGGTACGTGGCGCTGCTCGGCGGCGAGGTCGTGCCCTTCCAGTACGCGGGTGTGGCCTCGGGCCGGGTGACGCGCGGTCCGCGCCCGCTCCGCTCGCCGGAGGTGGAGATCAGCAGCCCGGATGACTACTTCAGTCGCCTTGAAGCCATGGGCGTGATCGTCGACCGGGAGGCGCGGCGCGAGGCGATCCGCGAGCAGGTCGAGGCGCTTGCGGCGAGCGTGGGCGGCTACGTGCTGGACGACCCCGAACTGCTGGAGGAGGTCACCAACCTCGTCGAGCAGCCGACGGCGCTCATCGGCTCGTTCTCCGAGGAGTATCTTGAGCTGCCCGATGTCGTGCTGACGACTGTCATGAAGAAGCATCAGCGCTACTTCGCCGTTGTGGATGGGGATGGCCGCCTGCTGCCGTACTTCATTGCGGTGCGCAATGGCGACGACGAGCATCTCGACCTGGTGCGGGAGGGCAACGAGCACGTGATCCGCGCCCGGTTCGCGGATGCACGCTACTTCTTCAACGAGGATCGCAAGCGGCCTCTGGCCGATTACCTGCCCGAACTGCAATCGCTGATCTTCCAGGAGGATCTTGGCTCGTACTACGACAAGGCCGTGCGCCTCGAAGGGCTGGCGGCGCGGCTGGCGGCGC
>DGDY01000202.1 GCA_002385675.1 Anaerolineales bacterium UBA3940 | reverse complement strand
TGCTCAACCGGGTACCGCTGTTCCACAACCTCAGCGAGGAAGACTTCCGCCGCATCTGCGGGATGATCGAGGAGATGGACCTGCCCGCCGGAGAGACGCTGTTCGACGAGGGCAGCCCCGGCGACCGCGCCTACATCATCCAGAGCGGCGAGCTGGAGGTTGTCAAGGCGACGAGCGGACGCGATGTGCTGCTCGCCGTGCGCGGGCCGGGCGACGTCATCGGCGAGATGTCGCTCATCGAGGATGTGCCGCGCACCGCGACCGTCCGGGCGCGCACCGATGCGCGGCTGGCCGTCATCAGCCACGAGCAATTTGACCGCCTGCTGGATACCAGCCCGACCGCCGCCCGGACGATGCTCCAGGTCGTGCTGGCCCGCCTGCGCGAGACGGAGGGCCTGCTGCGCCAGAGCGAGAAGATGGCGCAGCTTGGCGTGCTCGTCGCGGGGATTGCCCACG
Organism: Anaerolineales bacterium UBA3940; assembly: GCA_002385675.1. Lineage (GTDB taxonomy): Bacteria > Chloroflexota > Anaerolineae > Aggregatilineales > UBA3940 > UBA3940. The sequence goes on along the minus strand of DGDY01000202.1, from coordinate 2,992 downwards.
AGTTGAACAACCCGGCGGCAGCCGTCAAGCGCGGCGCGGACCACCTCCAGGCCACAATTGACGAACTGGAGATGCTGCGCGAGAAGCTGGCCGACTGTGCGCTGGACGAGGAGCAGCGCCGCCTGCTTGACGAGCTTGAAGGCGTGCTCACCATGACGGCGACGCCCATCACGCAGATCGACGCGCTGGCCCTCAGCGACCTCGAAGAAACGCTGCTCGACACGCTGGAGGCGAACGACGTCGATGCCTGGCGGCTCGTCCCGGCGCTGGTCGAAATCGGCATGGATAAGCCCCTGCTGGATCGGGTCATCGCGGGCTTTCCCTCCGAGCACCTTCACACCGTGCTCGAATGGCTGGCGGCGCGCTACAACGCGCACCAACTGCTCAACGAGATCGGGCAGGGGGCGGTGCAGGTCTCCGAGATCGTGCAGGCGCTGAAGACCTACTCCTACCTTGACCGGGGGCCGATACAGCGCGTGGACGTGCACGAGGGGCTGGAAAACACGCTGGTCATCCTGCGGAGCAAGCTCAGGAAGGGCATCCGTGTGATAAAGGACTACGCGCCCAATCTGCCGATGATCGACGCCTACGGCAGCGAGCTAAACCAGGTGTGGACGAACCTGATCGACAACGCGGCGGACGCAGTCGGGGAGAGCGGCGGCGAGATCACGCTGCGCACTCGCCCGGCAGAGGGCGGCGTACTGGTGGAAGTCGAGGATAACGGCGCGGGCATCCCCGCAGAGGCACAGGCGCGCATCTTCGAGCCGTTTTTCACGACAAAGCCGCCTGGCCACGGGACCGGCCTGGGGCTGGATATCAGCTACAACATCGTGACGCTGAAGCACGGGGGCGAGATCACGTTTGAGTCCAGGCCAGGGCGGACGGTCTTCCGCGTGTGGCTGCCTGCACAGATCGAGGGGGTATAGGGCGGCGTTTTGATACCAGCCCGCCGCGACGAAACGTCGCGGCTCCTTATCGCCAATCCATCGTAGGGGCGGGTCGTGATGCGCGATGCTCCGCATCGACCACATCAATAGGCTCGCCAGCGTCCGCCCCTACACCAGCGCATACACCGTGATCGGCTCGACCACGCCCCGCACCCGGACCGGCGGCATCTGGCGCGCCTCGCGGTCGATCTCCGCGCGTTCGTACACGGCCTGGCTGATCAGCAGCGTCGTGCCGAAGTCCTTGTTCAGCGCCTCGATGCGCGAGGCCGTGTTAGCGCCATGGCCGATGACGGTATACTCCACGCGGTCGGGGCTGCCCACGCTCCCTGCGACCATCTCCCCGGTGTCAATGCCGATGCCGATGCGGATCGGCGGCCAGTTGCTCCGCTCGTTAAAGTCGAGAACCGCCTCGTGGATGGCGAGTGCGGCCCGCACAGCATGCGTGGCGTGGTCCGGGCAGGGGACGGGCGCGCCGAACACCGCCATGAAACCGTCGCCCATAAAGCGGTTGATCCAGCCGTCCTCGCGCTCGACAATCGGCTCGATCACAGCGAAGTAGCTGTTCAGCAGCGAGACGACCTCGTGCGCGGGCATCCGCTCCGACATCGCCGTGAAGTCGCGGATATCGCCGAACATAACCGTCACGTCGACCGTCTGGCCGCTCAGGATCACGCCTTCGTTCTGAATCCGCTCGGCAAGCTCCGGCGAGACGTACCGCCCGAACGCGTCGTGCAGGCGCGCCCGCTCGCGCAAGCCACCAATCATCTCGTTGAATCCGGTGTACAGCGCGGCGAACTCATCTGCCGAGATCACGTCAAGGCGCTGGTTGAGGTCTCCGTCGCGCACCCGGCTCATAGCCTGCACCATCCGGTCGATGAGCGAGCGGAAGTGCCGGGAGAGCATCACCGCGATGACCGTCATGAAGATCAGGGCATAGATCATCACGCCGACAAGCGGCAGCAGCAGCGAGCGCCCACTCACCTCCGGAAGGTCGCTGCCCGGCTCAAGCGGGATGATCAGCCGGAACACGATGTTCACGCCGATAATGACCAGCGGGATGACGGTGATCGCCGTCATGACGAACAGAAGCTGCGTCTGGATGCCGACGGTCTTGGTCCGCTCGCGGAGCACCTCCGGGCGTGTGGGGCAGTACCGGGCGATATACGCCACGACCGGCTGGATAGCCCGCTGCACGGCGAAGTACTCCAGAATGGCGTGGGTCAGCGAGATAACTGTACCCATGACCACCAGGAAGATCAGCGTGCGGCCCGACAGCAGGATGCCCAGGCGCGGGCTCATCACCGCAAAGGCGATAAAGCCCGCCACAAAGCCCGCCGGTAGATGGATGAACATCACGCGGAGGAAGGTCAGCGCCGGGAAGTTCAGCGCCTGGAGCAGCGCGCGTTCCAGTGTGTCGGGCGTCGCTGTGCCCTGACGGATGTGCTCCAGCCCGTCCCGGATGGACCGTGAGAACAGCCACAGCGCCACCAGATCGACAAGGAGCGTCACCGGCACCATCGCGGCGACGACGTAGGGCGTCAGGCGGAAAAGCTGGCGGCTCTGCTGGATCAGCCCGATCCACGTGGGCATCCCCGCAAGGACCGTCAGCGCGCCATAAGTGATGGTGATCACGAAGAGCCGCCGGTAGAGCCCGTGCGCCGTCGGCGACGCCCCCTGCTCCTCCAGCACGGTGTATGTCCTTGCCGCCTGCTCTCGCCGTTCTGATGGTGCGTTGTGCGCGTTAGCAGCGCCATGCTGCGCCATGTTGCATTCCCCTGAGGCTTATGAGGAGGTTATCACCTCATCATGCTTTTAGCGCCCGCCGCCGGTTCTCAAGCGTCACGTAGAGGACGATCAGCACCAGCACCCCCACAGCGACGACGAGCGTATACCAGTTCAACAGGCCGCCGGTGAAATCGGCTGGATGCGCCAGCGCGCCGACGAGGACCAGCGCCTGCCACAGCGTGATGCTCTGCACGCCGATGCGCCAGGCGCTCCAGAGTGTTTCTCGCGCCATCACCAGCCCGCCCACGCCGAGAAACGCT
>DGDY01000068.1:17356-17537 GCA_002385675.1 Anaerolineales bacterium UBA3940 | reverse complement strand
GCATCAGCGTGTAGACCGGGTTGGTGGAGAGGATCGTCAGCCGGTGGTGCAGCAGCCAGTCGGTGCGGGCGAAGGACTCCGGCGTATCGACCAGGTTGTCGAGCAAGTCGTCGAGCAGGCGCACAACCTGCTCGGCGTTGTGCTCGACGGCGGCGGCGGTGTACACCGGCGCAAGGGCATA
>DGDY01000068.1:16918-17129 GCA_002385675.1 Anaerolineales bacterium UBA3940 | reverse complement strand
GGTGTACACCGGCGCAAGGGCATAGCGCACTTCGAGAAGCTGGGGGATGAAGGCGCGCGGCATAACGGCCTGATGCTCGACAAGCTGGGCGAGCACGTTGAGATTGCCTTCCGTCCAGATGTCGCGCACGCGGGTGCGCTTGCCGTGCTGGATGTCCAGCCAACCGTCGGCGGCGAGGCGCTGCAGTGCCTCGCGCAGCGTCGAGCGGGTC
>DGDY01000068.1:16420-16625 GCA_002385675.1 Anaerolineales bacterium UBA3940 | reverse complement strand
GCCTCAACGAGGCGGTTGTAGGTCAGTTCGGCGGGCTTGGGCGGGGCGGGCCATTGTGGTGACTGCATCAACACCTCCTGCTCGTCGGAAGTGGTCAGTGGTCCGACCAGTTTAGATCATTGTAGGATGGAAGGGGTGGGAAGTCAAGGGGAAGAGGCTCACGGATTCATCCCACAAACTGGCAGCGTAGGGGCTGTCTCTTATA
>DGDY01000068.1:6522-16259 GCA_002385675.1 Anaerolineales bacterium UBA3940 | reverse complement strand
CCTCTTCGTGGGCAGCGTAAGTTGTGAAAAAGAGACGGGGGCGGGGCGGAGCCCCGCCCCTACCATACGATAGTTATCACAATGGTTATCGTTGGAAGCCCGTCCAAAGGCTGCGGGGTTCCCTGAATGACCGTAACTTTACGCCTGCCGCAGCAGCCGCCAGATCTCCCGGACGCTGGGGCGCTTGCCGTACATCAGCAGGCCCAGGCGGAACACCTTCGCGCCCGCCCAGATGATCAGCGGCACGCTGAGTGCGCTCAGTACGATGCTGCCGATGATGTCGATTGTCGGGACGCTGCCCATCGACAGGCGCAGCATCATCATCGTCGGCGCGGTGAGCGGAATCCACGAGAGCACCCGCGCAATGGTCACGTTGGGGTTAGAGATGATGAAGCCCGCGAGCATCATCGGGATGGCCGCCGCGAACGAGAAGACGCCCGCAAGCTGCTGCGACTCCTGCTCGGACGTGCCCAGCGAGCCCGCCGCGCCCATCAGCACGGCGAAGATCAGGTAGCCCAGCAGGTAGTACACGACGCTCAGGATGAACAACTGAGGCCGCATCAGCATCGGCAGCGCCACGCCCAGCAGGCCGATCATCCCGCCGCTCAACGCGAAGGCCGTCATCAGCCACACCGCGATCTGCGTCAGGCCGAGCGCGCCCAGCCCGAGCACCTTCCCCGCGAGAAGCTCCTGCGCCGTCACCGACGACAGCACGATCTCGATCACGCGGCTGGTCTTTTCTTCGGACACGCTGCGCAGCAGGTAGCCGGACGACGTGAAGATCGTAATGACGAGCAGGATGCCCAGGAAGTAGGGCAGGATGAAGTTAAAGATGATCCCGGCGATGCCGCCGCTCTCTGTCTCGCCCGTCTCGCCGAGGCTCACGACATTCGGCCTCGACGGGTTCAGCACCCGGTTGGCGATATCCTCGCTGACCGCCCCGGCGAGCAGGTGCTCGGCAAGGAAGTCGTCCACCTCATCGCCGGCGGCGAAGTTCAGGTTGCCATCGGGTGAGATGATGATCACATTGCCCGTTTCCAGATAATCCGCCTCGACGACCACTGCCAGGTCGGCGTCCTGCGAGCGGACCGCCTGCTCGGCAGACTCGCGGCTGCTGTACGGGATGAAGTTATCCTCATACTCCGGCAGGATGTCCGAGAACAGCCCGGACTGATCGACGAGGGCGACAGTCGGCGTGGTCGGGGAGAACTGCCGCTCGAAGAAGTCACCCGCCTGCCCGCCGAAGAACGTTGCGATCAGCAATCCGATGCCTGCCAGCGCGGGCACTGCCAGCGTCCAGATGATAAAACCGGGACGCTTCAGGTTGTTGATATACTCGTGCCGCGCGATGATCCAGATCTTCTTAAAGTTCATCGCTGCCCCCCTTGACGACGCGCACAAAGATCTCCTCAAGCGGCGCGAGGGCGACCTCAAACGCTTCGACTGGCACGTCGCGCTCGACCAGGGTGCGCAGAAGCTGCTGCGGGGTCGTGCCGTCCAGCATCAGCGTCACCTGACCGTTATCGCGGTGCATGCTGACCACGCCGGGGATCTGCCCCAGGTCGGCGGTGGTGCGGACGCGCACGGCGTCCGGCGAGTACTCGCGCCGGATAGCGTCAAGCTCCCCGTACAGCACCGCCTGCCCCCGGTTGATGAGCAGGATGCGGTCGCACAGGGCTTCGACCAGGCTCATCTCGTGCGCGCTGAGGGCGATAGCCTTGCCCTCTGCGGCGAGGTCGCGGATGAGCGACTTGAGCAGCCCGACGTTGACCGGGTCCAGCCCCTGAAATGGCTCGTCAAAGATGAGCAGGTCGGGGTCGTGGATCAGCGTCGCGGCGAACTGGAGCTTCTGCTGCATACCACGGCTGAGGTCCTTGACCTTGCTCCCTACCCAGTCGGTCAGCTCGACGCGCTCCAGCCACTCCATCGCCCGCTGGCGGGCGACATCTCGCGGCGTGCCCTTCAGTTCAGCGAGGTAGATCAGCACGTCGAGCACCTTCAGGTCGCGATACAGGCCGCGCTCCTCCGGCAGATAGCCGACATGTTCCCGCGCCTGGTCAGGGGTGCGGCCCAGCACGCTGACCGTGCCCTCGTCGGGCTTAATGATGTCCATAATCATGCGGATGGTGGTCGACTTGCCCGCCCCGTTCGGCCCCAGCAAGCCGAAGATCTCACCCGCATGCACCTCAAACGAGAGGTGATCGACGGCGGTGAAGTCGCCATACCGCTTGACGAGATTGTTCACCTCGAGCATGGTGGTTGGCATCAGATAATCTCTACCCCCTCAAACCGCGTAATGGGATAAATAATTCGTTCACTCGTATGTACGAAATGGTTTCATACCGGGTTGCGTCCGCCGGGACGCCCGCGATTAGCCGGGCAGCGCCTCAAGTGCGTCGGCAAGCTCGGCCAGGTTCTGCATCACGAGGTCCGGCTGCCACGGCGCGCCGGGGATGTCCTCGGGGCGGGCCTCGCCGCTGAGCACCAGCACCGTCATGATCCCCGCCTGCCCCAGCGCGATATCGGTGTAGAGCCGGTCGCCGACCATGCAGGTCTGCGCCAGCGGGACGCCCGTCCGCGCCTGCACCGCCTCGACGATGGGCGGGTTGGGCTTGCCGATCACCACATCGGGCCGCCGCCCGGTGGACGCCTCGACGAAGGCTATCATCGCACCGGTGTCGGGCATGAAGCCCCCACCGGCAAGCGGACAGTTCACGTCCGGGTGCGTGGCGATGTAGGGCGTTCCAGCGCGTACGTAGTCCGTCAGCCGCCAGAGCTTATCGTATGTCAGCGTCGTGTCGAAGCCGAGCACGGCAACATCCGCCCCGTCCTGCACGAGCGTAAAGCCCGCCTCGCGAAACGTCTCCTCCAGCGCCGGGGTGCCGACGAGGTACACGCGTGCGCCCGGCATGGTCCGCCGGAGGTAGAGCGTTGTCGCCTCGCCGGAGGTAAAGATCCGCTCGTCCGGCACGTCGAGGCCCAACCGGCGCAGCTTCTCGCCGTACTGCGCACGGGCCTTTGAGGAGTTGTTGGTCAGGATGAGGTATTCCAGCCCGCGCTCGTCAAACAGGCGCAGCAGGCGATCCGCGCCGGGCAACAGGCGATCGCTGAGGAAGATGGTACCGTCCATGTCGAGGAGGAAGCAGCGGATGGCCGCCAGGCACTCGTGCGTCATAGGAGCCTTCAAGGTCGTTGCAGGGCGTTTCCGTCGTGATTGTACGTCCGGGGCGTGGTGCCGTGCCAGTTTTCGCACCTGGCTGGGCGCGGGCGGGTGCCAGGTATCAAGTTTGGCATTCTATTGTAGAATAGTACTGAGGTGTGATCGTCGGGCCAGGGGAACAGGAAACGCGAGAGCGGCGTCACATCTATAACGTTTCCACGGTTCAGGGTATGTACAAGATGAAACTCTTAAAGGGAAAGCTCTTCGCAATCAGTCTTATCGTAGCGCTTGTGGTCGCCGCCATCCCGCTTGGCGCAGCGAGCGCAGCCGCCCCCGCCGAGGACGCTGCCGAGGCCCAGGCCAGCCAGACGATTCACGTGGTGCAGCCGGGCGAAACGCTGTTCAAGATCAGCGTGCGCTACGGCGTGCCGATGGCGGACATTATCACCGTGAATGGCATCGTCAACCCGGAGCGGATCTACGCGGGGCAGCACCTGATCATCCCGACGCCGGGCAGCACGCCCGCCGCCGCTCAGCCTGCTGTCCGCCATGTGGTGCAGCGCGGCGAGTACCTCTCGCAGATTGCCGTGAAGTATGGCGTGCCGATGTCGAGCATCCTGCAGGCCAACCGCATCGCCAACCCGTCACTGCTGTACGTTGGGCAGACGCTGGTCATCCCCGGCGCGTCCAGTTCTCAGCAGCCGGTGTCCCAGCCTGCGGCGCAGCCTGCATCGCAGCCCGCCACCAGCTCGACGTACGTCATCCAGCCCGGCGATACCCTCTATAAGATCGCGGTGCGGCATGGCACGTCCGTCGCCGCGCTGATGCAGGCCAACGGCATCGCCGACATGAACCGCATCTACTGGGGGCAGACGCTGGTCATCCCCGGCAGCACGAGTACGAGCGCGCCCGCTCCATCGTCGAGTGCGCCGCCCGCGCCGACCTCAACGGGGAAGCTCATCCTTGTCGACCTCTCTGAGCAGCGCACCTACGCCTATGAGAACGGCGTGCTCGTGCGAGAGTTTGTCGTCTCGACCGGGCTGCCCGCCTACCCGACGGTCACCGGCACCTTCTCGATCTATGTAAAGTACCGTTCGACGCGCATGACCGGGCCGGGCTATGACCTGCCCAACGTGCCCTATACGATGTACTTCTATCAGGGCTACGGTTTGCACGGCACCTACTGGCACAACAACTTCGGCACGCCAATGAGCCACGGCTGTGTCAACATGCGCACGCCGGATGCGGAGTGGCTGTTCAACTGGGCGCCTGTCGGCACGACAGTGCAGGTCGTGCCGTAAAACAAAGGCAGGGAGCAAAGGGGGCCCAGCACGCTGGGCCCTTTGTTTGCCAGCTAAGGCTGGGCTGCTTTGGCCTTAACTTAATCACCGGTAGGGCAGGTCTAATGATGCGGTCGATGCGGAGCATCGCGCATCACGACCTGCCCCTGCTTCGCAACTCCATTATCCTGATGGCACAACCCCCGCGCCGAGTTGCTCCGCCTGGGCGCGGAACTCGTCCATGTCCACCACGCCACCCTCGACGCGGGCCTTTTCGGCGGCAAAGGCCATGAGGTGGCTCTCCAGCGAGGCGCGAGCGCTGGTCAGCGGCGGCTGGCTGCGGTCGGCGAGCGAAGCGATGAAGGCGCGCATCAGCCCGTCGTCACCGCCGCCGTGCCCGCCCGTCTCCACCTCGTTCGGGAAGTCCATCCGCTCGACCGTCCAGTCGCGGTGGTCGCGCACTTCGAGGTACGTCTGGTTGAAGCTGAACTTGCCGAGCAGCGTGGCCTGCGAGCCGTCGATGCGCAGCGTGCGGCCTTCCTCGTGCGAGTGCCCGTGCATGGTGAAGGTCGCGGAAATCCCGTCCTCAAACTCCATCGCCACGACCTGATGATCGACCACGTCGTTGTCGCACTTGTACACGCAGCGCCCATAGGGGCCGTACTTGAGCGCGGCGATCAGCGCTACGAGGTCGCCGGGGCGGTCGGTGATCACCGATCGCGGCCAGCCTTCGTACTCGCTTAACTGGCGGAGCGGCGGCACGACCCGTGCCAGCGCGGCGAGCAGGTCCGGTGAGAGCCGGGCCAGCCGCCCGGCAACGCGGTGTACCGGGCTGCGAGCCTGCGCCAGCCCGTAGTGGATCGGGTTGAGGTCGAGGTAGAGCGCAGGCGCGTAGAACGGGCACGTCTCCTCGAAGGGGCAGCCGTCGATGCAGTGGCTCGGTGCGCCAGGCGGCGCGTTCTCGGCGCAGAAGTGGCGCAACCCGCCGAACGAACTCAGGCGGCGCACCCGCCGCCCCAGAATCCAGTACAGCACGTCCATATCGTGGCAGGATTTGGCGAGGATCATCGGGCTGGCCTGGTCGGAGCGGCGCCAGTTGCCGCGCACGTAGCTGTGCGCCATGTGCCACGACGAGACGTTCTCGCGGTGCGACACGGTGATGAGCTGCCCCAGCCGCCCCGACTGGACGATCTCGTACACGGCCTGGAAGAAGTCCGTGTAGCGCAGGACATGCGCGATCTGCAGGATGCGGCCTGCCTGCTCGGCGGCGCGCACGAGCGCCACCGCCTCGTCGAGCCGGCTGGCCATCGGCTTCTCCAGCAGGATGTCGTAGCCCTTTTCCAGCGCGGCGAGCGTTGGGCCGGTGTGCATCTGGTCCTGCGTGGTGATGATGGCCACGTCGGCCAGCTTCGGCTGGCGGAGCAGATCCTCCCAGGTTTCGAACTGCCGCGCCTGCGGGATGCGGTGCTGCCGGGCGACGGCCTCCCGCCGGGCGGCGATTGGCTCGGCGACCGCTGTCACGCGGAGCAGGTGGGGGTGCGCCAGCGCCCACTGGCCGTAGACCTCCGCGCCCCGGTTGCCCGCGCCAATCAGAACTGCGTCGTATGGTGGTGGTGTCATTTGTGTTCCCTATCGTGAACGAGTCATCGGTTGAAGTATACCACGCGCCGCCGCCTGCCGTTGGCGGCACAGGTTTATGAAAATTGCATTAAAACTTGCTCAGGGGTCTTGATTCTTGCGTGCAAGCCCATATAATGAAGCTACATTCCGGGTCGTATAGGTCACAAATAGAGTTGGTTGGTCGCAGGGTCAGAGTGTACTGGTCGTAGTGGGATGTACTGGTATGCGTTTGATAATGCCGGCTATGAGGGGGTAGCGGCACGGGCTGGAGCTTATTGGTAGACTTCTGGCGTCACCGAGCGATGAGCGATTGGGGGGAATTTCGGGGCGCCGGAGTTGCAATCATACACAGAACCATCTGTGTCGAACAGAGGGAAACCCTCGTACGGTGGCCCGCCGGGTCAAGCGACTTGGCGGGTCACCGTCTTTTTATGCACCCCGCCGATCAAACTTCCCGCTTCATTAAACTTATCACTTATGCAACAGGAAACTCTTCACTTGCGCTCCAGAGGAAATAGAGTATCCTCATAGAGAATGTGAAATTCATCACTTTTAGCGAGGCCTGCTAGGGCATTCGGGACGTGAGCACATTACAATCCCGGCGGCTCAGCCGTTACCACACTCCACGATTAACACCTGCCTCATCATGCTGGCACCAGCGAAAGGAGATTGCGCATGGATAGCCTGCTGCTAGCACGCTTACAGTTTGCTGTAACCACCGTATATCACTTCTTCTTCGTGCCCCTCACGCTCGGCCTTTCCATCCTGGTCGCCGTCATGGAGACGATCTACGTCCGCACCGGCAACGAGGTGTGGAAGAACATGGCCAAGTTCTGGGGCAAACTGTTTGTGATTAACTTCGTGATGGGTGTGGTGACGGGTATCGTGCAGGAGTTCCAGTTCGGCATGAACTGGTCCGAGTACTCCCGCTTTGTGGGGGACATCTTCGGCGTGCCGCTCGCCATCGAAGCCCTGCTGGCCTTCTTCTTGGAGTCCACCTTCCTCGGCCTGTGGATCTTCGGCTGGGACCGCCTGTCGAAGAGGATGCACGCCGCGACGATGTGGCTCGTGGCGTTCGGCTCCAACATCTCGGCGCTGTGGATCCTCATCGCCAACTCGTTCATGCAGGAGCCGGTCGGCTACACCATCGTGGAGGGCCGGGCACAGCTTACCAGCTTCTGGGCGCTCGTCGCTAACCCGAACGTCTGGGTGCAGTGGCCTCACGTCCTGTTCTCCGGCCTGACGACCGCGGGCTTCTTCATCCTCGGCATCACGGCTTACCACCTGCTGCGCTACATCCGCAGCGGCGAGGAGGCCCCGGAGTTCTACAAGCTCTCCTTCCAGATGGCGGCGATTGTCGCCGTGGTCGGCGCGATCATGGTCGGGCTCAACGGCCACACGCAGGCGCAGCACATGGTCCGGGTCCAGCCGATGAAGATGGCCGCCGCCGAGGCGCTGTGGGAGACGGAGAACCCGGCGTCGTTCTCGCTGTTCACCATCGGTAATGAGGCGGAGCGGCGCGACGTGTTCGCCATCCGCATCCCGCGCCTGCTGAGCCTGCTGGCCTACAACCGCCTCGAAGGCGAGGTGAAGGGCATCAACGACCTGAACAGGGAGTACCAGGAGCTTTACGGGCCCGGCGACTACGTGCCGCCGATTGCGATCACCTACTGGACGTTCCGCATCATGGTCGGTGCGGGGATGCTGATGGCGCTGCTGGCGCTGTATGCGCTCTACCTCGTGCTCAAATCTCGCTTCACCAATGCGCCGCGCTTCCTGAAATGGCTTCCGTATGCCATTGGCCTGCCCTACCTGGCTAACACGGCGGGCTGGCTGATGACGGAACTGGGGCGGCAGCCGTGGATCGTGCAGGGCTTGCAGCTCACCGAGGAGGCCATCTCCCCGAACGTTTCGGCAGGCTCGGTGCTGTTCTCCCTGATTGCCTTCACCCTGCTGTACGGCGTGCTGATGGCGGCGGACATCTTCCTGCTGGCCAAGTATGCCAAGGCGGGTATTGAGGCTGCCCCGGCACCGGCACCGGAAGAGATCGTCGAGGTCGCACCCATCTAAGGCGGAGGAGCGTCAACCATGGATCTGAACACCATCTGGTTCATTCTGATAGCGGTGCTGTTTATCGGCTTCTTCATCCTGGAAGGCTTCGACTACGGCGTCGGCATCCTGCTGCCCTTCCTGGGGAAGTCCGATAAGGAGCGCCGGATCATCCTCAACACGATCGGCCCGTTCTGGGATGCGAATGAGGTGTGGCTGCTGACCGCCGGTGGGGCGATGTTCGCGGCCTTCCCCAACTGGTACGCCACGATGTTCAGCGGCTTCTACCTGGCGCTCGTGGTGATGCTGCTCGCGCTGATCGTGCGCGGCGTCGCCTTCGAGTTCCGCAGTAAGCATGACGACCCGCGCTGGCGAACGGTGTGGGACTGGGCCATCTTCTTCGGGAGCGCGGTGCCCGCGCTGCTGTGGGGCGTGGCGCTGACGAACCTGATCAAGGGTGTGCCCATCAACGAGGAGATGACGTACGTCGGCACGTTCTGGACGCTGCTTGGCCCGTATAACCTGCTCGGCGGGGTGCTGTCGCTGGCGGGCTTCACGCTGCAGGGCGCGCTGTTCCTGAGCCTGCGCACAACCGATGCGCTTGAGCAGCGCGCGAAGAACGTCGCCTCGCGGCTGTGGCTGCCTGTCACGTTCCTCACCTTCCTGACGGTGGGCCTCGGCTACTTCATCACGGACATGTTCGCGCGGCTGGGCGTCAACCCGGGTGTGGTCCCGCTGAGTGCGGGTGCGGCGATCCTGCTCGTCGGCTACTTCATCCAGCGTGACCGCGCCGGCTGGGCCTTCGGCATGAACACGCTCGCGATCGCGCTGACGATCATCACCGTGTTCATGGGGCTGTTCCCGCGGGTGATGGTCTCCAGCCTGAACGAAGCCTGGAGCCTGACGATCTACAACGCCTCGTCCAGCCCGTACACGCTGCGCACGATGGCGATTGTGGCGGCGATCTTCGTGCCAATTGTGCTGCTGTACCAGGCCTGGACGTACAGGGTCTTCTGGGGCCGTATCACCGGGCATAAGCCTCTGGAGTACTGATAGCGACGGCATCTTAAACGAGCCCACAGATAGCACAGACGGGCACAGGTAGCACTGCGGTTCCATCTGTGACATCTGTGGGCTCACCCCTTCACGTCCGCTTACCTGTCTGATCTTGCTCTCATGAACCTCGACAGACGCCTGTTTGCTGAAGCACGGATCGCGCGTTTCAACCTCATCGTCACGATTACTGCCGGAGTACTCAACGCCGTGCTGATGGTCGCACAGGCGTGGCTGCTCAGCTGCATCGTGAGCGGCGTTTTTCTTGGCGGCGACACGCTGGCCGACGCCGAGCCGCGCCTCCTGCTGTTGCTCGCCGCTTCGATAGGCCGCGCGGGGACGGCCTGGCTGCAAACCGCCAGCGCGGCGGGTGCGGCGGCCCGTGTCAAGAGCAGCCTGCGCCGCCGCCTGTTCGAGCACATCGCCGCGCTGGGGCCGAGCTACACGGCAGGCGAGCGCAGCGGTGAGCTGGCCAACACGCTCGTCGAGGGCATCGATGCGCTTGATGCCTACTTTGCGCAGTACCTGCCGCAGCTTGCGCTCGCGGCGCTCGTCCCGCTGACGGTGCTGCTCAT
>DGDY01000068.1:5987-6323 GCA_002385675.1 Anaerolineales bacterium UBA3940 | reverse complement strand
GCGCTCACCGCGCGGCAGTGGGGGGTGCTCAGCCGCATGAGCGCGCACTTCCTCGACGTGCTGCAGGGGCTGACTACGCTCAAGCTGTTCGACCGTGCCCGCCGGCAGGTCGAAGCCATCCGCATGATCACCGAGCAGTTCCGCCGGACGACGCTCAGCGTGCTGCGCGTGGCCTTCCTCTCTGCGCTGGTGCTGGAGATGGTCGGGACGATCAGCACGGCCATTATCGCGGTGCAGATCGGGCTACGGCTGCTGGCGGCCCGGCTGCCGTTCGTGGATGCGCTATTCGTGCTGCTGCTCGCGCCGGAGTTCTACCAGGCGCTGCGCAACCTGGGG
>DGDY01000068.1:0-5736 GCA_002385675.1 Anaerolineales bacterium UBA3940 | reverse complement strand
TTGCCGCGCTGCTGCTGCGCTTCGTCGAGCCGGGGCAGGGCACGATCACGGTTAACGGCGAGCCGCTTGCCGGCATCCCCGCCGGGGCATGGCGCGAATATCTCGCCTGGGTGCCGCAGCGCCCCACGCTGTTCGACGACAGCGCGGCAGCGAACATCCGCCTGGCTCGGCCCGATGCTACTCTCGACGAGGTCATTGAGGCGGCGAAGCTCGCGCACGCCCACGAGTTCATCAGCGCGCTGCCGCAGGGCTACGACACGCCGCTCGGGGAGCGGGGCGCGCGGCTGAGCGGGGGGCAGGCCCAGCGGATCGCGCTGGCGCGGGCCTTCCTGCGTGACGCGCCGCTGGTGCTGCTGGACGAGGCAACCGCGCGGCTCGACCCGGCCAACGAGGCGCTGATCCGGGCGGCGATGGCCCGCCTGCTGGAGGGGCGGACCGCGCTGGTCATCGCGCACCGGTTGAACACCGTCACCCGCGCCGACCGCATCGTCGTGCTGGAGGGCGGGCGCATTGCCCAGATGGGCACGCATACCGACCTGCTCGCCGCGAGCGGGCTGTACCGGCGGCTGGTCGGCGTGTATGGGGGTGCGGCATGAGGCGGGACCGCCAGACGTTCGCGCGGCTGCTGGGCATTGCCGCACCGCTGCGCTGGCAGATGGCGCTCTCGGTGCTGCTCGGCGTGGCGACGGTCGGCAGCAGCATCGGGCTGATGGGCACGTCGGCGTTCATCATTGCGAGCGCCGCGCTCCAGCCGCCGCTTGCGGATCTTCAGGTGGCGATTGTCGGCGTGCGCTTCTTCGGCATTGCGCGCGGCGTGTTCCGCTACCTGGAACGGCTCGTGTCGCACGGCGTCACGTTCCGGCTGCTGGCGGAGCTGCGCGTATGGTTCTACGAGCGCATCGAGCCGCTGGCCCCGGCTCGGCTGCAAACCCGGCACAGCGGCGACCTGCTGGCCCGCATCGTCGGCGACATCGAAACGCTGGAGGACTTCTACGTGCGGGTGATCGCGCCGCCGCTCGTCGCGCTGCTGGTGGCGCTCGGCACGGCGCTGTTCGTGGCCCGCTTTGACGTGCGCCTCGCGCTGATCCTGCTCGGCGCGCTGGCGTTCACAGGGATTGGCGTGACGGTGCTGATCCGCGCCCTGAGCCGCGAGCCGGGGCGGCGAACGATCGAGGCGCGGGCGGAGTTGAGCGCGCAGACGGTCGCCGGGGTGCAGGGCCTGCCCGACCTGCTCGCCTTCGGGCAGGCGGAGATGCAGGGGGCGCGCATCGACGCGCTGAGCGAAAAGCTGCACCGGGCGCAGGTCGCGCTGGCCCGCGTCGAAGGGCTGCACACCGCGCTCGGCAGCCTGCTGACGTGGCTGACGGTGCTGGCGGTGCTGCTGGTGGGCATCCCGCTTGTGCGCGTAGGGCAGATCAACGGCGTGCAGCTAACGGTGCTGCTGCTCGTCACGATGGCGAGCTTCGAGGCGGTGCTGCCGCTCCCGCTCGCCGCGCAGCAGCTTGAGAGCAGCCTTCAGGCCGGGCGGCGGCTGTTCGAACTGGCGGACGCCGAGCCAGCGGTCCGCGAGCCTGCCGCGCCCGTGCCGCTGCCCGCCCGCTACGATCTGTCCGTGCGGGACGTGAGCTTCCGCTACGAGCCGGGGGCCGAGCTGGCGCTGCGCGGTGTGAGCTTCGACCTGCCCGAAGGGCGGCGCGTGGCGGTCGTCGGGCCGAGCGGGGCGGGGAAGTCCACGCTGGCGAACCTGCTGCTGCGCTTCTGGGAGCCGGACGCGGGGCGGATCAGCCTGGGCGGGGTGGACGTGCGCGACCTCGCGCCTGACGACGCGCGGCGGGCGTTCGGCATGATCCAGCAGGACACGCACCTGTTCAACGCGACGCTGCGTGACAACCTGCTGATGGCCCGCCCCGACGCGACCGAGGCGGAGATGATCGACGCGGCGCGCCGGGCGCAGATCCACGACTTCATCCAGTCGCTGCCGGACGGCTACGAGACGTGGGCCGGGGAGATGGGCGTGCGCCTCAGCGGCGGGGAGCGCCAGCGGCTGGCGATCGCACGGGCGCTGCTGCGCGGCGCGCCGATCCTGCTGCTCGACGAGCCGACCGCCAACCTGGATGCCCTCGCCGAGCGCGCCGTGCTGGAGACCATCTTCGCTGCCGCCGGGGGGCAGAGCGTGCTGCTGATCACCCACCGGCTGGTCGGGCTGGAGGCGGTGGACGAGATCATCGTCATGGACCGGGGCGAGATTGTCGAGCGGGGCCAGCACGCCGACCTGATCGCCCGGCCCGGTGGGCTATACCGCCGCCTGTGGGAGCTTCAGAACGAGGTGCTTCAGACCGGGGCGGGGTGAGGACGGCTTTTCATACGCTGACATCGTAGAGCCGGGCTATGTACCTGGCTCTTTTGTTGCTGGCCAGCCCTTACTATCGTACCACCCCGCGAGCATTTTAAGCTGGCGGCTATAGAACAAATGTTTACATTGCAGGTATTTTATATTAGAATACTCTAGAATAACTGGACACAGCATCTGCATCCCAGCGCCTTCTCTCCCTTCTCTTTCTCCCCCGCCCGGTTTGTCAAACGCTCACAGCAGCGGCGGGCCCGCCGCAAAACGAAAGGATTACCCATGCAGCGTATCACACCGTTTTTGATGTTTGAGGGCCAGGCGGAAGAGGCGATGAACTTCTACGTTTCGCTTTTCGACCGGGCGGAAATTCGGAACATCATCCGCTACGGGCCGGAAGGCCCCGGCGACGAGGGTACGGTGATGCTCGCTACTTTCTCGCTCGATGGGCAAGAGTTCATGTGCATCGACAGCAACGTGCAGCACGCCTTCACCTTTACCCCCGCCATCTCCCTGTACGTCACCTGTGACAGCCCGGAGGAGGTTGACAGGCTCTTTGCGGCCCTGTCGGATGGCGGGGAGGTCATGATGCCGCTCGACGCCTACCCGTTCAGCGAGCGTTTTGCCTGGGTCGCCGACCGTTTCGGCGTGTCCTGGCAGTTAACCGCGGGATCGCGGGTCTAACATTCGCAAGCGACGCTGCCGCGCCGGGGTGCGCGTGCAGCCCTGAAAAGGAGTGTGCGGTAGATGTCTGGAGTACGAGTACTTGTTGGTACGGTGAAGGGCGCGTTTATCCTCACGGCGGACGGCAAGCGCGACAAGTGGCAGGTCAGCGGGCCGCACTTCCCCGGCTGGGAGATCTACCACGTCAAAGGCTCGCCCGTGAACCCCGACCGGCTGTACGCCTCGCAAACCAGCGGCTGGTTCGGGCAGGTGATCCAGCGGTCGGAGGACGGTGGCAAGACATGGGAGCCGGCAGGCAACGAGTTTGCCTATGAGGGCACGCCGGGCACGCACCAGTGGTACGACGGCACGCAGCATCCCTGGGAGTTTGCGCGGGTGTGGTATCTGGAGCCTTCCCCGACCGACGCCGACGCGGTGTACGCCGGGGTTGAGGACGCGGCGATCTTCCGCTCGACGGACTGCGGGCAGACATGGCAGGAGATGCCCGGCCTGCGCAGCGCCAAGGGCCATCTGTGGCAGCCGGGCGCGGGCGGGCTGTGCGCGCATGTGATCCTGACCGACCCCAGCAGGCCGAACCGGCTGTTCACCGCGATCTCGGCGGCGGGCGCGTTCCGCTCCGACGACGACGGCGCAACCTGGCAGCCGATCAACAAAGGGCTGCACTCCGAGTGGGAACTGCCCGACCCCGACGCGGATGTGGGGCACTGCGTCCACTGCATTACCATGCACCCCTCGCACCCGGAGCGGCTGTACATGCAGAAGCACTGGGATGTGCTGCGCTCCGACGACGGCGGCGACTCGTGGTACGAGATCAGCGGCGACCTGCCTACCGACTTCGGCTTCCCCATCGCCGTGCACGCCCACGACCCCGATACAGTCTACGTCGTGCCGATCAAGAGCGACTCCGAGCACTACCCGCCGGATGCCCGCCTGCGCGTTTACCGCAGCCGGACGGGCGGCGGCGAGTGGGAGCCGCTGACGAAAGGGCTCCCGCAGGAGAACTGCTACGTGAACGTGCTGCGCTCCGCGCTGGCGGTCGACGCGCTCGAACCGTGCGGGCTGTACCTCGGCACGACGGGCGGGCAGGTCTACGCCTCCGCCGACGAGGGCAACACCTGGACGCCCATCGTGCGCGATCTGCCGCGCGTGCTCTCCGTGGAGGTCCAGACGCTGCTATGATCCGCGTAATGCTCCCCACCCATCTACAGCGGCTTGCAAACGCCAGCCGTGAGACGGAAATCCAGCTTGAGGGCCCTGCCACCCTCGGCGCGGTGCTCGACGCGCTGGAGGCCCAGTACCCGATGCTGCGGGGCACCATCCGCGATCACAGGACCAAGCAGCGCCGGCCCTTCATCCGGTTCTTCGCCTGCGGCGAGGACTGGTCCCACGAGCCGTGGGAGGTCCAACTGCCCGCCGAGGTCGTGGCGGGCGAGGAGCCTCTGCGCATTGTGGGGGCGATGGCAGGCGGCTAAAGGATACGCGCACTCTACAGGGAGGGTGATATGAGCAAAGTTATGATGGGGGTGACGATGTCGCTTGACGGCTTTATCGCCGGGCCGAACGACAGCCCGGAGCACCCGCTCGGCGAGGGCGGTGAGCGGCTCTTTGAGTGGTACTCAAGCGGCGACACAGAATACACCTTCCCCGCCAGCGATATGGTGTTTAAGATCTCCGCTGCCAGCGCGGATATGCTCCGCAAGGTGTTCAGTTCACTTGGGGCGATCGTCACCGGGCGGCGAACGTTCGACATCACCGACGGGTGGGATGGCCGGCACCCGCTCGACCTGCCCGTCTTTGTCGTCACGCATACCGTTCCGCACGACTGGATTGAAGCACATCCCGATGCGCCGTTCACGTTCGTCACGGAGGGCGTCGAGAGCGCGGTCAGGCAGGCGCAGGCCGTAGCAGGCGACAAGAATGTAGCGGTCGGCGCGGCGAGCCTCGTGCAGCAGTGCCTTGCCGCCGGGCTGCTTGACGAGGTTCACGTGGACCTCGTGCCCGTACTGCTGGGCGGGGGCGTGCGCCTGTTCGACAAGCTCGGCCCCCGGACTATCGAACTGGAAAAGGCGGAGGTGATCGACGCGCCCGACGTTACCCACCTCACGTACCGCGTGGTCAAGCCAGGATAAGGAGCGGCGATCATGTCTGAAACAACTGCGGCGACGATGAAGCTGGAAGTCGTGATGCTGCCGGTCACGGATGTCGACCGAGCCATCGACTTCTACGCCAACCGCGTCGGCTTCAACCTCGACCATGACGTGCAGGCGGATGTCGGGCGCGTCGTGCAGCTCACGCCGCCGGGGTCGGGCTGCTCGATTGTCATCGGCACAGGCATGAAGGAGCTTGACGCGATGCAGCCGGGCTCGATCAGGGGGCTGCACCTGGTTGTGCCGGACGTTGAGCAGGTGCGGGAGGCGCTCATCTCGCGTGGCGTCGAGGTCGGCGAGGTAATCACCTATCCACGAGGCATCAAGTATGCCGGGTTCAGCGACCCGGATGGCAACTCGTGGCTCCTGCAGGAGATTCCGCCCGGCATATAAGATGCCAGTAAGTGAGCTGCGTAGCATAGAAAGAAGAGAATCCATGAGCAACACCCGCCCCAGCACGCCACCCGAGAACGGCTTCTCCGCCAGGTTGGCCCTGTCTCTTATACACATCTCCGACCCCGCGAGACTAAGGCGACTTCCGTATGCCGTCTTCTGCTGGGA
>DGDY01000107.1 GCA_002385675.1 Anaerolineales bacterium UBA3940 | reverse complement strand
AGATGTGTATAAGAGACAGGTGCTGGGGTTCCGCTCCAGCGTGGAGGACCGGTTCGCCTTCCTCATCAAGTCCATCGAGGTGATGGTGATGGCCGGTCTGTACCTCATCGCGGGGATGGCGTTCGGCGCGCTGACCGTCGGGCTGTTTGCCGCGCTGAACATCGACCTGCCGGAGATCTGGCGGCGCTTCATTGTGGCTGGCGGCTTCGGGCTGCTGCCGGTGCTGGCGGTCGCCACCGTCTACGATCCGACCCGCCCGCCCGCCGAGCAGGACTTCGAGCAGGGGCTGAGCCGGATCATCAACACGATGATGCGGCTGCTGCTCCCGCTCACGCTCGGCCTGCTGGTCGTCTACATCTTCGTCATCCCGTTCAACTTCTTCGCGCCGTTTGAGAGCCGTGACCTGCTCATCGTCTACAACCTGATGCTGTTCGGTATTCTGGGGCTGCTCGTTGGCGCGACGCCGCTGCGGGCGGAAGACCTCGCGCCGGGGCTGCGCCGGTGGCTGCGGGCCGGCTCCATCGCAGTGGCTGTGCTGACCGTCCTCATCAGCCTGTACGCGATGTCCGCCACGGTTTCGCGCACCATCGAAGGCGGCTTCACGCTCAACCGGCTGACGATCATCGGCTGGAACGTCATCAATATCGGCATCCTGCTCTGGCTGCTGTACCGGCAGTTACGGGCCGGGCGCGAGAGCTGGGTTGCGGCCTCGCAGACGATGTTCAGCAAGGCGACGAACGCCTATGTGGTCTGGGGGCTGTTCCTGCTGGTGGTTGTTCCGCTGCTGTTCTGAGCGGGGTGGGGGATCAGCCCCGCTTGCTGTATCAACCGCCAAACACAGGCTTTGCCATTATAAAAACTGGACTTTCGCCAACACTACAGGCGAAAGTCCAGTATAAAGCCCGACGCAGCCTCATTGGAACTGCGGGACGGGTGATCGCCCTCAGCCCACCGCTTTCTTGACCAGCGCGGCGATCGTCTCCTCCTCGGCGGGCGTCAGCTCCGTCAGCGCGAAGTAGACCGGCCACAGGTTGCCGTCGTCGAGGGTCGCCACGTCGTTGAATCCGAGCGTCATGTAGCGCTCCTTGAACTTCTCCCGGCTGCGGAAGAAGCAGACGACCTTGCCGTCTTTGGCGTACGCGGGCTGCCCGTACCACGTCCTGGGCACAAGAGAGGGCGCGCTGGCCGTGATGATGGCATGAAGCCGCTCGCCTATCGTGCGATCCGGTTCCGGCATGGCGGCAATAGCTGCGAGAACAGCGCTCTCCCCTTCCATTTTCTTCGTTGCGGTCTTGTCGGCGGCCATGCTAGCCTCCTCATACATTACAATTCGTGATCTGACTTACGCTCTCAGCTATGCGGCAGACGCTACGATTGCTGCCTCAGCCCCACGACGTTGCCCCCGGCGTCTTTCACCTGCGCGATCAGCAGACCATTCCCGACGTCTCGGACATCCTGCACGACTTCCGCTCCGGTACTGGTCAACCCTGCAAGACTGGCCCGGATATCCTCAACATCGACGTATGCAATCGGCCCGCCGCTCGCGTTGGGGTCTAACCCGACTTCCAGATCGCCGACCCGGTACCCTACATAATAGGGGCTGTCAACATAGGGTTCCACTCCGAGAAATTCGCCGTAGAATGCTTTGGCCTGCTCCAGATCATTGACCGGATACACGAGCAGCTTGATGTCCTTCACCATTCCAAACCCCCCATTGACCCAACGCTCAATTAACTCTATAATCAAGATACTATAAAATAGAGTTTTTGTCAAGGAGATCCTGTCATGGAGGCGAAGCCGGACTTAAAGACGCAGGTCATGATCGCGGCCCGTGAGAACGGCATTAGCGCGGTGCTGTTCCGTAACGCCATCGCCCGCAAGCTGGGGCTCAACATCACCGACTCAGAATGCCTCACCCTCCTGTCCATAAAGGGCACCTCAACGCCGACAGAGCTGGCCCGCTACACCGGGCTAACCACCGGCTCGACGACGGCGATGCTGGACAGGTTAGAGAAGGCCGGGTTCATCCGGCGCAGGCCCAACCCCAAAGACAGGCGCGGCGTGCTGATCGAGATCACCGAGAAATGGCAGGAGGCAGCCGGGCCGGTGGTTGCGGGCGTGCAGGCGGCACACGCCGAACTGATTTCCAGCTACTCGGATGAGGAGCTTGAGACGATCGTTGATTTCTTGACCCGCTTTACACAGAATGTTGTCGAGCATACCCGGCTGATCGAAGAAAGCTTGAAGGCCGGGGCTGCGGAAGCAGCCAGGCATGACGAGAGCAAAGTGGAGTGAGCAGCAGGGAGGTGATACCTTAAAAACAGTGACAGAAGGGTGATGCAGCAGGCAGCCATCGCTGAGTATCATTACGACATGGCGAGAATATAAAGCCTCCAGTGAGATGCGGGCCGGGCAGCCGCATTTACGCTCGTACTGAGTAGCGAAGAAGAACCGTGACGACAGAACAGCACGCTGAGAAGCAGCAGTACGCCGATTTCGAATTCAACCTGCGCGAGCTGGCCGGTTCGATGGGCGATTTCGGCACCCTCTTCCCCCTTGCCATTAGCTACATCGCCATTAACGGGCTGAACCCCGCCGGGCTGTTCATCATGCTCGGCCTGACCAACATTGCCCTCGGCCTGATCTACCGCCTGCCGATGCCGCTGCAGCCCAAGAAGGTGATTGCCGGGACAGCCATCGCACAGGGCTGGTCGCCTTCCCTGGTCTACGCGTCGGGCTTTGGGCTTGGGCTGATCTGGCTGGTTCTCGTTTTTACCGGCCTGCTGCGCAGGCTGCTCAAGATCACCCCGCCCTATATTGTGACCGCCATCCAGCTTGCGCTGGGCGTGCTGCTCGGGTGGCAGGCATTCGAGTGGATGCTCCCCGCGCCTCTGCTCGGGCTGGTGGCCATCGCCATTGTGCTGATCCTGCGCGAGAACCGGTATGCGCCAGCCTCGATTATCCTGATGGTCCTGGGCGTGGTGATCATGGCCTGGAACGGGGACCTGCCCGACACATGGGACCTGAGCCTGACGCTGCCGCCCCTGACCATTCCCCGGCCCGGTGATGTGTGGGAAGCGATGCTGCTGGCCGGCTTCGCGCAGATCCCGCTCTCGATCACCAACGCCGTGATCGCCCCCGCCGCCCTCATCCGCGAGTACTTCCCTGAGAAAGCGGTCGGCGAGGACAAACTGATGCTCAATATGGGGTTCATGAATATCGCCGCTTCGTTTTTCGGCGGGATGCCGATGTGCCACGGCGCGAGCGGGCTGGCCGGGCAGCACTATTTTGGGGCGCGCACGGGCGGCACGCCGATCATCGAGGGCGTGATCGAGGTGGCCATCGGACTTTTTCTCAGCCAGTCGATCGCCGACGTGATGGCGGCCTTCCCCATGCCGCTGATCGCCGGCATGATGCTGCTCGTAAGCGTTGAACTCGCCAAACCGGTGATCGAATTGCGCGGGTGGAAACTGGCGCTGGCCGTTGGGACGGCGGCCCTGTGTGTCGTGACCAACATGGCTGTCGGGTTTGTTGTCGGCCTGGCTGCCGCCCATCTGCTGAAGCGGCTGATAAATAACGAACAGTAGTGCGACGCGAGGAGGTAGCTGGCATGAAACCGCGCATCACGGTCATCACACTGGGCGTTGACGACCTGCAGCGAGCGCTCCGCTTCTACCGCGACGGCCTCGGCTTCGAGACGGCGGGGATCGTCGGGGAGGAAGACGGAGCCGTGGCGTTCTTCCAGATGCAGCCCGGCCTGCTGCTAGCGATCTGGCCGCGCCAGAGCCTCGCGCAGGATGCCGGGCTGCCCGCCGGCCCGCCCAGCCCCACGGAGTTTTCGCTGGGCCATAACGTCTCATCCCGCGCAGAAGTCGATGCGGTCATGGAGCAGGTCCGGGAGGCGGGGGCGGTCATCGTCAAAGAGGCGCAGGACACCTTCTGGGGTGGCTACTCCGGCTACTTTCAGGACCCGGACGGGCATCTGTGGGAAGTGGTCTGGAACCCCGATCTGCAGGTTGAGGGCTGAAAGCAATGGATAAGCCAATCCCTGACAGCACATCCCCGGTAGCGGATCACGGCTCCCGTTTCTACGAGGAACTGGCAGTCTGGTGGCCGCTCATATCGCCACCCGAGGAGTACGCCGAGGAGGCGGAGACCTTCCGCCGCCTGTTCGATGAGTACGCCACCACGCCCATCCGGACGGTACTGGAGCTGGGCAGCGGCGGCGGCAACAACGCGTCTTTCCTGAAAGCTCACTACGAATTGACCCTCACCGACCTCTCGCCCGCCATGCTGGAGATCAGCCGGGCGCTCAACCCCGAGTGCCAGCACATTCAGGGTGATATGCGCACGCTGCGCCTGGGGGAAACCTTTGACGGCGTGTTTGTGCACGACGCCATCGGCTACATGACCAGCGAAGCCGACCTGCGCGCGGCGCTGGAGACGGCCTATCTGCACCTGCGACCGGGCGGCGTGGCGCTGTTCGTGCCGGACTATGTCCGCGAGACGTTCGTTGAGAGCACGAGCCATCACGGCAGCGACGGGGACGACCGCGCGGTGCGCTACCTGGAGTGGGCCTTCGACCCCGACCCGGCGGACAGCACCTTCACCGTCGTCTACACCTTCGTCCTGCGCGACCCGGATGGGACGATCCATGTCGAGCACGATCAGCACACCCTGGGACTGTTCTCACGGGAGGTATGGCTGCGGCTGCTGCGCGACGTGGGCTTCGAGCCTGAGAGAGTCGTGGAATCCTACGGGCGAGATGTGTTCATTGGCCGGAAGCGGGGGTGAGGGTAGCCCGGCGGGCTGCCCTCCCCTGCCCATATGCATCTGATTGACAGTTGGCGTGTATCTGGCCTATAATTTAGGCTCACCTAAATTTAGTTGCCGGGAAACAACTGTGCAAACAGATGCGATATTCCGAGTTTTCGCAGGTATAGCAGTCCTGATCATCATGGTGATCGCCGGTACCTACCGCCGCCGGGCGACATCCGGCGAGTCCTTCCCGGTTGAAGAAGAGGGGCTGGCGATCGCTATCCCCCTGCGGGTGGGCGGTTTGCTGGGGTGGTTATACGCTCCGGCGCTGGCCCTCTTCCCCAATGCCCTCGGCTGGACAACCTTTGACCTGTTCCCCACCTGGCTGAGGGCAGCGGCGACGGGGGTCGCCCTCCTCGTCGTCCCGCCTTTCGTCGCCTGGGCCCAGCGAAGCCTTGGGCGCAGCGTCTCGCCAACGGTGATCGTCCGCAAGGAGCACGGGCTTGTCACTGAGGGGCCGTACCGCTACATCCGGCACCCCCTCTACACGGCGGGGGCCGTGTTCTTCCTGTCGATCGGTGTGATGACCGAGAGCTGGTTCCTGCTGGGCGCGCTGGTGATCCTGTTTGGCGTGCTCCTGATACGGACGGGGAAGGAGGAGGCGAAGCTCATCGAGGCCTACGGCAGCGAATACCGCCGCTACATGCAGCGCACGGGGCGCTTCTTCCCCAGGCTGTTCCAGAGGGGCTAAGGCTCAAACAGGCTGCCCGGCAGCCAGCGCTGCACGCCGAGCGCCACCGCAGCCCCCAGCGCATTCGCGGACAGGTCGAGGAGTGTCACGCCTCGGTGTGGGATGAAGACCTGCAGCAGTTCGCTCACAAGCCCCACCGCCAGCCCGATCGCGACAGCCCACCGCAGCGCCCGTGCGCGGGGCAGGGCGGTGGCGAGCGCCAGCAGCCACAGAAGCACCAGGACACCGAACAGGAACACATGCCCGATGGCATCTGTGATATCCGTGCCGCCGAAAAAGCTGGAGAGGTCATCCGCCGCCGAGTCCTGACCGGGCATCAGCATCAGCACAACGACCAGCACCGTCCAACCGGTGGCCGCCAGCCAGCGAAGCGCGCGAGACACCCTACCGCTGGATCGAGAGGGCATCGAAGGGGTACGGGGCGACATTCCGGTAGTCGTGCGCCTGCGGCTGCGGCTCGTAGTAGGGGAGCATTTCTTTAAGGATGGCGCGGACCTTCTCGTCGTCACAGGCTTCCGCAGCCTCAAACAGCGCGGCAAGGCGCTCGTAGAAAAGGTCGTCCGGCCCGCCGCTCTTCCGCGCGCAGAAGATTTTCTCATGCCGTGTGGCCGTCGTGCCCTCCTCGGCGGTCAGCAACTCCTCATGCATCTTCTCGCCCGGGCGCGGGCCCACTACCTCGATGCGCACGTCCACGCCCGGCTCCAGACCGGAGAGGCGGATGAGGTCGTAGGCCAGGTCGATGATCTTGACCGGCTTGCCCATGTCGAGCACGTACACCGCCCCGTTCTCGCCCAGCCCGGCGGCCTGCAGCACAAGCTGCGCTGCTTCGGAAATGCTCATGAAGTAGCGGGTCATCTCCGGCTCGGTGATGGTCACCGGCCCGCCCCGGGTGATCTGCTGCTTGAAGATCGGCACGACGCTGCCCCGGCTGCCCAGCACGTTGCCGAAGCGCACCGAGACAAAGGCGCGGCCCTCACAGGCGCGGGCGGCGGCAGCCTCCACCAGGTACTCGGCCACCCGCTTCGATGCGCCCATGACGGACGTGGGCCGGACCGCCTTATCGGTCGAGATATTGACGAAGCGCAGCACGCCGTACTTCTCGGCTGCCTCGATGAGGTTCTGCGTCCCGCCTACGTTGTTGAGAATCGCCTCGCTGGGGTTCATCTCCATGACCGGGACGTGCTTGTACGCCGCCGCATGGAATACAACCTCGGGCCGGTACTCGGCAAACACACGATCCAGCTTCGGGCGGCGGCGCACGTCGGCGACGACCGAGTGGACGTACAGCTCAGGGAACTCGGCGGTCAGCTCTCGCTCGAACAGGTACAAGTTGTTCTCCTCGCGGTCGAGCAGAACAATCTTGCCGGGACGGAAAGGGACGATCTGCCGTACAAGCTCCGAGCCGATGGAACCCGCCGCGCCGGATACCAGCACCGTGCGGCCTTCGAGGTAGTCGGCAATCTCCTTGAGGTCTAGACGAACCGACTCCCGCCGCAGCAGGTCTTCAACATCCACCTCGCGGATCTGGGAGATGCTCACCTTGCCGCTCAGGATGTCATACACGCCGGGGATGATGCGGTAGCGGACGCGCGCCTGCCGTGCCAGATCGACGACGTGGCGGATGACCTCGCCCGGCTCTGAAGGCATGGCGATCAACACCTCGTCTACCTTCATCTGCGTGGCAACCCGGGGCAGGTCGGCAATACGGCCCAGCACCGGCACGCCGACGACAAACTGGCGCTGCTTCTTCGGGTCGTCGTCCACATAGCCGACGGGCACGAGCTTGGCGTGCGGGTGGCGGATCATCTCACGGGCGATCATCGTGCCCGCTTCGCCCGCCCCCGCGATCAACACGCGGCGGGCATCCTGCTTGACGGCGTTCGAGGCGAGCCGCTCGTTGTAGAGGCGCATCGCGAGCCGCGCCCCGGAGAGGAACAGCACGGCCAGGATGCCGTCGAGAAGAGGGATGCTACGCGGGATGCGCAGCGCTGGGCCGAGCATGAGGCCCAGCACCAGCAGGACAACCGTTGCAGAGCAGATGGCGTAGATGAGCTTGTAGAGGTCTCGCACGCCAACTTTGTGCCACGCCTGGCGGTGCAGCAGGTAGAAGTGCAGCACCAGCCCCTTGATAACGAGGCCCGTCAGCATGTAGAGCAGGATGGGCTGGAGGTAGGTGACGACGCCAAGCTCAAGACGCAGGACAAAGGCTAAAGGTGCGGCAAGCGTCCACAGCAGCAGATCAATGGCGTATTTGATGGATACATACCTGCTAACCGGAATGCCAAGCCGCGCGCCCGTACGAGCGACAAAATTCATCAGGCTAATAATTCCCCTTACAGTGTGGCACCGCCGGGTGGAAGAATCAGGTGAAAGGCGGGTATGCGCACACTGCCACAGCCCGAACGTGAAGGAAATTTGCTGTGCAAACAGCACAGCATATTGTTACGTTGATCGTTGCCGGCGATATAGGGGAAAGTGTCTATCCCACCCTCTGCGCGCCATCATAGCATAGGCCCTGTTAACCTGTCCAGTAACGCGGCTGTAACTTTCACAAAAAATTTACTCTTGCCTGAAAGCGCCCCGATCTTCAAGCTGCTGCCAGTACTAACCCTTTGATCGCCACCCGGTTGCACCTGCTGCAAGCCCTGACATCCCTGCCAGCCAACCCGGTTGACCTGCACGAAACCTGCTCCTATAATGGCGATATCACGCCCTTCCAGCGGTATGTGAAAGGACGGCATCATCCCATGAGTATCCCTAAGACGCTGGTACGGGCAGGCGTGGCGCTCGCCGCAATCCTGGTGATTGTGCTCGCTGGCGGCACGTGGATCGCCAGCGCACAAGGCACCGTCCCCGCTCCGCCTCCGGGTGGCGGCCCTGCGATTATCCGCGCGTGGGATGAAATCCTCGACGGCGCGCCGGACTGGGTGCGGCAGTCGCTCGCCTCCTGGTTCAGCGCCTTCGCTGCGCAGAGGCCCTGTGCCTTCTTCCAGACTCAGTGGGGGCAGGTGCGCATCCCGCTCGACGGGCTTGAGGCCTGCCTGGCTGCCGCCGGCAACCTGACCGTCATGTGCATTAACAGCTTCGGCCAACTGGTGACCAACACCGTGACGGACTTCGGTGTCAGCCCGGATGGTGGCACGCTGTACCTGGAGAGCATGACGCGCCAGGATGGTCACTGCGGCATCTTTATTGGCAGCCGCGTGGTTGCCCCCGGCGTGATCAGCCCCGCGCCCGCCGACATCCTGCGGGCCTGGGACCTGACCGACCCGTACACCTCCGCCGCCGACTTCCGCATCCGCAACGAGCTACCCAACTGGTTCCGGGCCTTCGCCGAGTTCAACCCGTGCGGCTTCTTCCCAACGCGCTGGGGCCGCCAGTCTGTGTCGCTGGAAACGACCGAGGGCTGCATCGCGATGGCAGGCAACCTGACCGTCATGTGCATCGGCAGCGACGCCAATCTGACGCAGACGACCGTCGGGCCGGGCAGCGTCGGGGTATCGCCGGACGGCAGGACGCTCTACTGGACCTTCACCGGTATGCAGGACGGGCACTGCGGGATCTTCGAGGCCCCGGCCCCGGCAGGCGCGCTGACCGGCTACATCAAGCCGGGGATCATCCGGTAGCGCCTGCGCATCTCCCGGTTTGTGATACACTGGCTCAACCGCGTAACCGGTTGAGCTTTTTCTGTTGAAAGGCTGGCTATGTTGCTCACTCTCAAGCGTTCGCTGACCATCGTGCTCGCTCTGTTGCTCGCCGCCGCTCTCAGCGCCTGTCAGCGCGGCGCGTCCGACGCGCCTGCCGACGGCGGCGCACAGGCCGAAGCTCCGCTGGCAGCCCCTCAGGACGCCGGGAGCCGCCCGGAGAACGTGCCGACGCCGCTGCCGCCCGTCGGGGAGGTGGCCGACCTCAACGTAACAGCGACGCCGCCGCCCGGCCCGGCCCGCCCGGCCCGCGTCCAGATTCCGAGTGCGGGGGTCGATGTGCCAGTGCTGATTGTCGCCGTTGATCAGGAAGGCTACCTGCCGACGCCAGACGAGCACGCCGGGTACTGGGCGCTGTCAGCGCCGCTCGATGGGGACGGCAACACCGTTATCGTCGGGCACAACCGCACCTCGCCGGTTGAGGTCTTCCGCAACCTGCCGCGCGTCGAGGTGGGCGACGAGATCATCCTGATAGACCAGTTCAACGCCGAGTACAGGTACGAGGTGACGGAAGTCGAACTCTTCCAGGTGGAGGGCAACCCGGAGGAGGCACAGCGCACGCTGGACTATATCGACCCGGAGCTTTCCAAACGGGTGACGCTCATCACCTGCCAGCCGGAAGGGGAATGCACGCAGCGGCTGATCGTGGTAGCCGTCCCGGCGGATGAGTAGGCTTGCTCGCCTCGCGCCGGTGGCAGCCGGGCTGCTGATGCTGGCGTTCTATCTCGCCACGATGCCGCACGGGCTGACGTGGGACCTCGGCGGGGCAGATGGCGGCGAACTGGCAACGGGTGTGTACACACTGGGCCTTGTCCACCCGCCCGGCTACCCGACCTATCTGCTGCTGGCGCAGGCGGCCCGGCTCGTGCCGGTCGCATCGTTCGCGTGGAAGCTCAACGTCTTCTCCGCGCTCTGCGCGGCGGGCGCGGTTGTGCTCGTCGGGTACACGGCGAGCCGGGTCATCGCGGGTGACGGGCGCGCCTCCACACCCGCGTTCCTCACCGGGGCGCTGGCAGGGCTGGCCTTCGGCCTGATTGAGGTGGTGTGGACGCAGGCCATCATCACGGAGGTGTATGCGCTGGCGGCGCTGGTCTGCGCGGCGCTGCTCTGGCTGGCCTTCCACGCCGACGCCACCCCCGACGACAGAGCCTTCACGCGCCGCCTCGCCGCCTTCGGGCTTGTCGCGGGGCTGGGGCCGGGCAGCCACTACATGGTCGGCCTCGTCATGCTTTTCGCGGTAGGGGTGCTGTTCCGGCGCGGGCACAGGCCGCTCGCCCGGCGCGGGAACCTACTTGCGCTGCTCGCCTTCCTGCTCGGGCTGGCTGTATTTGCCTACCTGCCACTGCGGGCAGGGGCGGTGCCGCTCAGCAACTGGGGCGATCCGGATACCCCTGCGCGGTTTGTACAGGTTGTGACCGCCGCCGACTACGCCGGGCGGTTCAGGCCGGGGCTTGCGGCGGCACGTCTCGCGCCGCTTATCGGCGTGCTGGTGCGGCAGCTCTCACTACCGGGGATGGCGCTCGCGCTGCTGGGGCTGTCCGTGTGGTGGGACACACGCCGCCCGCTGCTCGTGGCGGCTGCCATCACCATCACCCTGAACCTCGTGCTTGTCGCCGGTTACGACTCCGCCGATACACTGCCCTACCTGTACCCAACGCTGCTCCTGCTGGTGCTGACGCTCGCCGAGGCCGTGTACAGGGTCGTCTTTACATGGCTGCCGGAGCAGCGATGGGCGCGCGGGCTGGCCGCCGCCGGGCTGGCGGCGCTTGTGCTCGCTCCACTTGCGGTACGGGGGGCCAACACGACGGCACGCGTCACGACTGAGGCCGATGCGTTCGGGCGGGAGGTCGTGAGCAGCGCCCCGCCGAACAGCGTCATCCTGTCCGAGGACGAGGCGCTGTCCTTCGCCATCCGCTATGCGGCGGTGGTCAGCGTGGGCCGCGCCGACGTTGTGCCTATCGACACGCGCCTGCTGGCCCTCGACTGGTTCCGGCGCGATATGGCCGAAGCCTACCCCGCCCTGGGGCTTGACGCTGTTGATCCGTCAGCGCTCGACGTGGCAAGCGTACAGCGCGCGCTGCCGCCGGGCGTCCCGGTTGTGATCGTCACGCCGCCCGCCGCTGCCACCGGCGATTAAGGTGCAGGCGTCGGCTGCGGCGTCAGGGTCGGCGGTACGACAGGCAGCGGCGCCAGCGTCGGCAGGATGCGCGGGGTGGGGGTGGCCGCCGGTGTTGCCTCAAGCGGCAGGCCGTCCGGCGTCCCCGGCACTCGCATGACCACCTGCACCTCGAAATCAGTCCCCTGCACCTGCTCGAAGTAGATCGTGCCCCCGTCCGCGTAGACCGGTTCGGGGCTGATCTCAAGCACCTCAGCGCCGCCCGGCAGGTCGATGGTCACAAACAGCGGGTAGGGCCGGACGCCGGGCTGCTTCTGCACGAGCAGGCGGTAGACGAGCGCACCGTCTGGCCGGAGGGTGAAGATCTGCTCAGGGTCGAGCCGGTAGGTAAACGGCGCGGTGACCGACCGGCCAATCGGTACGACGATCAGCCCGCCGTACACCTCCTTGCCCTGCTCATCGGGCAGCTTGCCGAACTGCCCGGCAGCCGGGTCATCCACGTAGAGATAGCTCGGCGGGATCGGGAAGCGAGGCGGGTTCACCATCTGCGCGCCCTGCGGCAGATAGAGACGCAGGTAGTTGCCGTAGCAGTCGTGCGCCCGGTACACGTATGCCCGCTGCGGGCTCGGCGAGCGGTCCCAGCAGGTGCCGGGCTCCCCCTGGCTGCGGTTCGCGTACTCGATGTTCAGCATGGCGTAAGGCTCCATCGGGTTCACCAGGCTGACGTGGTAGCTCACCGAGCGGGAGATGTTGAGGTTCACCTTGTTGTAGGAGATGTTCGCCTCGACCGGGTACACGTAATCGCCGGGGGCCGCGGGGATCGCGCCATCCCAGCCGAGCGTCTCGGCGAGCGCCTGGATAGCCGGATTGGTCGAGTAGACAAGCAGGTCGTTCCTCGCCGTGATCTCCTCCACCGCTTCCCAGCGCCGCATCACATCCCGGGCGCTGCGCACGTCGAGCAGCTTCTGGATGAGCAGCGGTGTCAACTCCGGCAGGATGTCCTTATAGCT
>DGDY01000100.1 GCA_002385675.1 Anaerolineales bacterium UBA3940 | reverse complement strand
CCGTCACGGCGCCTGCCGCTCCCACCGCCTCCGGCTGCTGTGCCCGGCGGCGTGGCTTCACCTGCTACATCGGACGTTCGCCCGCCGGCACTGACAGACGGCGGGCGCTCCCGCCCGGCGAGCCGGTCCATCGCTTCAACTACTCGCTCCCGAACCGTGTTGAAGGCTTCGGGCAGGCGCTCTTCGGAGAGGCGGTGCAGGTTGGCCAGTCGCTCGTTTAAGTTGGCCTTGAGACGATCGATTGCGGGGCCGATCGTCAGGCGGACCTCGCTGATGCGGGCCGCGATGCGGTCCACAAGCTCGCTCCCACGGGCGAGCAGCGCGTCCCAGGCATCCCGCCCGTAACGCACCCACTCGTCCCAGTGCTCGACGATATACTCGCGGGCTGCTCGGAACGACGACCCGGCTTCGGGCAGGAAGCCGAGCAGGCGGCGGGCTGCGCTGAAGATCTCATCGACGTTGCGGCGGACAAAGCGGATGGCCGCCTTGCTCAGCGATTTGATCGCGCTACCCACCTCCGGCACGAGGCCGATCAGCGTGAACACCAGCGCGATCCAGCGCAGCGGGTCGGCGTACTCGCCGCGGAAGCCGAGCCGCCAGATGTGCGCTACGAGGTCGCGGGCGTCGGCAGCCTGATCGACGTACGGGATGATGCTCAGCACGAAGTCCACAGCGATCTGCCCATAGGTTGGGTCATCGATGAACTCACCGCCAATCGCTTCCAAAATCCACGAGCCGATGCCGCCGCTCTCTGCCTCCTCCTCGTCCTGTGCCTGCACCGTCCCCGGCGCAACGCCCACCTGCACGCCGACCGGCCCCGCCCCGGCGCTTGCCGCCCGTGCCGCCTCGGCTTCGGCATGGGCGTATGCCGCCGCGCCGGGTGCGGAGCCGCCTTTCGCCTGCTGCACGACGTGCGCCAACTCATGGGTGAGCAGGCGTTCGGTCGGCGCGGCAGCAAAAATGATGTCCTCCCCCACCGTGAAGGCCCGTGCGCCTACCATGCGCGCCGTCCCGGCGGCGGCACTGCCCGTGTGCAGCCTCACCCCGCCGAAATCGTGGTCGAAGCGCTGCTCCATGCGCGCCCGCGTCGCACCGTCGAGCGGGTAGCCTGTGCCGGGCAGGTTGCCCGTCAGCGGATGCGGTAGCCGGTGCGACCGAGTCGATCCACGCGGGGCGGGGGGCGGCGGGTCGCCGCTCAACCACTCGCCGACCGCGTGGTTGCCTGCGGCGCGGTGCAGCGACGCCAGCCCTGTGCGCGGGCGCTCGCGGGTGGCTGGTTCCCGTCTGCTGCGTTCAGGAACCGCCTGCTGCTGGGCGTTCTGCTTAGACTGCCGCATGAGGCTGCTCCATCAGGCCGCGCAGCGAATGCTGCCAGCCGCGCGGATGGATAGCGGCGGCGCGTGCCGCCGCGCTGATCACCTGCGCTGCCGCGCCTGCTCCATCCACGCCCACCATGCGCTGCTGCCACGCGCCCGCCCGCGTGCGGTACGTCTCGCGGGACAGGACGTGCTCGACAGCGCGGGCCAGCCTGCCGGCGGTCAGGCCGTGCAGCGACAGGGGCACGCCGACACCGTGCCAGCAAACGAGCCGCGCCGCGATGATCTGGTCGTTGTTCGAGGGCACGACGACGGCGGGCAGGCCGTTGGCGAGGCACTGGTAGGTCGTGCCGTTGCCCCCGCCGTGAATGGCCACGTCGCTCTGCCGCATGACTGCCGAGCCGGGCAGGAAGCGGTAAGCGTGGATGTTCTCGCCGAGGCCCCCGGCGGGGGACACGTACGCGCCCGTCGTGATAATCACCTGATATTCGCCGCGCCCGGCGAACGCCTCCACGACCGCATCGATCAGCGCCGGGCTGCCGGTATTGCCGATGGTGACGTAGACACGCCTCTGGCTGGACCGGAGCGGCGGCAACGGCGGGTAGGGCTGCTCAAGCCCCTCCCAGATGAGTGGGCCGGTCAGGAAGCTGTGCCGGGGCAGGCGTGTCAACGGCACGAAGCCGGGCAGGTCGGCCAGCAGGTTCACCTCGCCGCCGAGGTAGCCGTAAAGCGTCCGCCTGCCGCTCACGCCGAACCGCCGCGCCGCCCGGTTGAGGTCGCTCGCAAAGCGGCGGGCCTGCCAGCGCACGAACCCGTGTATCGCCTGCTGCGTCAGCCGGTAGCGGAGGGGGCTTGCGGCGGGTTCTGCCAGCAGCCGCGCTGCGTCGAAGGCCTCCGTTGCGTAGGCGTTCAGCACGGCGAGGTGCGGCACGCCCGCGAGCGCCGTCGAGATCGGCGCGGTGGGCCGGAAGTCCGTCACGACCACCTGCGGGCGGAACGCCTCGAACGCCGCAAGCTCGCTCTGCATGCACCGCTCGATCACGTCCGGGGTGTAATGCTCCAGCACAGCGCGCTCGAACACGCCGCGCTCTCCGAGCGTGATGTCCGCGATGGGCAGCCACGGGTAGCCGAGCGCGGTGATCACATCGCCGTGCGGCCCACCATAGGCAAAGGCCACGCTGTGACCGCTCTGGCGCAGGGCGTCCGCGATGAGCAGCAACCGCCCCAGGTGGGCAAAGCCGATGCTGGAGGGGATGAGCAGGGCGTGTGCGTCAGGCATGGGCGCGTGCCTCCCGCCGGCTGGCTGTCCACCGCCGGACGCTCGCCACAACGGGCCGCAGGATCAGCACCCGCACGGCGCGGCGAGCCTGCTCGTGCCGCCGCAGAAATTCCGCGACCGGCGGCGAGGTGGCGTAGTACAGACGGATGAACGCCCGCCCCGCCCGGCTCTGGCGCAGCACGGCGTCGCGGTAGGTTCTGAGCAGCGCCACCTCCGGCGCGAGCGCAGAGCCGTAGCAGGCCGTGGCAATGAAGCACCCTTCCTGGTCTTCTACATGTTCCTTCACCTCGTCCAGGTCGTCGGTCGGCTGGATGATGCCGATGAACGGCCCGACCTCGCGCCAGCCGGACGGGGGGAGTCTGCGCAACAGGCCGGACGTTTTCGCCTCTGCCTCCGCGACCGTCGCCCCGTGATAGAACTCGACGTAGTTCACCGCCCGCGCGACCTGCCCGGCGGGGTCGGGGTGCTCCCACTCCTGCAGCGAGACGACCGCGATGATCACGTCGTTGGGGTGGTCTCGCCGCCACTTCTCCAGTTTGGACCACTGGTGCAGCATGTCCACGGCGACGCGGTGCCGGATGATCTTGTCCTGCAGGGCGTTCATCGCGGCAGGCAGCACCTCGGCGAGGCCCGCGCCCTTCGGCTTGAACTTGGTCCGCGTTCTGCCACGCATCTGCGTCTGGGGCGGCGAGTAGGTGCTGCCGGAGCGGTCGGTATGCTTGACCCGGCCCTTCGTCTGGAAGTCCGTGTTCTTCGCGTGCCGGGTGATGACCCGCTTCTTGGCTTCGGCTTTGGTCGCGGGGGTGGGCGTTTTTTTCGCTTCAGGGGTAGGCGACGGTGTTGGGGTCGGCGGCGGCTTGCCGGGTGTGCCGCCCCCGGTGTAGACCCTATCCCTGTCCAGCGTGACGTCGCGCCCCTTCTGTACGGAGCCTCGCGCCGCCGTCTTGGGGGAAACCTTGCCGGTCGTCTTGCCAACCGGCGGGCGCGTCGGGTAGTAGGCGTCAACCGATCCGACGCCGATCTCCTTGGCAAACGCTTGCAGCGCCTTGCGGCACTTGCCGCACACCACCTGGTCGACAGCCACCTCGATCCGTCCGCCGGGGACCTGCCGACCGGCAAGCTGCGCCTTAAGCTGGTTGATGGCGTGCTCCTCGGCATGGCCCGCCTTGTCGAACGAGCCGAGGGCGAACGCCACCATCTTGCCGTTCGCATCGACGATCTGCACGGCGGCATAGGTGGCATAGCCCTGACCGATCGGTTTGCCGACGCCAGCCGGATCGACCTTCAGCGTGTGTTTCTGCGTGCGTTTCAGGTGACGCTGTGCCTTTTTCAGCTCCGCCTGGAGGGTCTTGTTCTTTGGGTCGGCGCTGACTTTCTTCTCAAGCTCGTTGACCTTCTCTTTGGCCGCCTCGACGGCGTGCCCCGGCTCGGTCGCGCTGAACCCGCGCTGCGACTGCACAATCTTCCACAGCTCCTCCGGCGTGATGGCATTCTGCCCGTCGTCCGGGGCGCGCGCTAGCCCGACGCCGGTCGCCCCCTGCACGCTGACGGCCTGCCCGGCGCTCGCCGCCCGGCTGACCGCCGCCGCCTCGTACTCGTGCGGCGCGCTGGCGTTGAGGGGCGGGGCGCTGCCGCCCCGGCGCTGCTGCACGACGTGCGTGAGTTCATGGGCCAGCAGCCTGCGCCCCTCATCGGTGCCCGGCAGGTAGCGCCCCACGCTGAAGGCGATATGCCTGCCGATGGTATAAGCCTTCGCCAGCAGCCCGCGCGCGGAGGCGTGCGCCCGCGTGTCGGCGTGGATGCGCACGTCGCCGAAGTCCTCGCCAAAGCGCGCCTCCATCTCGGCCCGTGCCGCCGCGTCGAGCGGTTGCCCCGGCGAGCGCAGGATCGCGTGCACGTGTTCGGGTAGGTCGCCGATGCTCTCGCTGACGGTCTGGTTCCCGGCGGCGCGCTGCAGCGCCCGGACACTCGCCACAAGGCCGCGCCCGTGCGCGGGCGTTCTTGCCGTCCGGCCTGCTGGCTCGGCTTTACTTTCCCGGTTGGCGTGGGTTACGGTCGACTCGGCCATCGGTCCCCTTTACGCGGCTGCTTTACTCAGCCGGGATGGTCTTAATCGCTTCCAGCACCAGTTCGATGTGCCTGGCCGCGTACTCCGCAAAATCGTGATAGGCGCGCTTCTTCATCTCAACACCGTAAACGCCTTCGCGCCGGTCAGACGGGCGGCCCGTTCGCCCCGTGCCCCGGTGTGGATCCGCACCCAGCTCAGGTCGAGGCCGAGCCGCGCCTCCAGGCGGCTGCGTGTGGCCGGGTCGAGTGGGCGGCCCGGCTCGCGCTGTGCGGCTTCCACAGCGTCGCTCATGGCGCGGTTGCCCGCCCGGCGCTGCCAGTCGAGCGCGGCCCTGTGAGGCGAGTCGCCTGCCGGGCCTTCCGGCTTGGGGGCGCTGTCCTCGCGCTCGGCGTCGGCTCCCTGGCCGGGCTTGCGCTCGCGGCTCCTAGCCATGCTGATGCTCTCCGCCTGGCTCTTCCACGTCTTCGATCTCCAGCGAGGCGGGCCAGCCCTCCTCGTAGATGCGCGGGTTGACCACGCCAGCGTCAAAGTCAAGCCAGATGCGCCGGTCCTGGCGGCAGTCGTAGCCCCGGCAGGGGATGGGCCGCTGCTCGTACACGGTGCAGCCGCGCGTTTCGCGGTCCATGTGCACGCAGAAACCGTCCTCGCCGCGTGCGATCATGTACGGCTGGCCGGGGTCCCACTGCATGACGCCCTCGCGCACGTCCTCGCGGGAGAGCGCGAGCGGCAGGCGACAACATGCTGCCCGGCACAGGTGGATTTTGCTCGCGCAGTCCACCTCGGCGCTGAGATGGAACTGGTACTTGCTCACGCCGAAGTCCTGCATGGCGGTGCCCATGCCCTGAGACAGGTACTCGCGCTGGAGGGCCTGCGCGGCGGCTTGCTTCCGCGCCTCGATCTCCTCCCGGTCGAGCAGGCCGCGCTCGACCAGCAGGTCGCTGAGGGCGGTTAGCATAGCGACGACGCGGTGCAGTTCGGCGGTGTTGGCGTTGGCCCGGTTGTGCGTGTAGATCAGCCCCCGGTTGAACTCCTCCCGGTGCACCCGGTCGTCAGGCTGGCTGGATGTGACCATCGCTGCTCCCTCCGGCGTGTTAAATCGGCTCGCTCGTCTGCGTGCGGACCTTCTCCAGATGCTCGTCGATCTCCTCAGGTGCAATGCTCTTGCCGAGCTTCTGATACTCACGCCGCAACGCGGCAAACAGGTGTCTCATCGTTACAGGGCTGTCCTCGGCGGCGGCGAGATAGGCGGCGGCAACGGCGATGTTCTTGATGTTGCCGCCCGACAGCGGGAAGGTTTCCGCCAGGTACTCGAAGTCCACATCCGCCGCGAGCAGGTCCGACTGCGGCCAGACACCCTGCCAGATGCGCAGGCGGCTCGCTGCGTCGGGGTAGGGGAAGTGAACGGTGCAGGTCAGGCGGCGCATGAAGGCGTCGTCGAGGTTCTGGCGCAGGTTCGTGGCGAGGATCGTGATGCCGTCGTGCTCCTCCATCTTCTGCAGCAGGTAGGAAATCTCGATGTTGGCATAGCGGTCGTGGGAGTCGCGCACCTCCGAGCGCTTGCCGAACAGCGCGTCGGCCTCGTCGAAGAAGAGGATGGCATTGGCGTGTTCGGCGGCGCGGAAAATGCGGTCGAGGTTCTTCTCCGTCTCGCCGATATACTTGCTGACCACGCCGGACAGGTCGATGCGGTACAGGTCCAGCCCCAGTTCGCGGGCGAGGATTTCCGCCGCCATCGTCTTGCCGGTTCCGCTCGCCCCGCTGAACAGCGCGTTAACGCCCCTGCCGCGCGAGTGTGTCTCGGCGAAGCCCCAGTCGTGCAGAACGGTGTGCTGGTGATCGACCCGCTGCACAATCTCTCGAAGCTGCGCCTTGCTGTCGTCGGGCAGGATGATGTCATCCCAGCGGTACACCGGTTCGATCTTCTGGGCGAGCGTGGCGAGGTCGTGCCCGGTCTGTGCGCGGGCAGCGGCGAGCAGGTCCGCCTCGGCCACCTCCACCAGCCCGGTTTCCGGGTCGGGGGCGGCGTGCAGCCGGGCGCGCTCCGCCGCGGCCATGCTTGCCTCGGCGATCTGCGTCGGCGTGAGGCGGAAGCGGCGTGCGGTCCGGTCCAGCAGGTCGGCGGGGGCGCTGGCCCCGGTGGCAGCCAGCGACGCCTCCCACAGCGCGTGCCGCTCGACGGCGTCGGGCGGGTCAAGCTCAAGCGCGACAACGCCCGTAATCGTGTTTGCGGCAGGTCGCCAGGGTTGGGCCCCGTCCATCAGCGCGACGCCCTGCCCGGCGGCAAGCGCCCGCAGCAGGCACTCTCTCGCCCGCGTCTGCTCCTCGCCCGCCAGCACGTCCATCCCCTCAATGAGCAGCACGGCATCATGCACCCATGCCTCACGCATGATCACGTAAGGCAGTTCCTCCGGCGCGCCGCACAGCGCGGGTGCTTCCCGCAGATCGACGCGCAGCAGCAGCGCACCCGCTTGGGCGGCGGCCATGTGTGCGGCCTGCCGGGCTTGCCCGGCGTCCAGCGCGCGGATATACACGCGCAGCGGGCGGCCCGCGTCGCGGGCGCTCCGGACCATCTGCGCGAGGTCCTCCGCCTGCGGACCATTACCGGGGGCGTCGCCGGGCGGGAGCAGGTCGCAAAAGGGCGCGAGGCGAGAGTCCAGCGTGCGCTGGCGCAGCAAAAAGCGCACGATCTGCCCGTCGAGCTTGAGATAGCGTGCGAGGAGCGGCGCGCTCTCCTCGTCGCGGTCGCTCAGGATGTGCAGCAGCCGGTGACGAACGAGCGGAGCCTGCGGGCTGAAACGCGCACGCTGGCTGATCTTCTCGGCGGCGGTCGCGCAGAGCAGGTTCAGCGCGAGGTCAACACTCGGGCGGCGGCGGCTCACGTCATCCTGCAGATAGGCGTAAAGCTGCCCGTAGCGGCGGTCAAGCTCCGGCGCGAGGGCCAGCAGCACCACGTCGAGGTCGAAGCCGGTGAGGTCGAACGCCTGCTGAAGCTGCGCGAACTGCGGCCCCGGGCTGCCGGTCGTCGCGGGGAGCCGGGCGGGCTTCTCGCCGCCCTGCGTGGCGAGTGCGCGCGTTTCGCCAGTGGCGGTCGGGTCCGGCGCGGGCTGAGGGGCCTGCTGCTGCCTGCGGCCCCGCCGCCAGCGGGGGAAGCGGCGAGCCGGTGCAGCGGTCGCGGCGTCGGGGGCGGGCGGGGTTGGCCATAAGAGCGGCTCGCCCGGCGCGCGCCGCAGCGAGCGCTCGGCCTGCTCGTTGCTGATGTACAGCCCGCGGAAGCGGTCCACTGCCGACTCCGCCCCGTAGACTTGCTGGGCCTGCTGCACGGCGCGCTCCAGCACCGCGTCGAGGCGGCGCAGCGCGGGTAACAATTCCTCGTGAAAAACTCGCTCGTCGGGCGGGGTAAAGCCTATCCCTTCAGCCATCGCTTCACCTGTGATAACGGCCCGAACTCAACTCCCATCTGCTCCAGATAGCCCCGGATATACTCTGTCATGGCTCCCAGCCGGGTAAAGTAGCGCCTGTCCCCGCTCTCCACATGCTCGACGACACCCCGCCAGATGATTGCCGCATCCTCTAACTCGCGCGGTTCGCGCCAGACACGGACGATAAAGACATGCGCGCTCTCTTCGTCTTTGTGCATACTCTTCTCGTCGCGTGTCAGCACGGGCGCGGGGCGGGGGCACAAAAAAGGCTGCTCACCCTGGTGAGCAACCTTTTAGCACAGGTCTATCACGTGGCTATCACGGGCTTATCACAACCCGCTCACGGGGCGGATCGCGTCAGTGCGGTTCGTTGCGCCCCAGCAGCTCCGAGATCAACTGCGCGGTATGCCGGAGTTGGGCGGATGCCTCGTTGAGGCTTGCCATCGCGGTGCTGAGCTGGCTCAGCACGTGCTTGATCTCCCGGTTCTCGGCGGACGGCACAGACCCGTTCTCATGCGCCGACCCCTGGAGGATTTTCAGGTAGAGCGCCTGTGTCTCCGCCATCGGCGCAATGCCAAGCTCCTCTGCCAGCACCTCCTGGCAGTAGTGGTACTGCTGCACCGCCGCCGCCCGGTGGCCGGTTTTGACGTACAGGCGCATCACCTCGCGGTGAATCTGCTCGCGGAGCGGGTCGAGTTCGAGGATGCGATGCGCGTATTCAAGCCCCCGGCTGTAGGGCCCGTAGTGGCGGTAGACCTGCACCAGGCGCCCCAGCGCCTTGAGGTAGAGCAGGCGCATGCGCTCGCGCTCGGCGAGCACCCAGTCATCGTAGAAGCCTTCGAGCAGTTCGCCTGTGTAAAGCTCAATGCCCGCCTCAAGCGCCGCGATGTGCTCCGAAGTCATCTCACTGCCGTGCGGGGCCAGCCCGGCTGTGAGATGTTCCTCAAAGGCGGCGATGTCCAGCCAGCAGTTGTCGGAGGGCGCGACGACAAGCTCGCCGCTTGCCAGCGTCTGCACAGCGCCCAGTTCCTCGTCCAGTTGAAGCTCGCGCCGCAGCCGCCACAGCGCCGTGTTGAGGCAGCGCCGCGCGCTGGCCTCGTCGTGTTCGCCCCAGAACACGCTGGCGAGGATCTCCCGGCGATGGCTCCGCCGCCTGTGTAGCAGCAGGTAAGCCAGCAGCGACTGAACCGACGGCGGCACGGCGATCTCTTCTTCATACTGGTCGACCCGGACGATACGGAGGTTGCCGAATAAGTAAAACCGCAGCCCCTTCATAATGCCTCTTCCTTCAGGACTCCGAACGTGAAAAGGGCGTGCCACAGCAAACGGCGGCAAGCTGCTGCGGGAGAGAGGAGCGCACACACAAACAAAGCGTCGTCCCGTTATGAGATGGGTGTGACGCAGCGACTAAAAACTTGAATATGGGCCGCACATCTCCAAAACCAACCAGGAGGTGGCAGCGGCGACGGGGGTATGAGAGTGTGAAGCGGAGAAATACGAGAAAAATTGTCGATAACGCCTATCCTATAACGGTCCGGCTCTCCTGTCAATCCTCTTATGCTGGAGCAGAGGCTAGACGAGCGGCTGGCAGTGCGGGCAGATGTAGCTCGTCGTCTGGCCGACGCGCAACTCCTCAATAATAGTGCCGCAGTCGGGGCAGGGCTTGCCGGTACGGTAGCCAACCTGAAGCCGCGTGTCATAGCGCCCCGGCTGGCCGTACACGTCCTTCTCGCCGGGGCCGCCGCCCGCCTCGATGCCGGTGCGCAGCACGTGCCGGATGGCGCGGTGCAGCGCGGCGATCTCGTCATCGCTCAGCGTGTTCGCCCGGCGCTCCGGGTGGAGCCGCGCCAGCCACAGCGTGTCCTGCACGTACACGTTGCCGATACCGGCAATAAACGACTGGTCGAGCAGGTAGGACTT
>DGDY01000158.1 GCA_002385675.1 Anaerolineales bacterium UBA3940 | reverse complement strand
CCGCCGATGACCACAATATGCTCGTCCCGGTAGTAGGCCGCCTCGGTCACGGCAGCGCCGTAGTACACGCCCCGCCCGGTCAGCTCTGCCACGCCCGGCGCGTCGAGCCGCCGCACGTTGACGCCCGTTGCCAGCACCAGCGCCCGGCAGCTTAGTTCCGTGCCGTCTACAAGCCGCACAATGCGGTACGGGTCCTCCGCGCGGATGCCGCACACCTCCTGCGGAATGAGGATCTCCGCGCCGAGCCGCTCCGCCTGCGCCGTCGCCCGCCGCGCGAGGTCCGCGCCACTCAGCCCCTTGGGGAAGCCGAGGTAGTTCTCAATGCGCGAGCTGGTGCCTGCCTGCCCGCCGGTCGCCTCGCGCTCGATCAGCGCGGTGCGCAGCCCTTCCGACGCGCCGTATACGGCGGCCCCCAGCCCGGCAGGCCCCGCGCCCACGATGATGAGGTCGTAGTAGGTGTCGGAGGCGTCGGTGTGCATGCCGAGCTTCTCGGCAAGCTCGCGGCTGCCCGGGTCGATGAGCACCGTGCCATCCGGGAAGAACACGGCGGGCATACTGTAGTTCTCATCCGTCACCGCCTCGAACAGCGTGCGGGCCTCCTCATCCTTCTCGATGTCCAGCCACTGGTACGGGATGCGGTTGCGGGCGAGGAAGTCCTTGACGCGGTGGCTCGTCGGCGACCACAGCGTGCCCGCCACACGGATGCCCTCGTACGGCATCTCCGCCGTCGCGGCCCAGTCGCTGAGCAGGTCTTCAACCACGGGGTACAGGTGCTGCTCCGGCGGGTGCCAGGGCTTGAGCAGGTAGTAATCCAGCTCGATGGTGTTGATGCTTTCGATGGCCGCCTGCGTATCGGCATAAGCCGTCAGGAGCATCTTGCGCGCGTCCGGGTAGTACTTGCGCGCCTCTGCAAGGAACTCCGTGCCGGTCATCTCTGGCATGCGCTGGTCGACGACAAACAGGGCGAGCGGCTCGTTGCGCTTCTTGAGTTCCTGCACAAGCTGGAGGGCCTCCTGCCCGGAGCCAGCCTTCAGCACCCGGTAGTCGCGGCCAAACCGCGCCCGGATGTCGCGCACAACGGCGTTCAGCACCTGGGGTTCGTCGTCTACGGCTAGAATGCTCGGCTTTGCCATACGATCCCTATCTCCTCTTGAACGTCGGTTTTGTCCCCATTAAGGCGTCCACCCGGGGCAGCGCGAGGAAGGCGGCATGCAGCGCGGGGTCGTCCATGTGGTCGGCCAGGTAGTCGACCACGTCGCGGGCCTCCGCCCGGCACGCCTCCGCCGCCTCGCTGTCGCCAAGCTGCTCCTCGACATCCGCCAGCGAGAGCAGGATGCTCCACAGGCTGCGCCGCGACCGCATCGTCTCGGCTTCCGCCCGCGCTTGCAGGAGGGCCTCATGCGCATCGTTCAACCGTTCAAGTGCGAGGAGCAGCTTCCCCTGCCGGTGCAACAGGTCCGGCAGGAAAATGCGTTGGCCCATCTTGCGCATATGGTCGATCATCCGCCCGGTAATGGATAGCGCCTCGTCGTAGTTGCCCCGGTCCGCGGCGAGCGCCGCCAGGTTATCCGCGATGATCGCGCTGTAGACGGACATCGACTCCACCGGTAAGCTGTCGAAGGTTGTGCCGTCGAGGTATTCGGCGGCCCGGTCGAAGTCCCCGGCAGCCGCGTATAGCAGCCCGTGGACAAGCTCGCCAAGCTGGGGAAACAGCGTGCTCTGCCCTTTCTCGTTCAGCAACGGGCGGGCGATGCGGAAGGCAGACGCCATATCGCCGAACTGCGAGTAGAAGAAGGAAAGGATGGCCGAGGCGCTGGCGTCCACCGCGAGGAAGTTCGCCTGCTCTGCGAGCAGCATCGAGTCGCGGATCATCTGCATGCCCTCACTGACGTTCCCGCGCTCGACGTGCAGCGTGCCCAGCGTGCCGAGGTTGTACGACTCGCCCCAGTAGTTCGAGATGGAGCGGCTGAGGCGCACCCCCTCCTCGGCGTACTTGAGCGCCGCATCGAGGTCCCCGATGAGGAAC
The DNA here is from genome assembly GCA_002385675.1 of Anaerolineales bacterium UBA3940. GTDB lineage: Bacteria > Chloroflexota > Anaerolineae > Aggregatilineales > UBA3940 > UBA3940. The sequence continues at coordinate 9,153 of DGDY01000158.1, read as the reverse complement.
GCGCCGTCGGCCAGCGAGCCAAGGCTGTCCGCCAGCATGGGGATGTTGCCAAGCTCGCGCCAGGCGTTGTACGCCTTCATCTCGGCTTCCCAGGCCTCCTCCGTGCGCCCGGCGGCCATGTAGGCCCGCGCAAGGTCGTGCAGGGCGTAGGCCTCCTGCCGCTGAAGCTGGTGCTGCCGCGCGATGCTCAATGCCTGCTCGCCGTACTCCAGCGAGCGGTTGATGTTGCCGGTGAAGTAGTCGAGCAGCATCATGTTCCACAGCGCCTCCGACTCAGCGCCGTGGTCCTCAAGCTCGCGGGCGAGCGCCAGCGCGCGCTCGCTGAGCGCCCGGCCCTCGTTCGCATCGAAGCGCATCGTCGGCACGACATGCACGGTCGCCTGCGGGATGAGCGCTGCAAGCACCATCGCGGGGTCGTCCCGCTCGACGCCCAGCGCTTCAAGCTCCCGGTAGTTGGCGAGCGCCTCGTCGTACCGCCCGTTCAACTCGTACATGCGCCCGCGCCTGCCGTATAGGTGGGCGAGGTGGTCGCCGGGCACATCTAACTGCCGGGCAAGCACCAGCGCGCGCGTGTAGTGGGCGGCGGCCTCTGTGTTGGCGTACAGGCGCGCGGCCCGGTTGCCCGCCATTGTGTAATAATCCAGCGCGCGCGCGTCGTCCCCGGCCTGCTCGAAGTGGTAGGCGAGCCGGTCGGCCTCGTCCTCCAGCCGGTTGGCGAACAGTTCCTCGACGGCCTCCCCGACCCGCTGGTGGAAGCGCCGCCGCTCGATGCGCAGGATCGAGTGGTAGGCCGCCTCGCGCGTCATCTCATGCCGGAACATGTACTCCAGTTCGGGGGTGCGTGCCGCCTCCTGAATCAGGTCGGACTGCTCCAGCAGCCTGATCTGCTCGTCGAGCCGCCCGGCGGCGCCCGAAATGCGCTCCAGCACGCGATAGTGGAACGAGCGCCCGATCACAGCGGCAAGCTGGAGCGTGCGCCGCGTCTCCTCCTCCAGCCGGTCGATGCGGGCCATCAGCAGCCCGCGCAGGCTGTCCGGGATGACGATGTCATCGACGCTTGCCACAACCTGCCAGCGCCCGCTCGCCTCGTCCTGCACGACCGTGCCCTCGTCCACGAGCGCGCGCACGACCTCCTCGACAAAAAAGGGGTTACCCTCGGCTTTGCTCAGGATCAGCTCGCGCAGTGAGGCCGCCTCGTCCGCGTTTTCGAGCAGGCTGTCGACCAGCGCCCGGCTGTCATCGTCGGAGAGCGGCCCCAGGCTGATCTCCGTGTAGCGGTCGGGGTAGCGCCTCGCGGCGATCTCTTTGGCCTGCCAGGCGAGCGAGTCGTGGTAGGGGCGCATCGCACACAGGAAGAGGATCGGCGAGTTTTCTACCACCTGAAAAAGGTGGATGAGCAGGTCCACCGAGGCGGAGTCGGCCCAGTGCAGGTCGTCAAACACCGAGACGCCGGGCGCGTTCTTGCCGAGCGCCCGCCAGAGCTTGACGGCGGTATCGGCAAGCTGTCGCCGGACGACCTCGCCTTCAGGCTGCGGCTCGTCGGAAGTCCCATCCGCGGCGAGTAACATCTCAACCGCGTGGGTGACCAGTGTGCCCTGCCCGCTCGGCATGTTGACCGCCCCCTGCGCGACCTTCTCCCGGATCACGGCGGGCGTGTCGTCGGGCAGCACGCCGAAGTACTGGTACAGCCGCTGCACGAACATGCCGTAGGGGTGGGCGCTGTCATATGCGAGGCCCCGGCTGTCCGACCAATCGCCGCGCCGCCCGCCCTGCCGCTCCCACTCCTGGCGGGTCTCCTCAATGAGGCGGCTCTTGCCAAGCCCGGCCTCGCCGACCAGGAACACGATCTGCCCGCGCCCCTGAAGCACCTCGCCGATGATCGCGCTCAGCCTGGCCCGCTCGGCATCACGCCCGACGAGCGGCGCGCGCCGCCCCTCGCCGCCGCGCACCAGCCTGATGTCCGACCTGCGCCCCAGCACGCGGTACACGGGGATCGGCGTGCGCTTCCCCTTGACCTGGATCGGGCCAAGCGGCTCGACCTCGAACAGCCGCGCCACACGCCGGTAGGTGGTTTCGGAGATCTGCACCGTGCCCGGCGCAGCGGTCTCCTCGATGCGCGCCGCGACGTTCACCGCGTCACCCATCGCCGTGTACTCCATCGCCAGCTCCGAGCCGACCTCGCCCACGACGACCGGCCCGGTGTTGATGCCCACGCGCACGTTGAAATCCAGGCCGAAGCGCTGGCGGATGCGCTCGCAATACGGCTTGATGGTGCTGAGCATCTCCAGCCCGGCGAGCACGGCGCGCTCCGGGTCGTCCTCATGCGCGACCGGCGCGCCGAAAAACGCGAGGATGGCATCGCCCATCAGCCGCGCGACCGTGCCTTCATAGCGGTACACCGGGCGGATGAGGTGCCCGAACGCGCCGTTCATGATCATGACCCAGTCTTCGGGGTCAAGCTGCTCGGCCATCGCGGTTGAGCCGGTTACATCGCAAAACAGCGCCGTCACAACCCGGCGCTCCCCGACGACCCGTGCACGGCGGTTCAGTGCCTCAAGCGAGCTGTCCAGATCGGCTGCGGGATCGGGGTCATGGGCGGCAGGTACGGGGTTCAGGGGCGGCCTGGCGAGCGGTGAGCCGCAGTTTAGGCAGAACCGCGCCGCGACCGGCGTCTCCACACCGCAGTGGGGGCAGGATTCTGGCAGGCTGTACCCGCAGTTCACGCAGTACTTCGCGCCTGCGGGGTTGTGTGTGTGGCAGTTCGGACAGATCATCCCCCATGCTCCTGATTGTCGTCCACAGCCGTGAATAGCCTCGCATCATCACTGGAGCGAGTTGGTGCGGTCGTGCGACGAACAGGATGCGTGGGGAAAGGGGGTGAGGCGCGGGGGCGAGAGTGAAAGCGAAATGAAAAGGTAGGTCGCGCCTGAAAGCGCGACAATCATTATCATTATAGTATGTTTTAGACGCGCGGCAAAAATGTTACCGTCCCCTCAGCCCGCGCCGGGCCGGGGCCTACGAGATCCAGATCGTCAGGGCGAAGCTGAGCGCGACGGTGCCGAACACAATCGCCGCCAGCAGATCGTGGCCGGTTTCAAGCGCCCAGTACAGCATGAACGAACCGGCAACCGTGATGATCAGCGCGCCCGCCTGCACCGGGAACTTCACGCGCGCGCGCCACTTCGGTGTGCCGGTGCCCTCGAGTTTCTTCAAGCTCACGGTCGATCCTCCTCTCTGGCGGCGCTCACAGGCTCGCTATCAGCCATACCATCAGCGACACAATCGCCACCAGGATCAGCCCGAGCACCAGCATGCGCCCGATGACGATCCCCTCGTCACCCGTCAGCCCGACGGTGGTGCAGCCGACGATGAGCTTGGCCGGGGCGAGCACACTGCCCATCGCCGCGCCGGTGGCCTGGGCGCTGACGATCAGCGTGGCGCTGATGCCGAGCAGGTCGGCGGTCTGGCGCTGGAGCGCGCCGAACACGACATTCGAGTTGGTGGCGCTGCCGGTCATGAACGCGCCCAGCGCACCGATAACCGGCGCAATCGCCGGGTAGAGCGCATCGCCGACGCCCTCGCTGATGCCCCGCGCCATCATGTTGACCATCCCCGCATGCCCCATGATGGTTGCCATGCCGACCATCGCCGCGATGCCCAGGCTGGACGACACCGCGCCCCGTGCCACCTTGTTCAGGATGCGCCGCGCCGCGCCCGGCCTGTAGTAGCCCGCCCGCGTGTAAATGACAAAGGCGGTGAGCGCCGAATACGTCAGGATCGAGCCGGGGTGCCCGAAGAGGCTCAGACTGCGCCCCTGCTCGGCGGGCGTCACCCAGCCGGCGGCGGTGACCATCTCCGGGAATGACAGCGTGAGGCTCACCTGGTTGAAGAAGGCGTCGAGCGCGGGGATGAGGTTGATGCCGAACGCCAGCACGATCAGTACACCGTAAGCCGAGAGCGACACCACGAGCGAGCGCCGCTTCTCGACCGCGCCGGGCGGGTCCGCTGCCGGGTTGGCTTGGGGGCTGATCCCCGGCAGAGGCTTAGCGTCGGCGTCGGCGTTATGGTAGACCGGGATGCGCGTCAGCGCGATCCCGGCGAGCATGCCGACGAGCGACGCGCCCGTTGCGCCGAGCGAGAACAGCCCTGCCGTTGCCAGAAAGTACTGCACCACGCTCATAACGAGCGACAGGATGGCGATGGCGGGCAAGCCGTGCAGCATGGCGCGCCAACCCGCACCAACATAGGCGACAATCGCCCCGCTGAAAAATATCGTTACGGACAGCAGCAGGGCTGTCTGCGCCGCGAACGTCTCGCCGGGCAGGCCACTCGTCCCGATCAGCGCGACGTATGACGTGGCGAGCGAGCCGAACGGCACCGCCCAACCGTGCCCGATGGACGCCATGATCACGGCCTGCATCGGCCCGAAGCCCAGCCCGACGAGCAGCGGCGCGACGACCGCAATCGGCACGCCGAAGCCGCCCACACCCTGCAGGAAGGACACAAAGACCCAGCCGAGCAGGAGCGACTGCATCATGCGGTTGGCGGTCAGCGCAGGCAGGCGCTCGCCGATCACGTCCACCGCGCCCGCCTCGTCCGCCACGTGGAACAGCAGCAGCGCCGACCAGATGATCAGCAGCACGTCGAGCGTGAGCAGGATGCTCTTGACCTGGGCGTAGGCGATCAACTCCGGGCCCGCGCCGAAGCGCAGCGCGGCGACGATCACCGCGACGAACCAGGCGGCGGCGCCCGCCTTGCTGCCGCCCCAGTTGAACACCAGCATCAGGATGAGGACCGTCAGCACGGGGGAGAAAGCAAGCAGCCAGTTGATAAAGGTTAGCGGCATGGGTTGTCCTCAGTTCAGGTTGGAGTCTCTATCGTTCAGTATAGGCAGTGCGGAGTTGGTTTGGTAATCGCGGCGGCTGCCGGGCAGTCAAACCCCACCCCCGTCGCGCCTGCGACGCGTCAGGGGCGGGGTTGAAAGGAGGTTCCCTGCCTTATTCTATCCCGTTTGCGGCTGGAGAAAAGCCCCATTCGTACTAATGCAGGCCCCAGTCCTCCAGCCGGTGTGTGAGCGACGGTTGGCTGTCGCCCCGGCGGCTGAGCAGCCACCAGCCGAGCGCTACGCCGAACATCAGGCCCAGGATCCACGTGCCCCAGTAGTCGAGCGGGCCGGGCAGGCCGCTGTCGGGTGTTTCGCGCTTGAACTGCTCAAGCTCCTCGACGAAGGCTCTGGCCGCGTCGGGGTTGTCGACGTGGCTCCAGTTGAGCATCATCGGCACGGCCTTCAGCCCGCCGATGCTGGTCCACGCCGTCACCGATAGCCCATCCCCGGAGGCGTTCGCTGAGACGTCATGCACATCGTAGCTGCTCTGGGCCATGCGCACCATCGCAGGTTGAAGGCGGGGAAGCTCGCTGATGACGGCTTTCGCCTTCTGGAGCGTGCCCTGCTGTTCCTGTGCCTCGTGCGCTATCCGCTCAAGGTCTTCCATGCCCGCGCCCATGTCAACCGACATCCGCCCCTCGTGCAGCGTGAAGGTTGCCGTGTGCGCGGGGTTTTCCGCGCTGCGTGCTGTATACGTGTAAGTTCCCGGCATTTCTGTTTTCTCCCATCACTACTCTGCACCCTTATGACCTGAGCATACAGGATGCGAGTTGCGCTGGAAAGACCAGATGCCGGGGCGGGCCAGTTAACCGGCAGGCGCAGCCGCCGCGAGCGCCTGCTCAAGGTCGGCGATCAGGTCGTCGGGGCTTTCAATGCCGACGGACAGGCGCAGCACGCCCTCGGTGATGCCCTGCGCCTCGCGCTGTTCGGGCGTCAGCGCCCGGTGCGACGCGCTCGCCGGGTGCAGGACGATGCTGTAGACATCCCCCAGGCTGGTGACGGGCTTGATCAGCCGCAGACTTTCCATCAGCCTGAAGGCCCCGGCGCGATCCAGCCCGGCCACCTCGAAGGCCAGCATGCTGCCGTAGTGCTCCCCGCCGAAGAGCCGCGTTGCCGCCTCGTGCCCGGCGTCGGCGGGCAGGCCGGGGTAGTACACGTTCGAGACACGTGGATGCGCGGCGAGCCAGCGGGCGATCTGCGCGGCGCTCGTACATGCCTGCCGCATGCGGACGGCCAGCGTGCGCAGCCCGCGCAGCGAGAGCCACGCGTCAAAGGCGGAGGGCATCGCGCCGAGCACGCGCCGGTGCTGGTAGGCCTGTTGCACCACGTCCCGCCTCCCCGCCAGCACCCCGCCGAGCACGTCGCCGTGGCCGTTCAGGAACTTCGTCGTGCTGTGGATGACCACATCCGCGCCGCGCTCAAGCGGGCGCAACAGGAAGGGCGTGGCGAAGGTGTTGTCTACGAGCATCATTGCGCCCGCATCATGCGCGATCTCGGCGACCCGGTCCATCTCGATCACGCGGGAGAGCGGGTTGGTGAGCACCTCGCAGATTACACACGCCGGGCGCGCCTCCTCGACCGCCGCCCGCACCGCGTCGAGGTCGAGGAAGTCTGCGTAGCGCACGCGCACCTGCATGTTGGCGTCGATCCAGTCGAGCAGGGTGCGCGTCACGCCGTAGAGCTGCTCGGCGGCGACGATGGTGCTGCCCGGCGTCACAACGGCGAGGACCGCCGCGTGCAGCGCCGCCATGCCGCTGCTGAAGCTCATCGCGCCTTCCGCGCCCTCCAGCGCGGTGATGGCCTCCTCAAAGGCGGCCTGCGTCGGCCCGCCATAGCGCGAGTAGACGTACATGTCCGGGTCGAAGGGCGTGCCGCCCTCATAGCCGAGCGCGGCGTCGGTGTCGGCAAGCGCCGGGTGAACGAACCCGACCGAGGGTATAATCGGTGGGACGGCAGGCATAGCCTTGCCTGCCGGTGTTTTGCTGCCAGCCTGGACAGCCAGCGTGTCAATGCTGAGGGGGTGAGCGTTGTCTGTCATGGCTTCCTCACTGTGCTGGCCGCGCCCGGCAAAGCCTTCATCCCGGCGTGAAACGGTTGCAGGCGCGGGTGCATCTCAACGATACTCTACGACACACAATCATACCGCCCAAGCGGCTTCCTGGAGAAATATAGATGGCAGATCAGGCGATAGAGGCCGCCGTCCCTCGTACCGTTGAGGGGGCAGAAGTGGAAGCGTTCCAGACCGGGCAGGTGGTGACCATCAGCTTCGGTCACTTCGTGCATGACGTGTTCTCCGGCTTTCTGCCCGCGCTGCTGCCCCTGCTCATCGAGCGGCTTTCGCTCACGCTGACGATGGGCGGTGCGCTCTCGTCCATCATGCAGGCACCGGCGGTGCTCAACCCGTTCATCGGCTACGTCGCGGAACGGGCCAGCCTGCGCTACTTCATCATCCTCGCGCCGGGCGTTACCGCCACACTGATGACGCTCACCGGGATCATGCCCGGCTATGCGCCGCTGGCGCTGCTGCTCTTTTGCGTCGGCGTCACGGTTGCCGCCTTCCATGCGCCCGCCCCGGCAATGGTCGCCCGCATCTCCGGGCGGCAGGTGGGCAAGGGGATGAGCATTTTCATGGCGGGCGGCGAGCTTGGGCGGACGGTCGGGCCGCTGCTGGCCGTGTGGGGTGTGTCGATGTGGGGGCTGGAGGGTATCTGGCGGCTGGCGGCGATCGGCTGGGGCACGTCGGCGGTGCTGTACCTGCGGCTGCGCCATGTCGCGGCACGCCCCGGCCCGCCGCCCGACCTGCGCGCGATGTTCCCTTCGGCCCGGCGGCTGTTCGGCCCGATGCTTGTCGTCGTGATCTTGCGCGGCTTCCTGCTGGTGTCGCTGGCGGTCTATCTGCCCACCTTCCTGGAGGCGGAGGGGGCGGCGCTGTGGGCGGCGGGTGCGGCGCTCTCGCTGTGGGAGCTGGCAGGTGTGGCGGGTGCGCTGACCAGCGGCCCGATCAGCGACCGGGTGGGGCGCAAGCCCGTCCTCGCCGTGACGATGGCAGTCCCAGCCGCGCTGATGCTGGTGTTCCTCAACGTGGAGGGCTGGCTCCGTGTGCCATTGTTGCTCGGCATGGGGGTGACACTGCTCTCCACACAACCCGTGCTGATGGCAACCGTGCAGGACCAGATGCCGGAGCACCGCGCCATTGCCAATGGCATTTTCATGACGATCATGTTCGCGGTACAGCTTCTGGCGACGCTGGTCATCGGCGCGGCGGGCGATGCGTTCGGCCTGCGGGCGGCCTTCTTCGGTAGCGCGCTGGCGGCCTTCCTCGCCATCCCGGCGATCTTCTGGCTGCCCGGTGAGCACACCGGGGTTTGATTTGACCGCGCGGCGGCTGAGACGTTATAATCTCCCTCTGCTGCAAGGCTTTGCGCCATTAAACTCTGCCTGACCTGACCAGCCACCGCGCTGGTCTGTTACTGGAAGCGCACAGCAGCACCTGCGAGCCGGCCTGCGGACAGCGCCGGCAGACACCTGAATGACTTCACTTGGCGAGAGAGATTGATCCGCGAGAGGAGGCAAGCGCAGCGGCGCCTCGGCAGCACTCTGCGCTGGTATGGACTATGGACGAACTGATCAGATCACTGGAAGCACAGGACAACCCGAACATCCCTGAGTTGGAGCCGGGCGATAACGTGCGCGTGCACCTGCGCATCGTCGAGGGCGACCGCGAGCGTATTCAGGTCTTCCCCGGCACCGTTATTGCGCTGAGCGGCGGCGGCAACAACGCCAGCTTCACCGTGCGCCGGACGGCGTCGCACGGCATCGGCGTCGAGCGTACCTTCCTGCTGCGCTCGCCCCGCATTGAGCGCGTCGAGGTGGTGCGCAAGGCGCACGCCCGCCGGGCCAAGCTCTACTATCTGCGCAACCGCACGGGCCGCCGCGCACAGCTCAAGGAAAAGCGCCAGTAGCGGCCTGACCTGGTCGTGTGGGGCTGGCCATCGGGCATGTTGTTTCTCTATCCCGCTGAGGTTTCAGCGGGATAGTTTGGGTTACCCCGAGCGCGCGCCTGACGTGTTGTTTGTAGAATCGGGGAGAGCTGTCTCCCCGTTTTTCTTACCTGGCCAGGGCTGACCTGCCCCGTCGCCAGCAGGGAGAGTGTTACTGTGGCCGATGCACGCCCAATCGCCACGCTTGCCTCCGCGGTAGGCCGCCTGTCCATCCTCCGCGAAGTCCGGCGTCGCCTCCCCAACGAGGACATCCTCGATTTCCCCGAC
>DGDY01000027.1 GCA_002385675.1 Anaerolineales bacterium UBA3940 | reverse complement strand
CGCGCTATGGGCACTGGAAGTCCGGTCCGCAAAGCTGCAGACCGGGGCCCTTGTGGTCCGCTTCGCGCCTGCCGCACCGGGCTAGTGCTGCCCACCCGTGACGCCGCTCCCGACATAAGATAAGATTACTGCAAACGCAGCACACAGGGGCGGGGGCAGTGGCGATCACAGCCTATGTGACGCATGAAGATTACCGGCGGCATCATCTCGAAGGCCATCCGGAGCATGCCGGGCGGATCGAACGGGTCTGGGAGCTTTTCGATGAAACCGGCATGAGCCAGCGGCTCAAGCGAATCGAGCCGCAGCCGGCGGACGTCGAGGACCTGCTGCTCGTCCACACGGCGCGGCAGATCGAGCGGGTGCGGCGGGCGTCGGAAAGGGGCATGGGCCGGATCGATCCGGACACCTACGTCCGCCCGGAGTCATACGAGGTGGCGCGGCTGGCGGTCGGCGGGGCGATAGCCGCCGTCGATGCTGTGCTGAGTGGGGAGGCCGACAATGCCATCGCGCTCGTGCGCCCGCCGGGGCACCACGCCACCCCCGACCGCGCCATGGGCTTCTGCCTGTTCAACAACACGGCGATTGCCGCCCGCGTCGCGCAGCAGCGCTACCCATCGATCCGGCGCGTGCTGATCGTGGACAACGACGTACACCACGGCAACGGCACGCAGGACGCCTTCTATGAGGACCCCAGTGTGCTGTTTGTCTCGACGCACCAGTACCCTTTCTACCCCGGTACCGGCGCTGTTGAGGAGATCGGGGCAGGGCCGGGCCGGGGCACGACGATCAACATGCCGCTCAGGCCGGGTGTCGGCGCGGAGGGCTTCCAACTCCTGTATGAGCGGGTGCTGTGGCCCGCCGCCCGCCGTTTCAAGCCGGACCTCATCCTCGTTTCGGCGGGGTTCGATGCCCACTGGGCGGACCCGCTCGCGATGCTCCAGCTTGATCTGCGCGGCTACCACACGCTCACCTGCGAGCTGACTCGCATGGCGAATGAGTTATGTGATGGCCGGATCGTCTTTGTCATGGAGGGCGGGTATGACCTCGAAGTGCTCGCCCACGGCTGGCTCAACACGGCCTATGCGCTCCAGCAGATGGACGAATTCAGCGACCCGGTCGGCGACCTCGACGTGGAAGCACGCGGCACCGAGGCGCTCGTCGAGCAGTTGATCAAGTTGCACCACCTTGCCTGAATAGATCGCCTGCGGACAGGCAGCATCACCCCTGATGCAAGTCACAATGCCAGCCGGACGATCCTCACTACTTCAATCGGATCCTGCCGAGCCCCTTGTGCCCGCGTGTGGGATCGGGCATGATGTGATTGCGAACACACGTTGCAGTTGGAGCAGCTCCGCATGGATCAGACAATAACCGATACACCCCTCCACCAGTATGTGGAGGTGAACGACACCTACTACCGCATCTACGAGCGCTACCACCCCGATCTCGACCAGATTGCCCGGGTACGCAGGGCGCAGCCGCACGCGCATGTCGTCGTGGCGAGCCGTTATAGCTGCCCGGACTGTGCCCGCAACCTCCCGCGCATGGCCCGCATCGCCGAGCACCTCCCCGGCTGGACCTGGGAGGTCTTTGACAGCGGCGAGAACCCCGAGCGCCGGGCTGCCCTGAACATCACGCGCATCCCGACCTTTATCGTGTATGACAGTGAGGGCGGGCGTGAGTTAGGGCGCATCGTGGAGAACCCGGTCAGCGGGACGCTTATTGCAGATCTGTTGGGCATTGTCGGGGCGGGGTAGCGTCGGATCCCCCTCGCTGTTTGCCACCGCTGTTTGCAGTGGGCTGTACTTAAACGTTTCTTTGCGCCGTCAATGAGACGTTTGTCTAATCTTGCGTGCCCGGCGGATCAGTGGCATGATTGTGACATCCATAACTTAGATAGTTGCAGGACAGGAGAGCCTCACCGTGTCCGAGGAGACCCCCAGGCGGCGCATCACCGCCGACGACCTCTACAACATTGCGTACGTGGAAGATCCACAGGTCAGCCCGGATGGCCGGTGGATCGCATACGTCCACCTGACCGTTGACCGTGTTGAGAATACCTACAAGCGCAACATCTGGCTCGCGCCGACGGATGGCGGCAAGCCTGTACAGGTGACGCGCAGCGGCAAGGACAGCCAGCCGCGCTGGTCCCCGGATGGCGCGACGCTGGCGTTCGTCTCGGCGCGCAACGAGAAGCCGCAGATCTACCTGCTGCCGGTTAGTGCGCCGGGCGGCGAGCCACGCCCCCTCACCAGCATGCCGAACGGCGCGAGCGACCCCGATTGGTCGCCGGACGGCACGCGCATCGCCTTCCTCGCGGCGATGAACGCCGAGGAGCGCGCGAAGGAGGATCGCGGTGAGAAGGACGAACCGCCCGCCGACTCGTTCGAGGCCAAGCAGCGCAAGGAGCGTCGCGAGCACGAGGAGCAGCAGCGCTGGGACCCGCGCCCTGTATGGCGCATCCCCTACCGGCAGGGCACGAGCTACCGCGATGACCGCTACGCACAGGTCTACGTGATCGCCACTGCGGAGGACGCCGAAGACCGCGAGCCGCGCCGCCTGACGGATATCGATGCAGACCACCAGCCGCCGAAGTGGACGCCCGATGGCGAATACCTGCTGACTGCGCGCACCGTCGACCCGGAGCGCGACGAGCCCTGGCGCTGGACGAGCCTGTACCGCATCCGCGTGGAGGATGGCGAGACGGAGCAGCTAACCGGCGAAGGTTTCGCAGACTACGCCCCGCTCCCCTCGCCGGATGGTCAGTGGATTGCCTACGCGCGCATCCCCGTTGAGCGCATGGCGGAGGCGCAGCCCCGGCTGGCCCTGCTGCCTGCTGGCGGCGGCGAGCCGCGCGACCTGACCCTTGAGTTCGACCGCGCGCCGGAGGTTTTCCGCTGGGCGCCAGACAGCCGCTCGCTGATCTTCACGGCGGGCAACTGGGGAGATGTTGAGGTCTACCGCGTGGGCGTGGGGAGCGCCGCCGTCGAGCGCATCATCGCCGGGCGCATGGAAGTGCAGTTCATGCACGTGGGACAGGGCGGCGGCGTGGCCTTTGCTGCCTCGACGCCGGAGGCTCCGCCCGAACTGTTCTGGAAGGCCCCGGATGCGGACGAGCCGCAGCAGCTTACCCGCGTCAACGCCGAATTCCTGAGCCAGGTCTTCGTACAGGAGACGCACGAACTGCGCTTCACCGGGCCGAGCGGCGTCGAACTGCAGGGCTGGTACATCCTGCCGGTCGGCTATGAGGAGGGGCAGAAGGTGCCGCTCGCGTTCAACGTGCATGGCGGGCCGCACGTCATGTGGAGCCCGGCCACGCGCTCGATGTGGCACGAGTGGCAGTTCCACGCGGCGCGGGGCTATGCCGTCTTCTTCATGAACCCGCGTGGCTCATACGGCTACGGGCAGGCGTTTGCCTCCGAACTGCATGCCGCCTGGGGCGATGTTGCCTTTGAAGACCTGATGGCAGGCGTGGACGCCCTGCTGGAACTGGGCTTCGTCGATGAGGAGCGCATGGCGGTGACAGGCGGCTCGTACGGCGGCTACATGACGGCGTGGATCGTCGGGCATACCGACCGCTTTAAGAGCGCGGTGACCCAGCGAGGCGTCTACAACCTGATCAGCTTCTACGGCACGAGCGACGTGCCCATGCTCGTTACAAACGAGTACGACGCCGAACCCTGGGAAGACCCGGATCTGCTGTGGAAGCACTCGCCGCTGGCCTACGCGCACAACATCAAGACGCCGCTGCTGATCATCCACAGCGAGAACGACTTCCGCGTGCCTATTGAGCAGGGCGAGCAGCTCTTCGCCTTTGTGCGCCGCGCGACCGATACGCCGGTCAAGATGGTACGCTTCCCACGTGACGGGCACGAACTCTCGCGCAGCGGCGAGCCGAAGCACCGCGTCCGCCGCCTGACCGAAATGATCGAGTGGTTCGATAAGTACGTGGGCGTCGAGCCGCCGGAGGAATAGTCTCGCTGGGCAGGATAAAAGACGCCGCAGATGTGTTTCGCAGGCGTGTTATCGAGTTGTAGAAAACGCCGCGATTAAACATCGCGGCTCCCGATGGAATGAAACCGGCTATTGTAGGGGCGCAGCATGCTACGCCCCTACGTCTGTTTATGTCAGCGTGGAGATACCGCGATTAAACATCGCGCTTCATAGGGGCAGGTCTCAGATCTGCCCTTATCGCCCCTACAGTTGCCGGTCGCCCGTTCAGGTGCGGAATCGCCGCAAGGCTGGCCCCCCGCGTGACAACCAACATCCCTATCCACTACAATAGAATCGTGACTTGAATAGACGACTAGTGTGAAAGGTGAGACATGGCAAGCATGCAGGAGTTGGTGAGCCTGGTCAGCGAGAAGACCGGGATCAGTGAGGATGTGGCGCAGCAGGCGGTGAATATCGTGCTCGGCTACCTCAAGGACCGTCTGCCCCAGCCCATCGCGTCGAAGCTGGACAGCGTCGCGCAGGGCCAGAGCATCGGTGATATGTCGGACCTCGCCGGGCAGCTCGGCGGGCTGTTTGGCGGGAAGAAGTAGGCCGTAGCGAAGGCCGCTTTGACCGGTGGAGAGCGCCATGTGGCGCTCTCTTTTTGTACCGTCTCTATACCGTTTCCCTCCCAAAACCTATCAAAATCCTGTCTGCGCCTGCCACCCGCCGTCCACCGCCATCGTCGCCTGCCTACCGGGATGATATAATGCGGATAGCCATTTTCAGCGTTGAGCAGCCCACACTGGAGATTAAGGAGAAGACAGCATGGCCATTGATGTGGCCACGGGTATGAACCTCACGCTCAGCGACGAGCATGAGATGATCCGCCAGGCGGCGCGCAAGTTCGCGCAGGAGCGCATCGCGCCCATCGCCGCCGAGTTCGACGAATCTGGCGAGTTCCCGATGGAGACCGTCCGCGAAATGGGGCAGATGGGCTTCATGGGCATCGAGGTGCCGGAGGAGTACGGCGGCGCCGGGATGGACACCATCGCCTACGTGCTGGCGGTGGAGGAGATCTCGAAAGCGGATGCCTCGCACGGCGTGATCATGTCGGTGAACAACTCGCTGTTTTGCAACGCCATCCTCATGTTTGGCACCGAGGAGCAGAAGCAGAAGTACATGGCGCCGGTCGCGAGGGGGGAGAAGATCGGCGCGTACTCGCTTACCGAGCCGATGTCCGGCTCCGACGCGGGCACGATGCGCTCGCGGGCGGTGCTCAGCGAGGACGGCACTCACTATGTCATCAATGGGCTGAAAAGCTGGGTGACGAGCGGCCCGGTAGCGGATTACATCGTGCTCTTTACCATGACAGAGCCGGAGAAAAAGCACCGGGGTATTACGGCCTTCCTGATCGACACGTCGAAGCCGGGCTTTGAGCGCGGCAAGAAAGAACCCAAGCTCGGCATCCGCGCCTCGGCGACGAGCGAGATCCGCTTTGACGGCTACAAGGCATCCGTCGAGGACGTGCTCGGTGAGCCGGGGCAGGGCTTCAAGATCGCGATGGCCGTGCTGGACGCCGGGCGGATCGGCATCGCCGCGCAGGCACTCGGCATCGCTGAGGCCGCGTACGAGGCCAGCGTGCAGTATGCCCGCGAGCGCGAGGCGTTCGGCGCGCCGATCGGGTCCTTCCAGATGATCCAGCAGAAGATCGCGGACATGAAGACGCGCATCGAGGCGTCTCGCCTGCTCATCTACAACGCGGCGCTCGCCAAGATGCGGGCGAAGGACACCGGCGGGCGCTACACGGTCGAGGCGGCGATGGCCAAGCTGTTCGCCTCCGAGACGGCGATGTGGGTCACGACTCAGGCCGTGCAGATCCACGGCGGGATGGGCTACAGCAAGGAACTGCCCATCGAGCGCTACTTCCGCGACGCGAAGATCACGGAGATCTACGAGGGCACGAGCGAGATCCAGCGCCTCGTCATCGCGCGGAATGAGTTGGGGCTGAGGTAGGCCTCACCCTTGGACCGTACAGGTAGGGGCGGCTCTTAGAGCCGCCCGTGGGCCGGTCTCAGACCGGCCCCTACCGCCATTCGACGCCTTATCCCATCAGTCTATAGAACTTCAACGACTAACACGGAAACACGGAGCACTCATGCGAGCAGTTTTCTTCCACGAGCACGGTGGGCCGGAAGTGCTACAGGTGGGCGAGTTTCCCACGCCGGAGCCGGGCCACGGCGAGGTGCAGGTGCGGCTTCACGCCGCCGCGCTCAACCGGCTTGACATCTTCGTACGGAACGGCTGGCCCGGCATCAAGCTCGAGTACCCCCACATCCCCGGCGCGGACGGCGCGGGGGTGGTCAGCGCGGTCGGCGAGGGCGTGACAGAGGTCGCCGTGGGCGACCGCGTGGTGATCAACGGGACGATAAGCTGCGGCAAGTGTGAGTTCTGCCTGGCCGGGGAGAACAACCGCTGTTTTCGCGGCGGCATCCTCGGCGAGCACTTCCGGGGCACGTATGCAGAGTACGTCGTGGTCGGCGAGCAGAACGTCATGAAGCTGCCCGACCACGTGAGCTTCGAGGAGGCGGCGGCAGCCTCGCTCGTGTTCCTGACGGCGTGGCACTCGCTGATCACGCGGGGCGGGTTGCGACCGGGCGAGTCCGTGCTGATCGTCGGGGCGGGCGGCGGCGTCAACACCGCCTCGATCCAGATCGCCAGGCTGGCCGGAGCCAGCCCGGTGATAGTCGTCGGCTCCACAGCAGAGAAGCTCGAACAGGCGCGGGCGCTCGGCGCGGATATCCTCATCAACCGGAGCGAGGAGGACTGGGGCCGGGCCGTCTACCGGCTGACGAACAAGCGCGGGGTAGATGTCGTCGTGGATAACGTTGGCGCGGCGACGTGGCCGACCAGCCTGCGTGCGCTGGCACGCGGCGGGCGGATGCTGGTCGTCGGCGGCACGAGCGGCTACCAGGCCGAGACGCCCGTCAACTTCATCTTTGGCAAGCATCTCAGCATTATCGGCTCGACGATGGCCCCGCCCGATGACTTCCGCACCGTCATGCGGTTCGTTTTTGAGGGGCGGCTGAAGCCCGTCGTCGGGCGCGTCATGCCGCTTGAGGACGCCGCCGACGCACAGCGCCTGCTGGAGAGCGGCGATGTGTTCGGCAAGATCGTGCTGACGATCTGAGTGCGCCTGCCATGAGCCCACGCAGCCGCAAGCGCCCGCGAGTTGTAACCTGGCTGGCGGTGCTGGTGTTAATAGTAGGGGTGGCTAACCTGCTGGGCGCCTACGGGCTGGCGAGCCGCTGGCGTGTGCTCACCAGCCTGGAGATGACGCTGCCGCCCTGGGGATTGCTCATCCCTGCCCTGGTGTGGGGCGTGGGCTGGCTGGTGCTGGCCTGGGGGCTGTGGCGGCTGCGACCGTGGGCCTGGTGGGGCACCCTGATCGCGTTTCCGCTGTATGAGCTGATGCTCATCGGGCGGCAGGTGTTCTTCGTGCGGGCGGCGTACGCCCGTGGACGATTGCCGTTTGCCGCCGGGCTGGCCGTCGCCGTCACGGCGCTGGTTATTTTTGTGCTGACGCGCCGGGGCGTCCGGCAGGCATTTGAAAGCCGACAATCAACAGCCGAGGAGACTGATACAACATGACCGAAGACCCAAAGATACTGGAACTGCGCGCACGTAAGGAGGCCGCCAAGCAGGGGGGCGGCGAGGAGCGTATCCGGCGACAGCATGAGCGTGGCAAAATGACTGCCCGCGAGCGGCTGGACGTCCTGCTCGACCCGGGTAGCTTCCACGAGCTGGACATGTTCGTCGTGCAGCGCGAGACGAACTTTGGGATGGA
Organism: Anaerolineales bacterium UBA3940; assembly: GCA_002385675.1. GTDB lineage: Bacteria > Chloroflexota > Anaerolineae > Aggregatilineales > UBA3940 > UBA3940. The sequence continues at coordinate 4,528 of DGDY01000027.1, read as the reverse complement.
CACCCCCGAGAACCGCATCCCCGGCGACAGCGTCGTCACGGGCTGGGGCACGATTCACGGGCGGCTGGTGTACGTCTACTCGCAGGACTTCACCGTGTTCGGTGGGAGCCTCTCGCGGGTGCACGCGGACAAGATCTGCAAGATCCTCGACATGGCGATGAAAACCGGCGCGCCCGTCATCGGGCTGAACGACTCCGGCGGCGCGCGCATTCAGGAGGGCGTCGTGTCGCTTGGCGGCTATGCGGACATCTTCCTGCGCAACACGCTGGCCTCCGGTGTCATCCCGCAGATCTCCGCCATCATGGGTCCGTGCGCGGGCGGCGCGGTCTACTCCCCGGCGCTGACGGACTTCATCTTCATGGTGAAGAACACAAGCCACATGTTCGTGACCGGCCCGGACGTGGTCAGGAGCGTGACGCATGAGGACGTGACGTTCGAGGAGCTGGGCGGCGCGATGACGCACAACGCCATCTCCGGCGTGAGCCACGTCGCCGCTGACAACGAGACGGACGCCCTCGCCCTCATCCGCGAACTGCTGACCTACCTGCCGCAGAACAACCTGGAAGATCCGCCCTTCGAGCCGACGGGCGACGACCCGCTCCGCGCCGACGAGCGGCTTGACACCATCGTGCCGGACAACCCGAACAAGCCCTACGACATGAAGGAAGTTATCCGCATGGTCGTGGACAACGGGCAGTTCTTTGAGATTCACGAGCACTTCGCGCGGAACATCATCGTCGGCTTTGCGCGGCTGGGCGGGCACAGCGTCGGCATCGTTGCCAACCAGCCCGCTGTGCTGGCGGGCGTGCTGGACATCGATGCCTCGGTGAAGGCGGGCCGCTTCGTGCGCTTCTGCGACTGCTTCAACATCCCGATCATCACGTTTGAGGACGTGCCCGGCTTCCTGCCCGGCGTGGGGCAGGAGCATGGCGGCATCATCCGCCACGGCGCAAAGCTGCTGTACGCCTACTGCGAGGCGACCGTGCCCAAGATCACGGTGATCACGCGCAAGGCGTACGGCGGCGCGTATGACGTGATGAGCAGCAAGCACATCCGGGGCGACCTCAACCTGGCCTGGCCCTCCGCCGAGATCGCGGTGATGGGGCCGGAGGGCGCGGTCAACATCATCTTCCGGCGAGAGCTTGCTGAAGCGGAAGATCCGGTCGCGAAGAAGGCCGAACTGGTGCAGGAGTACCGAGATCGCTTCGCCAACCCGTATGTCGCCGCCTCGCGCGGGTACATCGACGACGTGATCGAGCCGCGCGAGACGCGTTCCCGGTTGATCAACGCGCTGGAGGTGCTGCGCAACAAGCGCGACACCAACCCGCCGAAGAAGCATGGGAATATTCCGCTGTAGGGGCACGTATGCTCAACGAACGCCGAGAACCCCCTCCACCGGTGCTCGCTTGCGAGCTACCACCTCCCCCTTGCAAGGGGGAGGAAGGCCGACCGGAGGTCGGACAGGTGGGGGGTCGGCGCTGGTAACCTGTTTGCACGATGACCAGGCTACACCCCTGATACACGGCTAACGAGGGGAATCAACGACAATCATGACAGATACGCCAACCTTATTCCGCAAAGTGCTCATCGCCAACCGGGGCGAGATCGCCGTGCGCATCATCCGGGCCTGCCGCGAGCTGGGCCTGGAGACCGTCGCGGTCTACTCCGATGTGGACCGCAACGCCATGCACGTTCGCTACGCGACCGAGGCGTATAACATCGGCCCGGCCCCGGCCCGCGAGAGCTACCTGAGCATTGAAAAAATTCTGGACGTGGCGAAACGTTCCGGTGCGGACGCCATCCACCCCGGCTACGGCTTTCTGGCCGAGCGCCCGGATTTCGCACAGGCTTGCATCGACGAGGGCATCGCGTTCATCGGCCCGCCGCCGAGCGCCATCGGCGCAATGGGCGACAAGGTGCTCGCCCGCGAGACGGTCGAGCGGGCGGGCGTGCCCATCGTGCCCGGCACCGAACTGGACCTGCCCGACGAGGACCTGGCACACGCTGCCGGACTGATCGGCTATCCGCTGCTCATCAAGGCGACGGCGGGCGGAGGCGGCAAGGGTATGCGGCGCGTCGACCGGCCCGAGGACTTCAGGGCCGCGCTGCAGGCCGCCCGCCGCGAGGCGAAAGCGGCCTTTGGCGAGGACGCGGTCTATCTGGAAAAGCTCATTGAGGGCGCGCGCCACATCGAAATACAGATCCTCGCTGACAGCCACGGTAATGTGATCCACCTGGGCGAGCGCGAGTGCTCCATCCAGCGGCGGCATCAGAAGCTGCTGGAGGAGGCCCCGTCGCCCATCATGGATGCCGAGCTGCGCGAGCGGATGGGCCAGGTAGCGGTGGCGGCGGCCAAAGCTGTGAACTATGTCAACGCGGGCACGATTGAGTTCCTCGTAGACAAGGACCGCAACTTCTACTTCCTTGAGATGAACACGCGACTCCAGGTCGAGCATCCGGTCACGGAGCTTGTCACCAACGTCGATATCGTCAAGGAGCAGATCCGCATTGCGCGCGGGCGCAAGCTCTCGCGGACCCAGGATGAGATCGTGCTGAAGGGCGCGGCCATCGAGTGCCGCATCAACGCGGAAGACCCGTACAACAACTTCCTGCCCTCAACCGGGCGGATCACTGCCATGACGGTCCCCTCCGGGCCGGGCGTGCGTGTCGACTCAGGCGTGACGACCGGCGACATGATCACGCCGTACTACGACCCGATGATCGCCAAGCTGATCTGCTGGGGCGACACGCGCGGCGAGGCGCTTCTGCGGATGCGCCGGGCACTCTCCGAGTACCGGATTATGGGCGTCAAGACCAATATCCCCTTCCACCAGAAGCTGCTCGACAGCACCCGCTTCATCGCTGGGCTGTTCGACACGTCGTTTGTCGAGGAGCGCTTCGACCTGACCGGCGAGGGCGAGCTGCGGCCCGAGATCGCGGCGGTGCTCGCCACGCTGGTGGCGCACGAGCAGCGCCGGAAGGCCGCACAGGTCGTCGGGCGGAACGAGCGCGACATCAGCAACTGGAAGATGATTGGCCGCTGGCAGCGGATGCGCCAGATCTAGGGAGGGCGCTGTGGAATACGAAGTCATCGTAGGCGACCGTACCTATCTGGTGGAGATTGAGACAGACGGCAGGGTGCTGCTGGACGGCGAGCCGCTCGAAGTGGACTTCCGCGACATCGGTCAGAGCGGGTTGTACTCGCTGCTCGTTAATAACGAGTCGTTCGAGGCGCTGGTTGAGCAGGTCGACTGGAACTGGCAGGTGCTGCTGCGCGGCACGCTGTACGAGGTCACCGTCATCGACGAGCGCTCGCGGCTGCTGCGCTCGCGGGCGATCAACCTCGTGCCGGAGACGGGCGAAGTGCCGATCAAGGCCCCGATGCCGGGGCTGGTCGTCGCGACGCCCGTGGAGGTCGGGCAGCAGGTCGAGATGGGCGACAACGTCGTGATCCTCGAGTCGATGAAGATGGAAAACGAGTTGAAGGCCCCGCGTGCCGGGCGCGTGGAACGCATCAACGTGAAGCCCGGCGACAGCGTCGAGCAGAACCAGACGCTGGTCGTAATCGTGTAGGGAACCTCACGGAAAGCCCGCCCCCGGATGCTCCTTTACGGTCAGCCACGATGGCAGCCCGGCAGAGGGGCCGGGGGCAGGGCTTATCGCTTTGCTACGTTGCGCTGGTAGTAGCAGCACTCATCCTGTAGCGGGCAGATCTCGCACTTGGGGTTGCGAGCGTGGCAGATCTCACGCCCGTGCTGGATGACCTGCAAATGGAACGGGTAGAAGTCCTCCTCGGGGACGATGGCCTCCAGTTCGTCGTGGGCCTTTTCCGCGCTCGTCTTCTCGCCGATCAGCCCCAGCCGCTTCGTGACGCGGTGGACGTGCGTGTCCACGGGGAAGGCGGGCTTGTTCATCGAAAACAGCAGGATGATCGCCGCCGTCTTGGGGCCGATGCCGTTGATGCTTGTCAGCCACTGCTTGGCCTCATCCACCGGCATGTCGCGCAGGTGCTCCAGCGTGATCTTCCCCTGCGTCTCGGTCAGGTACTGCAGCGCGGCCTGAATGCGCGGGCCTTTCTGGTTGGCCAGGCCCGCCGGGCGGATCGCCTCGATCACAGCCTCGGGGTCGGCGTCGCGCACCTCTTCCCAGCTTGAGAAGCGGGCCTTCAGCCGGTAGAAGGCCATATCCCGGTTGGTGTCCGACGTGTTTTGAGAGAGAATCGTACTGACAAGCTCGTCAACCGGCGACAGGTGCTCGCGCCACTCCGGGTATCCGTACATTTCTTTCAGCAGCAGCGCGATGCGATGGTACCTCGCTTTCAACTCGTCGAGGGTCGGGTGTTGGTCAATCATGCGGGGGTTGCTCCGTTATTTAAGACTATCCGGGTCAGAGTATAGCGTGCAGGGCGCTAAAGCACGAACCGGCCTGCCGCTGTTCGAGAGGCAAAGGAGTTGTAATGGCTGAACGGGTCAGCGCGGCGATCCTCGCCGGCGGAATGAGCACGCGCATGGGGCAGAACAAGGCGCTG
>DGDY01000326.1:12987-15692 GCA_002385675.1 Anaerolineales bacterium UBA3940 | reverse complement strand
TAGCCCAGAGCGTTCACCGGGGCGGTCCGGTGATCGGCGGCTACTGGCGGCACGATAAATTGCGAAAGCTCAAGCCGGCTGTGGTCGTCTGGCGTGCGCATCATGGCGACCTCGACGCGCTGGTCGCCCAGTCCGGTGACACGCCCTGCCCAGGTTCCCTCGATCGTGGCTCGCCCTTCGAGCTCAAGGCCGAGCTCGGTGAAAAACGAGACAGCGGCATCGAGAGATTCCACCACGATGCCCATGTTGTCCATCCGCTTAACAGTCATGTCAGTCCCATTCAACCTTGATCGAAAACGTCCGGCATTTGCCATTCACATAGCGTATCATGTTCTGAAGACGGTAGCCTGTACTGCTGTCTATCGAAGGCGCGGTGTGCGGGTTGAATCGCGGAAGGGCGGAAGGGTCGGAGGGCGCGGAACAACTCTTGCAGTCGTTTTCTATTTTGTGGCGCCTGTATAAGGTTTGATACGCACTTTCGGCTGCTTGCCCCCGTAGAGAGGATGGTCGCGATCAATCCTCAACAGTGTTGCAATGTAATCTTCAGCAAGTTGGTTGCAGCTTTCGCTACGCTTGCGTTCACAATACGCAGCCAGAATTGCAGCCATTCCCATCTCAAGTAAGTAAATGAGATGACGGTATTTCTGTTGGTACACATATAGTCGAAAGGTTTGTGGATTACGGTCAGAGGGCAAATGAAGTTCATCACTTTTGGGACGCCATTCTATGTCGTTTTCGTGACTCTCAACATCGCGTGCCACTTTATAGAAGTCATCAAGAAAGCCGAGAACAGGGAACAGGCTATGCGTTTCAGTGATATGGCGCTTGTACCAATCCAGCCACTTGCTGATATCCTGTAATTTGGAAAACCCTTTCGCGTCTCGCAGATTTAGCTCAATCTTGATTACTCTCTGTATCACATACATTACTCGTGGCAAGACCTTGGCGTAGTGTTCGCGAATGAGCGAGTTCGTCGTCTTTAAATACTGTTTTTCGAATCTGGACACATACTCATGAACGTGTTTGACTTCTCGACGCCTGCTTGGCGGTAGCTTTTCTAGATCAACGTAGTAAATGAAATCACTCGCCTTGACCAAGTTGAGCTGCTCAATTTCTGTAGAAATAGCGCCCTTACGATGAAGTCGTGCAATAAGATCCACAACTTGCTCATTGGTGTTGTCTAACTGCTGACGTACACGCGTTGCTTCTCTGCCAGCACGTTCCCAAGTTTCAAAACAGGTTTCAGCAAATTCCTCGGCAAACCGTGACGCTGCTTCAAATACCCAGTCTAGCGAACGAATACATGGCATAACTTGTTGGGTCAAATAGTTGTAGAAGTCCTGAGCAATCGTGAGTTCACTCACATTTGTGGAGTGACTGTTCTCCTGCCTTAGTGCTTCCGCGAGCATCTTGTCGACCTCTAACTGAAACAATTCATGGGGCAGCCGGTCAATCATTTGATCACCCTCGCACGTTAGATTGCTAGTAATCGGCCGATCTACCTTTTAAGCTCCGAATTGCCTTTAGGACCTTGTTTGCGCGTGAAACCGAAGAAAAAGCTGGCAAATTACTTACTTCAAGAAGTCTGTTACCTGCTCTCCACAAGCACCACCAACACACTGCTAAGACAAAACTCCAGCCCTCAATGTCGACTGTCTCAAATGGTGGCTCATCTGCTAACGGAGAGCCATGACTATGCACCATAGCCATCGCATCACTGTGAGTGAACTGAGAGAGAAAAATATACAGGATGTACTTTCGCTCTTCTCCGATTGATTTCAACATACAACGTATGTCAGGTAGTTTTTTTAATTTCTCACAGCGATATTCAGATATGATAGGCTCGATTAATGCTTGAAGCTGTGCTTGCTCGGCGAGAAGCTCATCAGTTACCTGACCGAACTGTTTGTACAGTTTGATTGTTCGGTTGTAATAACCATCTAGGCTTGTCATGTATCGCAGCCATCGTTGTTCGCGCCGAGAAGGTTCTTCGGGAGCAAGCATCCACAAAACGTACACAGAGCTCTCAAACGCAGTTCGAGCGGCGCTTGTGGTTGGCTTCAGCATAAACGTGTCCTGTTTGGCAAGTTGAGTGACTGCCTCAATGTGTCGTACCACCGACACCATTAACACGAAGCTTGCCTTATGCGAATGCAGCCCGCGGAAATCGACCGATGGCCGATTACAGGCGGACACATACGCAATGAGTAGCTGCTGCAAAAGGGTTGCGGCCCTGTCTAACTTGAATGGCGGCGTTCGAATTGATGACGAGAACATTCCGCGTCCTCCGCACTCTCCACACCTTCCGCGATTCAGCTCCGCGCCCGGTACTGCAGCGCCTCGGCCAGATGGTGCGCCCGGACCTCGTCGCTGCCGTCCAGGTCGGCGACGGTGCGGGCCAGCTTGAGCACCCGGTGGTAGCCCCGCGCGCTGAGGTGCATCTGCTGCATCGCCGAGCGCATCAGCGTCTCGCCCTCGCGGTTGAGCCTCACGTGGGCCGTTAGCTCGCGGACGCCCATATCGGCGTTGCACAGCACCGGGCGCTGACCATTCTCCGCGCTCGCCGCGAACCGCTCCGCCTGCCGGTCCCGCGCGGCCTGCACCCGCTCGCGGATGCGCTCGGAAGGCTCGCCGCGCCGGTCGTCCGTCAGCTTGTCGTAGTCCACGCTGGGCACGTCCACGTGGATGTCGATGCGGTCCAGCAG
>DGDY01000326.1:0-12955 GCA_002385675.1 Anaerolineales bacterium UBA3940 | reverse complement strand
CCGGTGCGCCCCCCCCCCCCCCCCCCCCCGCGACCCCCCCCCCCTGCCGGTCCCGCGCGGCCTGCACCCGCTCGCGGATGCGCTCGGAAGGCTCGCCGCGCCGGTCGTCCGTCAGCTTGTCGTAGTCCACGCTGGGCACGTCCACGTGGATGTCGATGCGGTCCAGCAGCGGGCCGGACATGCGCTGCTGGTAGCGGGTGATCATCTGCGCGCTGCACGTGCACGGGCGGACCGGGTCGCCATAATAGCCGCACGGGCAGGGGTTCGCCGCCGCGATCAGCATGAAGTTGGCCGGGAAGCACATCGTGCCCGACGCCCGGCTGATCGTTACCTGCCGGTCCTCCATCGGCTGGCGCAGGTTCTCCAGCGCCTTGCCGAACTCCGGAATTTCGTCTAAAAAGAGCACCCCTCTATGCGCCAGGCTGATCTCGCCGGGGCGGGGCCACGAGCCGCCGCCCACGAGCCCCGCATGGCTGATGGTGTGGTGTGGCGCGCGGAAGGGACGGTGCTGCATCAGCGGCACGCCCTCCGGTAACATGTCGGCGACGGAGTAGATGCGCGTCACCTCCAGCGCCTCGCTGAGCGTCATGCGTGGCAGGATGCCCGGCACGGCCCGCGCCAGCAGCGTCTTGCCTGCGCCCGGCGGGCCCATGAGCAGCACGTTATGCCCGCCCGCCGCTGCGACCTCCAGCGCCCGCTTGACGTGCTCCTGCCCCTTCACGTCGGCGAAGTCGGTGAGGTAGCCGGGCGTATACGCAGGCCAGGTGTAGCTGTCGCGGTCGAACGGCGGGATGGTATCCAGCCCCAGCAGGTGCTCGACGAGCGTGATCAGGTGATCGACCGGGATGACCTCGATGTCGGGGATGAGGGCGGCTTCGGGCGCGTCGGCGGCGGGCACGAAAATCCGCTCCAGCCCCAGTTCGTGCGCCAGATGCGCGGCAGACAGCACGCCCCGCACATGCCGCACGCTGCCATCAAGCGAAAGCTCGCCGAGCACGAGCGAGCTTTCGAGCACGTCGGGCGGGATCTGCCCGGTTGCGGCCAGCACGCCGAGCGCAATCGCGAGGTCGTAGGCGGGGCCGTCCTTGCGCAGATCGGCGGGGGCGAGGTTGATGGTGAGGCGGCGGGCGCTGGGGAAGGTCAGGCCGCTGTTGCGGATGGCCGACCACACGCGCTCTTTCGATTCTTTCACTGCCGTGCTGGGCAGCCCGACGAGCGTCTGGCTGGGCATGCCTTTGGCTGCGTCCACCTCCACTTCGACGAGCGTTCCATCCAACCCGACAAGCGCGCAGCTATTCACTTTGGCGAGCACGGCGACCTCCGCGATGGTGAAAGAGGATAGTGGTTGAGGTGCGCCCATCCTAGCACGGGCGGGGTCAAGGGGCAAGTGGGAGCCCTCACCCCTCGCCCCTCTCCTGAACGGTCACTGTCGTGGCCTGGGAGAGGGATGGGGGCGTTTGCACTGGCAACGCGTCACATCCTTCCCCCTCTCCCAGCGACTGCAGGTCGCGACCGGGAGAGGGGGTTAGGGGGTGAGGGTTGGAGGTGGGGCTCCCGCTAGGCTTTTTGCTCCCCACCCCGGTAGTCTCAAGGTATGACCTGAGGCGGCTGAGTTGTACTGGTATGTAACGAGATGGCCGAACATGCAGAGACGGTAGACACAAGCCGGGCTCCGGAGCGCCCGCGCGAGCATGAGCGTGAAACGACCCACAGACCCTGGTGGCAGATCGTGCTGATCGGCGCGGGGACGCTCGCGCTGGGCATCGGGCTGCTGTACTTCATCCGGCTGGTTGCGCGACCGCTGGCGCTGGCGCTGCTCGGCATCGTGATCGCCTCGGCGCTGTCGCCGGTCGTGGACTGGCTTGGCAGGCGGATGCCGCGCGGTGTGGCGCTGGCCCTCGTGTACCTGCTGCTGGTGGTGATCATCGTTGCGGCGGGCTGGTTCATCATCCCGCCGCTGGTGAACGAACTGCTCGCGGTGATCGGGAACATCCCGGACTATCTGGAAACCGTCCAGGAGTGGATAGAGGCGCGCCCCTGGCTGAACAACGGGGTGGTCCTCGATACGCTGTCGTCGCAGGCGGTGGGGCTTGGCACGCAGGCCATTAGCCTGCCCATCACGCTCACCTCAGCCTTCTTCGACCTGGTGCTGATCCTGTTCGTCTCGGTCTACTGGCAGATCGAGAGCGATAAGCTGAATGCGTTCTTCCTGTCGCTGTTCCCACCGCGCCAGCGGAGCGAGACGAGCCGCGTGCTGAGGCAGATCGGCCACGCGATGGGCGGGTACATCCGGGCGGTCATGCTGAGTGTGCTCTTCATCGGCGGGCTGGCCTATATCGGGCTGTCGATCATCGGCGTGCCGTATACGCTGGCGCTCAGTGTTCTCGTCGGTGTCGGGCAGTTCGTGCCGCTCATCGGGCCGACCGTGGCGACCATCCCCGTCGCGCTGGTCGCGCTGCTCAGTTCCCCGACGAAAGCCCTCATCACCCTGGGCTTCATGCTGGTCCTCCAGCAGCTTGAGAGCAACGTCGTGACGCCCAACATCATGCACAGCCAGACGAAGATCTCGCCGCTGCTGGTGCTGCTGGCGCTGTTCGTGGGCGGGGTGGTCGGCGGGTTGATCGGCGTGCTGGTTGCCGTGCCGCTGGCTGCCGCCGGGCGCGTGCTCATCGTCGAGATGCTCGCGCCTGCCATCCGCCGCCGGACGGGCGCGGCAGGCCACCCGGTCGAGCAGGATGAGAGCGCGTAGCCTTTTCTATGGCCATTCTAAGGGAGGCGCTTGCTCGATCTCTTGACAAGGATTGCGCAAACCGATAGAATCGCCTCGCAATCGAAATGGGCCTGTAGCTCAGCTGGGAGAGCGCTACAATCGCACTGTAGAGGTCAGGAGTTCGAATCTCCTCAGGTCCACTATTCATCCCGGGCACTCGTTCGGGATGGGGTTTCTATCATCTATGTAAGGCGTCGATAAGAGAGGCTCTGCTAGTGCGGCGGCAGAGCCTCTTCTTTTATTGCTTGCCTGTGGAGACAGGCTCTACTGCGTTCGGGGCACCTCGACGAAGGCCGTCATGCCCCAGCGCACAACCGGGGGCAGGTTCGCCACCTCGACGGTGACCATGAAGTTCGCCGCCACGCTGTCCTCGGCCTTCGGGGCGATGCGAGTCACGCGCCCCTCGTACTCCTCGCCGGGCAGCGCATCGAACGTCACGTAGACCGTATCGCCGGGGGCCAGCGCCGCCACGTCAAGCTCGCTGAGGTCGGTCGTCTGGACATGCAGGCTCGACATATCGGCCAGCAGCAGGATCGGCTCACCGGCGGTGACGTACTGCATATTGCGGATGTAGATCTCGCTGACCGTACCGGAGAACGGCGCGACCAGTTCGGCGCGCTGGCGCTCCATCCGGGCCCGCGCCAGCTCCGCCTGCGCCTGTGAAACCACCGCCTCGGCGATCGCAATATCTTGCTCGCGCGGACCGGCGAGCAGCAGGTCAAGCTGGGCTTGTCCGGCTTCCGCCTCGGCGGATGCGGCCCAGGCTTCAGCGGATGCGGCTCGCACACTGCCGGGGGTCGCCTGCCGGTGGGTCATTGCGTCCACCTTGGCCTGCGCCGCCTGATAGTTCGCCAGCGCTATCTCGTACTTATCCCGCGCGTACTCCTCCTGCGTGGGGAGGAACTCCTTCTCGGCATCGGTGTATATGTCCGGGCGCGCTTCGCTGTTGGCGACCCAGTCGTAGTGGATGCGCTCGGCTTCCATCATAATGTAAAGCTGGTGTGCGGCAAGCTGCGCCTTGGCGATGTCCGCCGGTGATGGCCCGCTCGACTGGATGGCATCCCGCTCGGCGATGGCGGCGGAGGCTGCCGCCCTGGACGCCTGGATGGTGTTCTCAAGCTCCGCAATTTGAGCCTCGTGCGCGCCCGTGCGCACCTGCTCTAACTGGGCCTCGGCGACGGCCACTGCCGCCTCGGCCCGCTCGATCTGGGCGTCGAGGAGGGTGGTGTCAAGCCGGGCGATGACATCGCCCTCCTGCACCGTGTCGCCCTCCTGCACGAGCAGTTCCACCACCTGCCCGGAGGTCATGAAGGTCAGCGTGGCTTCACGAGCCGGGACGACGCGCGCCGTCGCCGTGATAGCGTTGGAGGGGGCGCCCCCGGCCACCTGCAGATCTCTCTCGGCCTCCTCCGGCTCAGACGGAGCGCCCCGCAGCGCGTTGCAGCCGGTGGCGAGAAGCGCCGCCAGGGCCAGCAACAGGGCAAGCTGCAGGACTCGCCGCATGGTACGTGTGTTGTTCATCGTGCTCGTTCTCCCCACGCTGCTACTCGTCCTCGATCTCGACGAAAGCCGTCATCCCCCAGCGGAGGTTTTCCGGCACTTCGTCAAGCTCGATGAGAACGGTGAAGTTAACGCCCATGCCCTCTTCTGCCTTCGGCGCGATGCCGACGACCCTGCCCGACACCTGGACATCCCCCAGAGCGTCGAAGCCGACGAGAGCGGTGTCGCCAAGCTCCAGCCGCGCAACGTCGATCTCGCTGAGGTCGGTCGTCTCGACGCGCAGGCGGTCAAGCGCGGCGATCTGCACGATGGGCTGGCCCGGCGTGGTGAACTCGTTCGCGTCGAGGTAGCGCTCGGTGATCACGCCGCTGAAGGGCGCGACCAGTTCGGTCTGCTTGAACTGCAGCATGACAAGCTCAAGCTCGCGCTCGGCCTGCTCAAGCTGGGCCTCGGCGACTGCCACCTGCTCCGGGAAGGGCTGTGCGAGCAGGTAGTCCAAGCGGGCCTGTGCCGCCTGTGCCTGCGCGGACGCCATCCAGATGCGGGCGTTCTCGACGCGTACGAGGTTCGGGTCCGGGCCGGCCTTAAGCTCGTCAAGGTAGAGCTGTGCGGCCTGCACCTCAAGCTCGGTCAGGTGGTAGTAGTCCTCCACCTGCTTGTAGCTGCCGAGCGGGCAGGCCTGTCGCGGGGGCGGAGGCAGCGAGAAGTCGATGTCATCCGGCAGGTCGATGTCGAAGTCGGGGTCGTTCTTGAGTTCGTTGTAGATCTCCTCAAGGATGGTCAACCCGGCGAAGGTCCAGTCTTGCTGGCGCTCGTAGCGCTCGCAGTCCTCCGGGTTGAAGTTCTGCAGCCACTGGAGGTCCTCTAGGGCGCGAGCCCGGCGCAGTTGTGCCTCCAAGAGCCGGCTCTCAGCCTCTGCGATCTCGCCGGGATCGGTCTGGGTGTAGAGGGCATCGCGGCGAGCGGCGGCAGCAGCCGCGCGGGCGTTCGCGGCGGCGACGGCCTGCTCGGCAGCGCGGATCTCCTCCTCGGACGGCCCGGCGGATACCTTGGCCAGGTTGGCCTGTGCGCGGGCGAGGTTGGCTTCCGCTTCAAGGCGCTGCATCTCAAGGTCCGCCGTGCCCAGCCGGGCGATCACGTCGCCCGCCTCAACGGAGTCACCGACATCCACGTTGAGTTCCAGTACGGTGCCGCCCATCGGGAAGCTGAGCACCGTCCATTCCGCCGGAACCACCCGGCCCGTCGCGGTGACCCGTGCGACCTGGTGTTCAAACTCGGCCTTGGCTTCTTCCGGTGCAGGTTCTTCTGGCGCGGCGGCTGCGATCGACTGCTGCTGCAAGCAGCCGGACACAGCGAGTGCCGCCAGCGATAGCAGCACCAGCGAAGCCAGGATACGGCTATGACATTTCATAAATGCGCTGCTCCTATGTTCACCCTGCCTGCCGCCCGACCCCGGTGAAGTGAGGGCATGCAGGGGCCATAGATAAAATGGAAATGTACTCATGGTTGAGGTATCGCCTGTACCGCAAACAGATTATGATGATAGGAGTGGTATGAGAATAAACGCTGCGGGCACTGCTGTTCGGGGCTGGCGGCGTATGCATCGCGCAGGCAGGCGGCGAGGGCGAACAGGATGGTGGTGTGTTCACGAGGGCGGCGGTGTGAGACGCAGGCGCGCGGGGCACCTGTGTTGCTAACGGCTGCCTGCGAAAGCCCACAACAGTGCTGATAAGATCGGCAGGTGTTTCCAGTAGAAAGGTCTGTCTGCGGCGGCCAGTCAACGCAAACTCAAACGCGAGAGATGGCGCGGGCTTCTGCCTCCTTCAACGCACGACCAAGTCTGGGAATCAAGGGGCCGGAACAGAGAAGAGCGCGCCCTGTACCGGTAAACTTACAGTCTGAGGGCTAATGCTATTATCCGGGGGAAGCAGTGGGAATTCAATGAGCGGGGCACGATTTTTAGCAATTTTTCATAAATGCGCCTTCAAAACAGGTTACATTGCTATATCAACTGCCGTAAACAGGGGGAGAACGGTGGAGCGCAGCACACATGGGCCGCCCGGTGAGGGCTGCTACGACTTTGTCATCGTGGGGTCGGGCTTTGGGGGGAGCGTCTCGGCGATGCGCCTCACCGGGAAGGGCTACCGCGTGCTGGTGCTGGAGCGCGGCAAGCGCTACCGCGATGAGGACTTCCCGCGCAGCAACTGGAACGTCTTTAAGTACCTGTGGTTCCCCGCATTGCGCTGCTTTGGCATCCAGAACCTGACGCTGCTGAAAGACGTGCTTGTGCTGCACGGGACCGGCGTCGGCGGTGGGAGCCTGGTCTACGCGAACGTGCTGATGGAGCCGGACGACGTGATGTTTGAGGCCCCCGCCTGGCGGCACCTGGCCGACTGGAAGCAGGTGCTCCGCCCGCACTATGACACGGCGCGGCGGATGCTCGGCGTGACGACCAACCCGCGCCTGTGGCCCGCCGACAACGTGCTGCGCGAGGTCGCAGAGGAGATGGGCCGGGGCGAGACGTTCTGCCCGGCGGAGCTTGCCATCACCTTTGCCGAGCCGGGCCGCGAGGGCGAGCCCATACCGGACCCGTACTTTGGCGGGGAAGGCCCGACGCGCAACGGCTGCACGTACTGCGGGGGCTGCATGGTCGGCTGCCGCTACAACGCCAAGAACACGCTCGTCAAGAACTACCTCTACTTCGCGGAGAAGTGGGGCGCGGAGGTGCGCGCCGAGACGGAAGTCACCGACATCCGTCCACTGGCGGGCGAGCAGCCTGACGGGGCGCGCTACGAGGTCGTGACGCGGCGCTCGACGAGCTGGCTGCCGGGCCCCAAGCGCACGGTCCGCGCGCGCAATGTGATCGTCGCCGCCGGGGTGCTGGGCACGCTGAAGCTGCTCTTCCACTGCCGGGACGTGAGCCGCTCGCTGCCGGACATCTCCCCGCGCCTCGGCGAGCAGGTCCGCACGAACAGCGAGGCGCTGCTTGGCTCGACGGCCCGCACGCGCGACGTGGACTACTCGCGCGGCCCGGCGATCACGTCGGTGTTCCGTGCGGACGACGTGACGGCCATCGAGCCAGTGCGCTTCCCGCCGCGCTCGTCGTTCATGCGGAACCTCGCCGCGCCGCTCATCGAGGCGGGCGACAGCGGCTTCGTGCGGCGGCTGCTCAAGGTGCTGGCGCAGACCGTTCGCCGCCCGCGCGACTTCCTGCACGCGCGGTTCTTCGCGCGGTGGCCGGAGCGCACAACCATCCTGCTTGTGATGCAGACCGAGGACACGCTGATGCGGCTGCGGCTGGGGCGCAGCCTGCTGACGCTGTTCCGGCGGGGGCTGGTCAGCGAGCGCGACGCCGATAAGCCGGTGCGGGCGGAGATCCCCGCCGGGCACGCGGCGACGCGCGCCTTCGCCCGCAGGACGAACGGCATACCGCAGGGCGCGATCGTCGAGAGCCTGCTGAACATCCCGAGCACCGCGCACATCCTCGGCGGGGTCCCGTTCGGGCGGGACGCGGCGGAGGGAGTGGTCAGCCTGGACTGCGAGGTGCATAATTACCCCGGGCTGTACGTTGTGGACGGGTCCATCATGCCGGCGAACCCCGGCATCAACCCCAGCCTGACGATTGCAGCCCTTGCCGAGTACGCCATGAGCCGCATCCCGGCGAAGGACGGCGCCCGCGTGCGCGATCCGCTGGCGACATCGCAGACCCGATGACAACACAGGGCGACGACACCATGTATCTCTCGCATAACCCCACACAGGACCGGCTGATGGCGCTGTGCCGCCGCGCCTTCCCCGACTGCGTGCAGCATATGATCGGCGAAACCTACCCGATAGCCAGCCGCCAGCACGAGATGATCGCCTTCAAGTGGGGCGGGCGCACGCCCGACGGCAGGCTGCACCACGCGCCCCTCATCATGCGGCGCTACATCAGCACGCTGAGCTGGTGGCGGCCCGACGACCGGGGCAAGGCGCAGCGCGAGACGACCATCTGCCGCTGGCTGCACGACGAGGGGTTCCCCGTGCCGCAGGTGTACCTGCGCGAGTTCGGCCCGCGCGGGGACGTGGTGCTGTTCTCATGGCTGCCGGGGCAGGCGCTGCCGGTCGGCGAGCGGCCTCTGCGAGAAGCGGTCGAGCCGTACATCGACGCCTTTGCGCTGCTGCTGGCCGACCTGCACCGGCTGGAGCCGCCGCGCGACGTGCAGCGCGTCGTGCCGCGCGTCTCGCTGCCGGGTGCACTGGCGAACCTCGCCGCTCTTGCCGCCTCCATCGGCACGGCGGAGCTGTCACAGGCGGTCGAGATGGTGATGGAGCGCGCCTACGACGTGCCGGAGGTCGGGCCGGTGCTGATTCACGGCGACTATCACCTGCTCAACGCGCGGCTGCAGGATGGTGAGATCGTTGGGCTGGTGGATTGGGAGTACAGCGCGCTCGGCGATCCGCGCTGGGACGTGGCGAATGCGTACATGCAGCTTGTGGACTTCGGCGCGGCGGATGCCGCCGACCGTTTCCTGTCTATCTACCTCGACGCGTCGGGCTGGGAGTTCGAGGGGGAGCCGCTGTATAACATTGTCGTGCCGCTCCAGCAGTGGGCGCTCTCCGAGTGGTTGATACAGCAGCAGGCCGCGGGGGAGATGCCAGAGTTCTCGCTGGCGCAGGACCTCATCGCACTGCGCGACGCGTATCACCACCGCGCGGAGATGGCGCTGCAATGGCTGGGGCGGTGAGGCTGGCCCTGTAGACGCATAGAGCCGCGAAGTTTATTCGCGGCGAAACCCCCACCAGCAACCCTCCGGGTTGCCCCTCCCCCTTGCAAGGGGGAGGTTGGGTGGGGGATCGGCTCATAGAGAGGGGCCGAGCGCAGGGCGACCGCATCATTGGCCGGTCGAGGGTGAGGTTTCTTTTTCGCCGTTTCGCCGTACAATCGCCTCAAGCACAACACAGGGAGGGACAGGAGATCATGACGGCAACAGCCAACCCGGAGCGGACCTTTGACGTGGCAGCCGTGCGCGGGCGCTTCCCCGCGCTGAATCAAACCATCGACGGCGTGCCGCCCGCCTACCTTGACAACCCCGGCGGCACGCAGGTGCCGGAGAGCGTCATCGACGCGATGCGCCGCTATCTCATCGAGGCGAATGCCAACTCGCACGGGATGTTCCGCACCAGCCGCCTCACCGACGAGACGATCGCCGCCGCCCGCGAGGCGATGGCCGACCTGCTCAACGCCCCCTCGCCGCGCAGCATCGTCTTTGGCCCGAATATGACCACACTGACCTTCCACATCAGCCGGGCCATCGGGCGGACGCTGCGCCCCGGTGACGAGGTGGTTGTGACGCGCATGGACCACGACGCGAACGTCGCGCCCTGGCTGCTGCTGGCCCGTGACCACGACCTCGTCGTGCGCTGGGTGGACTTCGACACGCAGACCGGGCGGCTCGACTACGAGGGGATGGCTGCCGTCCTGAGCGAGCGCACGAAGGTCGTCGCCTGCGTGTACGCCTCGAACGCGCTCGGCACGATCAACGACATCCGACGCGTGGTCGAGATGGCGCACGCGGTCGGGGCACTGGCTTACATAGATGCCGTGCAGTACGCGCCGCACGGCCCCATCGACGTGCAGGCGCTTGATGTGGACTTCCTCGCGTGTTCGGCGTACAAGTTCTTCGGGCCGCATGTGGGCATCGTCTATGGCAAGCTGGAGCATCTGGAGAGCCTGCCCGCGTACAAGGTCCGCCCGGCCCCGGACGAAGTGCCCGACCGCTGGGAAACCGGCACGCAGAACCACGAAGGGCTGGCGGGGGTGACGGCGGCGGTCGAGTACCTGGCGTGGGTTGGGGAGCAGTTCGGCGAGCCGCATGCCGCCGGGGTGCGCGGCTACGACGGGCGGCGGCGCGCGCTGAAGCTTGGCCTGCACGCGATCAAGGCATACGAGAAGACGCTCAGCCGCGCGCTGATCGAGGGTTTGCAGGCCATCGATGGTGTGACGCTGCGGGGCATTACCGACCTCGACGCGCTCGACGACCGCGTGCCGACGGTTGTTTTCAACGTGGAGGGGCAGCACCCGGCGGATGTGGCCGCGAAGCTGGGCGAGCGCGGTATCTACGTGTGGGATGGTAATTACTACGCCCTCAGCGTGATGGAGCACCTCGGCTTGGAGGATACCGGCGGCATGGTCCGCGTGGGGCCGGTGCATTACAACACACTGGAGGAGATCGAGCGGTTCCTGCAGGCCGTGCGGGAGGTGGCGGGCGCTAATCGTTAAACCCCCCCGCCGCCGTTTTCTTTGCAAACACCGGCACCTCCCCCTTGCAAGGGGGAGGTTGGGTGGGGGTTCCAGCGACAGCCACTGCATGAGGAAGCTAATATGTCGTGGGTGTCGCGGGCCGGTTCGTTGAGCCTCGTTTCGATGCCGGTGATCATTTGTAGGGGCGGGTCTAATGAGGAGCATCGCGCATCAGACCCGTCCCTATCGCCTCGCCGCATGCGAACACCCAAACAAAAAGCGCGCGGTGATCAGCCGCGCGCTCCCGTGCCCTGTATGAAAAGAAGGATATGAAGTGCTGTTTGCTAGAATAGATAGTCCCGTAGCTGGCGAGAGCGGCGCGGATGCCGCAGCCGCCGCAGCGCCTTGCCCTCGATCTGCCGGATGCGCTCGCGCGTCAGCCCGAACTTCTGCCCGACCTCTTCCAGCGTGTAGCTGCGTCCGTTCTGCAGGCCGAAGCGCAGCCGCAGAATGCGCGCCTCACGCGGGGTGAGCGTGGAGAGCAGTTCTTCTACCTTTTCGCGCAGCAGGTGATCCTGTACGCTCTCGGTCGGGGTAGGGGTGGTGTCGTCCTCGATGAAGGAGCCAAGCTCGCTGTCCTCTTCCTCGCCGACCGGGTGCTCCAGCGAGAGCGGCTGCCAGCTCACGCGCAGCATCCACTGCACCTTCCTCGGCTCGAGGTCCAGCACGTCGGCGATCTCCTCTGGCGTGGGTTTGCGCCCGTTCGTCTGCTCAAGCTGGCGGGCTGCCTTGTACAGCCGCCGGATGCGGTCGGACATGTGGACGGGCACGCGGATCGTGCGCCCCTGGTCGGCGATGGCGCGGGTGATGGTTTGCCGGATCCACCACGTTGCGTAGGTGCTGAAGCGGAAGCCGCGCCGGAAGTCGAACTTCTCGACTGCCTTCATCAGCCCGAGATTGCCCTCCTGGATCAGGTCAAGGAAGGGTACGCCGCGCCCGATGTACTTCTTCGCGATGCTGACCACGAGGCGGGTGTTGGCTTTGATGAGGTGCTCGCGGGCGGCAAGCCCGTCGCTGACGATGAGCCGAAGCTGCTCGCGCTGCTCGGCGCTGAGGTTGCCGTTGGCCTTCTCCAGCTTTTCGGCGGCGCGGTAGCCCTCCTCCAGCCGCCGGGCCAGCTCGACCTCCTCCTCGGTGGTGAGCAGCGGCACCTGTGCCATCTCTTTGAGGTACAGCCCGACGGTGTCGTCGGAAGATATCCCCGAGAGGTCAAACGAGTGATCGTCGTCGGTGAGGTCGGTCAGTGTGGAAAACTCGAAGCCTATGTCCTCGTCGTCCTCTTCATCGGACAGATCGTGCCCGCCCGGCTCCGGGATGTCGTCCTTGTCTTCGTAGATCTTGACCCCTGCTGCGACAAGCGCGATCAAGATCTCCTCAGCTACCTCCATCGGCTCATCCTCGACATCGGGCAGCGCGTCGAGCACGTCCTCCGTTGTGAGGTAGCCCTGCTCGTCAGCCTTTTCCATCAACTCTGAGAGCAGGTCGGCTTCTCGAACATCAGTGTATGCCATCAAGCATCTCCGTTCCCCCCAAGCGTACGCTTTTATAGTTTGCTCAGGAATTTCGTGTTAAGGAAATGCAGATTTGTCTCTATTTTTGAAAAGAAGGAAGGCTACGGCATGCAGCGCGGCTCTCTGCGGTCGTGCTGCACGCTACTCTTCGTCTTCAAGCTGCTCAAGAAGGGCACGCAGGGGGGCCAGTCGGGGATCGATTGGCTCGGTTCTGCAGTCACACGCACCCTCGTTGAGGTCTTGCCCGCACTGGGCACACAGCCCCTTGCAGTCGGGCTTGCACAGCGCCTGCATCGGGATCGCGAGGATGCCCTCCTCGCGCACGATGGGCGCCAGGTCGATGAAGCCTTCTTCGGTGATGATATTTGGCTCGTCGTCGAGCGGGTCGGCCTCCTCCCGGTTGAAGCGCTCGATCGGGATGAAGAGTTCGGAGAGTTCGACTTCGTATGGGAACTCAAACGCTGTCAGACAGCGCACACATTCTAGGCGAGTTTTAGCCTGGAGCATCCCCTGCACCAGCACCCCGCGAGGGGTGCGTGTGAGGCGCAGGTCACCGGCGAGATCAGTAATGAGAAAGTCGTCAACCCTGATGGTACCCGGACGATCAAAGCTGACGGTGCGGGCGTATCCTGCCCCTTGACTGAGGAGGAAACCGACGTTAATGCGGAGTAGGTTACGGTCAGCCGAGTTTTGCGTTTTGTTCACAATAAATACCGCAGCTACGCGTAAGCTGAACCAGCACTGGCAGCGCCTAGATAAGGCAAAGGACGACAAATGCTTCGTCGCCCACCCTGTCTTCGAGTGATTTTACTCGATGCTGCTCTCCGTTATCTGGTATCGCCCGCATTATAACACAATCAAAACCACAGGGTCAAGCTGTTTGCGGCGGCG
>DGDY01000263.1 GCA_002385675.1 Anaerolineales bacterium UBA3940 | reverse complement strand
GAACACCACCATCGCCGGCACTTCCACCTGCCGCGCCAGCAGCACGTGCTCCCGCGTCTGCGGCATCGGACCGTCCGGCGCCGCCACCACCAGAATCGCCCCGTCCATCTGCGCCGCACCGGTGATCATGTTCTTGATATAGTCACGGTGCCCCGGGCAGTCCACATGCGCGTAGTGCCGCTTCTCCGTCTCGTACTCCACGTGCGAGATGGCAATCGTCACACCGCGCTCGCGCTCCTCCGGCGCGTTGTCAATCGAGTCGAACGCCCGGAAGGTCGCGCCGCCCTTCAGCGACAGGTACTTGGTGATCGCCGCCGTCAGCGTCGTCTTGCCGTGGTCAATGTGGCCGATCGTCCCGACGTTTACATGCGGCTTCGTCCGCTGAAATACTTCCTTACCCATGTTCCTGCTCGTCCTCCTCGAAACGCGAGAGCAAGGTCGCCCCAGTTCAACCGGGCGTTGGCTCAAGTCTAAAGTAAACGAGTAAACGCAAAAATGGAGCCCCCGATGGGATTTGAACCCATGACCTCGTTCTTACCAAGAACGCGCTCTACCCCTGAGCTACGAGGGCATCAAGCTGGCTGTTAGCGGATTAAAAGGAAGGGTGTGGTGGAGATGATGGGATTCGAACCCATGACCCCCGCCTTGCAAAGGCGGTGCTCTCCCGCTGAGCTACATCCCCACACAAGATGTAGCTAACAACCTAGTGGGCCCGGTAGGACTCGAACCTACGAAGGCTTCTGCCAGTGGATTTACAGTCCACCCCCTTTGCCGCTCGGGACACGGACCCATGTTCATTTGTTAACGTCGCCACGCAGCTTATGCGCGGCTGCAAGCCGATGATGGGACTCGAACCCATAACCCATGCTTTACAAGAGCATTGCTCTGCCAATTGAGCTACATCGGCGTGGTTACTGCACGATTATAACATGCGGCCCGGGTTCACTCAAGGCTTTGTGAGCAATTCCACTGTTCAAATGCGGGTCCACTCGCGCAGTGGTCTCTTGTGAAGCCGGGCGAATAATACCCCAATTGTCAACAGGCGTCAACATAATCTTGTGAGAAACTTATTATAATTCCCGGCCACAGCCACAACCAGCCCTCCGCTCCTGCCCGCGTGAAGATAGTTGACGCCTATCCGGGGCTATGGTAAACTCTGCTAAAATTATAGGGCGGCGCCCTAGCGTCCGCCCGTTAACGTGTGTCTAGTAGTAGAAGGGGCCACTGCGATAAGCAAGTCAAACTATCGCGTCAATGATGCTATCCGCGCTCGCGAAGTGCGGCTCGTCACGGACGAGGGGAACGTCGGGATTCTACCTTTACAAGAGGCGCTGCGCCGCGCCGAAGAGGCTGGCCTCGACCTGGTTGAGGTCGCCCCGAATGCCAATCCGCCTGTCTGCAAGATCATGGACTTCGGCAAGTTCCAGTATGAGCAGGCGAAGAAGGAGCGTCAGGCGCGCCGCCAGCAGAAGCAGATCGAGGTCAAGGAGATCCGCCTCCGGCCTAAGACCACCGATCACCACCTCTCGTTCAAGATCCGCGACGCTCGCCGCTGGCTGGAGGATGGCAACAAGGTCAAGGTGAGAGTCCGGTTCCGGGGCCGTGAGATTACGTACCCCGAGATCGCGCGCGAGCAGATGGACCGGATTATCAGTGAGCTGGACGACATCGCTCTTGTCGAACAGCGTCCGGCGATGGAGGGCCGGACCATGCTGATGGTCCTTGCCCCGGCGAAGGAAGCCGAGTAAACTTTCCTCGCCGCCCTGACAGGCCCAACAGTCTGCGATGGACCAGAATGACGGTCTGGTTGTGGTCGGATGCCTCAGGCGTCCGACCTTTTGATGCGAGTGAACATACGACTTGTCCGAGCAAGGGAGACAAACTGTGGGTAAGAAGTACAAGATCAAAACGCATAAGGCTACGGCCAAGCGTTTTAAGGTCACCGGTTCCGGCAAGCTGCTGCGTACGAAGGGCCCCAAGAGCCATCTGCGTCGCAAGAAGTCGGCCCGGGCGAAGAACATGCTCGACCAGATGGTCGGGATGAAGAGCGCCCAGCAGCGCAAGCGCATCAAGCGGCTGGCGCCCTACATCGAAAAGTACAGCACGCTCGCGTCGCGTCGCGGCGGCGGCAGCAAGAAGTAGTCAGGCGCATCCAACACCGCCGCGCTGGCGGCCTGCTGCGTGCGCACGCTGAGTTTATCATTACGGGTATGGAGATAAAGCAATGCGAGTAAAAGGTGGACCTGTAACACGTCGCCGCCACAAGAAGATCCTGAAGCTGACGAAGGGTCAGTACGGGACTCGCGGGCGTTTGTTCCGCCGTTCGAATGAGGCCATGCTGAAGTCGCTGTGGTACGCCTACCGCGACCGCCGCGCTCGCCGCCGTGATCTGCGCAGGCTGTGGATCACCCGCATCAACGCGGCTGCACGGCAGAATGGCATGTCCTACAGCCGGCTGATCCATGCGCTCAAGCAGGCGAACATTGACCTCGACCGCAAGATTCTGGCACACATTGCCGTGTACGATCCGGCTGGCTTCAGCGCGATCGTCGAAGCGGCCAAGGCCGCAGTCGCCTAGCGGCTGCACCGGTCAATTCCAGAGCGACGGTGAAAGATGCGCCCCGACCGGGGCGCGTTTTTTATTTCACCTGTGGGGTGCGCCGCGCCGCTGCCGCCGACTCCCACTGCAGCAGCACAACACCGAAGATGATCATCGTAGAGCCGATAAGCTGCGGCACCGTCAGCCGCTCGCCGAGCAGGACAAACGCCAGCGCAGCAGTCAGCGCGGGCTCGAGCGAGGCGATCAGGCTGGCGACGCTGGCAGGCAGGCTGCTCAGGCTGAGCGTGTACAGCCCGTACCCCGCGAGCGTCGGGCCCCAGGCGAGCAGCAGGAGCACGCCCCACCCTGCCCAGTTGCTGCCCAGATGTAGCAGGTCTGCCCCGTGCCCGAAGTCGCTCACGACCGGCAGCGGAACGTGCAGCACGATCAGCAGGAAGACCGACGCCACGCCAAAGGTCAGCATCAGCGCCGACCACGAGTTCACGCCCCGGCGAGCGCTCTCCTTGCCGCAGATGTTGTAGACCGCAAACAGCACACCGGATGCCACGCCGACAATGACGCCTGCGCTGTTCAATTGCCAGACTGTCAGGTCGTACGCGCCGGAGACGAGCACGCAGCCGCCCAGCGAGAGCAGCACCGAGGCGATCTTCACCCAGCCCAGCGACTCGCGCCACAGCAGCCATGCGAGGATCGCCGTGATGGCGGGCGAGCTGTACGCAAGCACCGTCGAGACCGCCGCCCCGTTGAGGTCCACCGAGACCGTCCAGGTGCCGTTAAAGGCCATCAGCACGAAGCCATACAGCACAAAGAACGGGATATGCCGCCCCGGCACGCGCAACAGCTTCGGCTGGACGATGGCGAGCGCCGCGACCATCGCCAGCGTGACCAGCAGATCGCGCCAGAAGGCAAGCACAAGCGGCGGAAGCTGCTGCTCGGTGAGATGGCGGATGAAGATCGCCGTCGTTGACCAGAAGACTGTGGCAATGAAGGCGACGAGCACATAGCCGCTCGCCTGGCGGGTAGCCGGAACTGTGGTATCCATGAGCGCCCTGTATGCTGCTGGAGAGGGTCAAACGCTGATAAATGTACCCGATCTTGAGGCATTATGCGTAATCGGGCGCGGCTGCGCTACACTGGAGGCAGTCGCAAGAGGAGGGCCGTCTATCATGCCAACGCTGGCTTTCTACAAACCCTACGACGTGCTGAGCGCCTTCACCGACCGCGACGGCGGGCGCACGCTGGCGGAGTTCATCGATGTGCCCGGCGTTTACCCGATGGGCCGCCTCGACAAAGACAGTGAGGGCCTGCTGCTGCTCTCGGACGATGGCGCGCTGGCGCACCTCGTCACGCATCCCCGGCACCACCTGCCGAAAGTCTACCTGGCGCAGGTAGAGCGCATCCCCGACGAGGATGCGCTGGAGCGGCTGCGCACCGGCGTGGAGATCAAAGGCCGGGTGACGCGCCCCGCCCGCGCGGAACTGCTCGCGGAAGACCCCGGCTTCCCGCCGCGCTCGACGCCGATCCGCTACCGCAAGAACGTGCCGACCGCCTGGGTGCGGATCACGCTGTGGGAGGGGCGCAACCGGCAGGTGCGGCGCATGACGGCGGCGGTCGGCCACCCGACGCTGCGGCTGGTGCGCGTCGCCATCGGGCCGATCAAGTTGGAGCCGCTCCGCGAAGGCGAGTGGCGGGTGCTGACCGGGGCGGAGGTCGCCGCGCTGCGCAAGGCGGCGCGATGAGGCTGGGCGCAAGCTCCAGCCGTCCGGTCCGCCGCCCCGCTATCCTCTGCCCGCGTCAATTGCTATAATCTCCGCATGGAAACCCAAAAACCTACCCAAAGCACCAGCCCGTGGGTATGGGTCGCTGCGGCGCTGGCTGTTCTCGTCGTCATCGCCTGCCTGTGCATCGCCGTTGTGGGGGTGGGGGTCGGAATCTTTGGCATTGCGTCGGTGTTCAACACACCGAGCGTGGTGCAAGTCACGGCGGTGGCGGTGGCGCAGCCGGTGCCGACCCTGCCGCACAGCTATGACCCGACGCCGCTGTCCACGCCGGAGCCTGCCGCCTCGCTTCCCCCGCTCACGCCGGACATCGAGGCATTTTCCGCCGAGTTGCCCCCGCGTGACCGCTACGAGCTGGCACGGCGCTTCCTCGGCATCGAGGAGGCCCCCACGCCGGAGCCGGTGACCTACCAGATCGGCGATGTAACCACCTTCTGGGTCAGCAACGACGACCTTGAGCAGACCGTTCAGGTGCAGGCCGAGCTGGCCTATGCCAACGACGTCGTCTACATGTGGGTTGAGGTGGGCGTCCCCTACGACCTGAACGCGCTGCGGCGCTCTGCCGACCGCTTCGCCCAGGAGACCTTCCCGACCAACCGGAGCTTCTTTTACGACGACGACTCGTGGCTACCCGGCATTGACAGCGACCCGCGCCTGCACATCCTGCACTCGGTCGAGCTTGGCTCAGGCATTGCCGGGTATTTCTACAGCCCCAGCGCGTACCCCGCCGGCATCGTGCCGTACTCCAACGAGAAAGAGATGTTCTTCATCAACATCGGCAACACGCCGCCGGGGAGCGACTACTACGACGCGGTGCTCGCGCACGAGTTCCAGCACATGCTTCACTGGGCGGCGGATCCCAACGAAGAGAGCTGGCTCGGCGAGGGGCTGAGCGAGCTGGCCGCCTACCTCAACGGTTTCGGCCCGTCCGGCTTTGCGCCCTTCTACCTGCTCGACCCTGACATCCAGCTTACAAACTGGCCCGAGGGCGGCAGTTCAGGGGCGAACTACGGGGCAGGCTACCTGTTCACCGCGTACTTCCTCGACCGCTTCGGGCAGGACGCCCTGCAGGCGCTCGTCGCGAACCCGCTCAACGGGCTTGAGGGCGTAGACGACACGCTGGAGTCGCTGGGATTGGATACCACCGCCGACGAGGTGTTCGCCGATTGGACGGTCGCCAACTACCTGAGAGACCCGTCGGTGGGGGATGGCCGCTACAGCTACGAGGGCATGTTCGAGCAGATGGCGGTCGGCGTCCACGAGGTTGTCAAGCGCGAGCCGTACGAGTCGGGCTGGCAGTCCGTCAACCAGTACGGCGTGGATTACATCGAGATCATCGGGCCGGGCGAGGTCACGCTAAGCTTCGAGGGGACGCGGCAGGTGCGCGTCATCCCGGCGAACACAGCCAACACCGATGGCGACCCTGCGACCGACGATCAGGTGGTGTGGTGGTCCAACCGGGGAGACGACAGCCACATGACGCTCGCGCGCATGGTAGACCTCAGCGGCGTGGAGCGGGCCGTGCTGGAGTACGATGTGTGGTACCAGATCGAGACGCTGTGGGACTTCGCCTACGTGACCGTCTCGACTGACGGCGGCCAGACGTGGGACATCCTCGAAACGCCCTACACCACGACCGAGGACCCGCACGGCAACAGCTACGGGCCGGGCTACACCGGGAGGAGCGCCGACCACCCCGACGCCAACGCCGAGGGCTGGCTGCACGAAGCCATCGACCTGAGCGCCTACGCCGGGCAGGAGATCATGATCGGCTTTGAGATGCTGACCGACGACGCTGTCAACCAGCCGGGGCTGGCGATTGACAACATCTGCATCGAGGCCATCGACTGGTGCGACGACCTTGAGGGCGACCTCGAAGGCTGGGAGGCGGCGGGCTTCGTGGCCCACAGTAACGCGCTCCCGCAGCGGTTCAGCGTGCAGGTGATTGTCACGCCGCCAGGCGAGGGTACGCAGGTGCTCAGGGTTCCGCTCGACGAGGAGAACCGGGGCGAGTTGACCTTCACCATTGGGGACCGCCCCGCCGTACTGGTCGTCTCGGGTCTGACGCGCCACACGACGGAGCCGGCACAGTACCGCTACACGCTGACGCCGGGCGGCTAGGGCCGCTAAAAACCCCTCCTGACCTCGCGGCGGCAGGCCACCGCTCGGTCTTTCCTCCCCTTGCAAGGGGAAGGAAGCTGCTGGTCGCGAAGTGCCCAGCGGGACGGAGGGGTTCGTGCGCAGGTTGCAACCTGCTCCCATGCCCTGCCGACATCGCTAACCATGCCAAAAAGCCAGACGAGCCGCGCCGGTGCGCGGCTCGTCTGCTGCCTGGCAGCAGATTATGCGCCTTTAAGGTTTGCGGTGGGATCTAGCTGATACGGATCTCGCCGTGCTTGAGCGCCTCAAGCTCCGTCTCCAGCCGCTTGCGCTCCTCGGCCATCGCGGTGCGGACCTGGTTCATCTTCTCCTCATACCGCTGCTGCGCGGTTGAGCGCAGTTCCTCACCCGACATCGGCGCGAACAGCAGTGCCACCGCCGCCCCAACCATCGCGCCAAAGATCATGCCGACCAGAAAACTCAGCACTTTGTTCATAACAGCCCCTTTCGCAGTGGTTCCGGTCAAGCAGTCAATGTCATGTTTGGTCACTTATCACTCATTATAGCACGGTTATCTGCGGGATAACCCACAAACCTATACGTCGAACATAGGCGTGGGGTTGCTCCGTGGCCCGAGCACGATGCGGTTCGCGGGCGGCTCCGGTACAATCACAGCAGCAGGCCGCAGAGTGCAAGGAATCCCAGCATGTTAAACCCCACCCTCGACGACATCCAGCGCGCGCTGGAGCTACCCAACTTCGACCACGAGCGGGCGTGGCGGCTAATGGCGCCCCGCCCCCGCGCGCTGCGGCGCAGCCCCAATCTGCCCGGCGCGGCGCGAGACGCTGCCGTCCTGCTGCTGCTGTACCCCCGCGACGGAGAACTCACCTTCGTGCTGACGCGGCGCACCGACTCGGTCGGCACGCACAAGGGGCAGATCTCGCTGCCCGGCGGGGCCGTCGAGCCGGGCGACGACGGCCCGGTAGCCGCCGCTCTGCGCGAGACGTGCGAGGAGCTTGCCGTGTGCGATGAGAACATCCGCCTGCTCGGCGAGCTGACCCCGCTGTACGTCGTCGTGAGCGACTTCGTCATCCACCCCATCGTCGGCTACCTGCCCGCCCACCCGCAGTTCGTGCCGCAGCCGAGCGAGGTCGCTGAGGTGATCGAGGTGCGCCTTGCCGACCTGCTCGACGAGCAGGTCAAGGTGGTGGAGCGCTGGACGCTGAGCGGCGTCGAGGTGGATGTGCCCTACTACCGGCTGAACGGGCATGTCATCTGGGGGGCGACCGCCATCATCCTCAGCGAGTTCGAGAACCGGCTGCGCGTCGTCGCCCGCACCGACCCCGCCTGAGGCCAGCGCGCGGCCCTTTATCTTACGCCCTTCTGATACCCTTCTATCCCTCTTCTTATACCGCTCTGAGCGAATTCATATGCGCCGCCCGTAGGATGAAGATGCTTTTACGGAGCGCAGCGCATCTACCGGCGTGAGAGACTTCGTTTGAGCGAGTTGAGAGAGTACCAGGAGCAGCACAGAGGGAGTGCCGAACGATGACAACGAGGATTTATCGCGATAGCGACCTGATGACGATGCGCGACTTCTTCAACCGCTGGTTTGACGAGACGCGCAGCCTGATGGACTACAACGGCGGCTCGCGCGTCGCCCGCCTACCCATCGACGCCTACTCGACAGAGAGCGAGATCGTCGTCACCGCGCCCATCCCCGGCGCCCGGCCCGAGGATGTCGAGATCACGGTGGAGGGGGACACGCTGACGATCCGGGGCGAGGTCCAGCCGCGTAAGGAGGACGTGAAGTACATCTTCGCCGAGCGCTTCCAGGGGCCATTCATGCGCGAGCTTCAGTTCAACGTCCCGGTGAAGGTGGACGAGATCGAGGCCACCTTTGAGAACGGCCTGCTGAGACTGACCATCCCGAAAGCCGAGGAGGTCCGGCCCCGCGTCATCCCGGTCAAGGCGGGCAGCACCTAGTATTTTCAGTTCGTTATCCCTGCCCTCCGCCCGCGCCTGTGGGCGGAGGGTTTTGCTTCCCCACAAGCCGCCGCCTGACCTCAAGCAGGGCCGTTTCTCCCCTTTTTCTAACCGTGGCGGCACGATTCCGACAGGTAATCGACGGTTTTTAAGGTTGACTAATCTTTTTCAACGGGTTATAGTGGCTTCAGTGCAATCTCTGTGCACCCGGTACCATTACACAGGGCTACAACTACTGGAGGAGATGCCTGTGTTTCGCGGCCTGCTCAATACATCACAATCACGTCGTCGGGCTTCATCGCAAGCCCGTCCCAGCACACCGAAGAAGCCAGCCGTCACCGGTCCTTCGTATTCCATCTTAGGGGCAAACACTCGTTTCGTTGGGACCCTCAAGACAGAGGGTGACGTCCAGGTGGAAGATATTTTTGTTGGCGACATTACGGCACGCGGTCGTGTGACCCTCGGCAAACAGGCCAGCCTCGACGGCGACCTGATTTGCGAGCAGGCTGTCATCGCCGGGCTTGTCAAGGGCGACGTGACTGCCCGGCGCATCACCGTGCTGGGCACAGGCCGCATCCTCGGCAACCTCCGCATGGAAAAACTCATGACCGAAGATGGCGCGTTCATCCAGGGCGTGATCACGCTGGAAAAGAGCCTGGAGCTCGACGAGGTGGTCCAGGAGAAGGCGCGCAGCCTGATCCTCGACGCCGCGCCAGTCCGCGAAGATGTAACGCAGTGGCCCGCTCGCTGAGCGGCGATTTTCTGGCTGAAATGGCGACGGGCGCCCGAAGGCGCCCGTTTTTTGTTAGCTGTTAGTGAAGCCCCTCTATGCGAGCCATTGGCTTGCATGGTGGGGATTTCAGCAGCCACCACTCAGGGCACGTACGTCACCTGAGGCACGAATTTATCCGGCGGCGAGACGAACGGGTCCTCGGTCGAGGCGGCGTGGAACCACGTCGTACCCGGCTTGAGCGCGACCAGATTGCCCGCGTCGTCCACAAGCTGGATGAGATGCTCCGGCGACTCGCGCCGCCACTTCACGTCGTAGCGCAGCCCGTCACGCAGCAGCACCGCCTCCCCTTCCCCGATCATCTCGACATCGATCGCAGGAACTTCGATAAAGTCGGGCCGCCAGAAGTGCGGGATCCACAGGATAACGACGTTGTCGAAGGCAAGCTGCTCGCCCGTGTTGTAATCCACATCCTCGGTCGCTTCGTACGGGCGGTCAAGCTGCATCTCCGTCCAGCTCAGCCAGCGACCGCTCTCCTTGTCGAAGCGCCAGATCTGGCGAGGGCCGTACTCCGGATAGTCGATGCTCATCTCCTCGACGGGCGTGCCGCCTTCAGGCGGCGTGGCGTCGAACAGCAGCCCATCCAGATCGGCGTCGTCGCCGTTGACGTTGCGCTCATCGGCGTGCTCCCACAGCACATCGGGCAGCGCAAACAGCGTGTGATAGTAGTCGATGCCCTCGTTCGGGCGGTCCGGCAGGCGGACGAAGTGCCCGGACGCGTCGTCACGGAAGACGCGGTTCCACCAGTTCGTCTCCATCAGCACGCGATACATATCCTGGCTTGCACCGGAGATGGCGAGCAGTGCATCGTACATCTCGACAAGATCCACATCGATGGGGCGCGCGCTGCGCACCGAGCCGACGATCTCAGGGGCCTGGCTGTAGTAGACAGCGGCATAGCGCGTCTGCCGGAAGCCCTCTGCCTGGTACATCCAGACGTGGTCGGCGCTTGACAGGCCGCTCTGCGGGCGCACCTCGTCCGACTGGTTGCTCACCTTGATGATCAGCGGGCGGCGGGCCAGAACCGACTCGTCATCGACGGGCAGGCCGGTGAGAGGGTTCACGCCGGGTGGGAAGTCCGACGGGCCAACCGGGGCGCTTGTCGGAGTCGGCTCCTCGGTGGGTGCATCGGTCGGGGTGGGTGTCTCCGTCGGCAGCTCGGCGGTCGGCTCCAGCGTGACGGTCGGCGCGCTCTGCTCGGCGTGCGCGGGGACCTCCAGGCTGGGAGTGACCGCGGCGGCCTCGTTCGCACAGCCGGCCAGGCCGAGCGCCAGAGCCAGCAGGGCAATTAGGAATAGAGGGGTGGGAAATCGTCGTGACATTCTGTTTCAGTCCTGATCATGGGTAAATAATATAAGATGACGCCGGGCCGTTGCGCTGTGCGCTGGCGGCCCGGCTGGGGTGGTTGACATGGCCAACCTACGGCGTGAACGTCACCTCCGGGGGGAAGATATTGCTTGAGGCGACGTTGAACCACGTCTGGCCAGGTTTGAACGGGATGACATTCCCGCTTGCGTCGAAGAACTGCATCATCTGTTCAGGCGCGCTGCGCCGCCACGTTACGTCGTAGCGCAGCCCGTCGCGCAGCAGCACTGCGCTCCCCTCGCCGATCAGATTGACGCCGACGGAGAGAAGCTGCGCGTTCTCGTCCTCGATGAAGTCCGCCTCGTAGTGCGGCGCGTGGACGATCACGATGTTATCAAAGGCCAGCGGCTGCCCTTCAGGCAGGAGCATATCGCCATCGGGCACGTCGTTCGTCAGGCTTTCCCAGCGACCTGTCGTCGCGTTGTAGCGCCAGGTGTGCTTCGGGCCGGAGCCGGGGTAATCGACAATCGCCTCGGCTGTCGCCACTCCACCGGGCGGCGGCGTCTCGCTGAAGGCCAGCCCGGTCAGCGGCTGGCGCTGGTTCAGACCCTCCTGCGCGGCGTAGTCCCAGATGGCCTGCGGCACGGCGAACAGCGTGTGCCACGAGAAGATGCCGGGGCGCGGGATATCCGGGATGCGCACGAGGTACGGGTCGCCAAAGCCGTAATCCATGCTGATGACCCGCTCGCTCCAGGGCGCGGCAAGCAGCAACTCGCGGATGCGCGGCGGGCCACCCGCCGACCGGTTGCTGCTCCCGCCGGAGGTCGCCAGCAGGCCGCCATACATATCAACCAGATGCTCCACGTCGATGAGGCGCGTGCTGCGCACCGAACCGATGCGCTCCGGCGTCTGCGAGTAGAGCACAGCAGTGAAGCGGGTCGCCGCGAAGCCCTCCATCTGGTACTCCCAGACGTGATCGGCGAACGCCAGGCCGCTCCACGGGCGCACCTGGTCGGACTCATTGCTTACCTTGACGAGTAGCGGGCGGCGCTCCAGTACGGCGGGGTCGGGTACGGCCAGCCCGGTCAGCGGGTTCACGCCTTCCGGGTAGGTTTCCGGGCCGATAGTAGCAGGAGTGGGTGTGGCCTCAACAGCGGGAGGCTGTGTGGCAACCGGCGCGGCGCCGGGGTCGACGGCTGGTGGCTGGGTCGTCCCCGGCAGGGGTATCACCGGCGTGATCGTCGGCGGCCCGGTGGGCTCGGCAGGCCCTGCGCAGGCCGTCAACAGGACAGCCAGCAGGGCTACGGTGATGATATGTCGAACGGTCATGATAGTCCGCTCATCCTCAATAATCGCGTACGTGCCGGGCTGATAAAAAATCAGCGCTGGCAGGTGTGCCAGCGCCCGATTATACCGTTCCTGTGCCTACCCGAACATAAGAGGACCCGCCCGGACGGCCTCCAGATGAGTAGGAAAAACCCCACCTTTTAGACAACGTGCAGGACGCGCAGGGGTCAGCTTTCCCGGCGCTTGTTGGTCAAACCCTCCGCCTCGTGCTCCAGATCCACCTCGAACACCTCGACGGTATGCCCGGCGGGGTCGCGCAGGCGCAGCACGCGCAGCCCGCGATCCGTCTGCTTCGGGCCGAATTCGAGCAGCCTTGTCTCACGCATGCGGTTGAAGATCACATCGGCGTCGTCGGTTGAGAAGGCCAGAACCACGCGCTCCGGGTTGCGCAGCGGCGTGCCTTTGCGAAATTCGACGGCAAAACCGTTCTTACCGGCGAGCATGTAGCGGTCGTCATCTTCCAGCACATGATCGAGGCCAAGCTGCGTCTCGTACCACCGTCGCACTTCGTCCAGAAGTTTGCCATCCACCGGCAGCACAACGTACCCCAGGTTCAATTTGATCATCTCCGCCTCCACCTTCCAGCACAGCCACGGACGTCTCCTTCGACTATACCAGGCAGGAGGCGGAGATGGGAGAGCACGCGGGGCAACTAGCGGATGCCCACGAGTTCCACCTGAAACAGCTCAACGGTGTGGCCTGCCGGGTCCTTCACCTCGGCGACGATGCGCCCGCGCTCGGTCTTCTTCGGCCCGATCTGGATCTTGCCATCCGATATACGCTTCAGCGAGGACGAGAGGTCGTCCACGCGGAAGGCCAGCTTCACCCGCTCGGGGTTTTCAAGCGGCTTCCCCCTGCGGAACTCAATCGCCGCGCCGCACGGGCCCGCGAGCGTGAAATGGTCTCGCGATTCGGAGATGACGCTCAGGTTCAGGCGGGTGACATACCACGTCCGCAGGGCTTCAGGATCCTTCACCGGTAGCTCGATGTAGCTCAGTTCCATTATGTGTACCCTCCTTGGTGATGTTGTTGTTGGTTAAGCAAGTGGTGTATGGATAGTAAAATCAGGCGCGGCCCGCCCCCGTACGCTACTCCCGCTCGATGAGCAGGGCGCCCATCGGGCCGCTGTTGAATACCTCGGCGATGCTGCGCATCTCGGCGGGCGTGCAGCCGAACAGCACCTTCAGCTCGGCGTCCTGCTTGAGCAGGTCCACGATGCAGAGCACGCCGTCCACCCGCGCCTCGCCGGACGTGCCGACGAACACGTCAAGCCCGTCGCCATCCGCCGCAGCCGTGCCCTCCAGAAAGCCGTAATCGACCGGATACACGAGGTCCGGGTGACGCGGGTGCTTCGTCCCCGCCGGGCGGTCGATCACCAGCCGGTGCGCAGCGATGACCTCCTCCAGTTTCTCCCAGAAGTGCTGGCCTACGCTTACCATGTGTGCCTCCTCGCGGTATGTGAATGCGGGCCGTAAACCCCGCCCTCCAGCCTACCCCTCGCGGAACTGGACAAGCGTGTCGAGGTAGGAGTCGGGCAGGCCGATATCGAAGCGCCGCCCCTTGATCATCAGCCCGAGGAAGCCGTCGCGCTGGCGGAGCTTGTCGAGCGCGCTCGTAAGCTGGAACTCGCCAAGCTCGCGCACGTTGTTGCAGATGTTTTCCTCGATGTACTCAAAAAGCTGCGGCTTGATGATGTACTGCCCGAACACGGTCAGGTATTCGCCGTCGGGCAGGCCGGGCACGCGCAGGTTGGTGCGGGCGTAATCGATGGTGGGCTTCTCCGCGAACTCGGTGATGTTCAGCAGTTGGCCGTCCTCGATCCACACGCCCGTCACCGTGCCGAAGTTGGCGATCTCCGACTCCGGCGTGCGGCGCAGGCCGATGACGCTCGTGCCGTGCCGCTGGTAGGCTTCCATCAACTGCGCGGCGCACGACTGCTCCGTGTGCGAGCGGTACAGGTGATCGCCCAGCATCAGCAGGAAAGGCTCGTCGCCCACTGCATCCTTCGCCGTGTAGACCGCGTGCCCGAAGCCTTCCTGATTGTGCTGGATGACGAACTTCACATGGCGGCCCATCTCCAGCAGGCGCTGCGCGTACTCCTGCGCCGTGCGGGGCAGCTTGTTGTAGTTCTCGATGGATACCTGCACGTTGAAGAAGGCCTCGAAGTCATCGAGGTCCTCCTCCTGCACGATGATGATCACTTCCTCGATGCCGGCGTTGAGCGCCTCCTCAACGATCAGCAGGATGGCGGGCTTGGCGATGCCATCCCGGTCGATGATGGGGAACATCTCCTTCTTGGTCGCCTTCGTCGCCGGGAAGAGCCGCGTGCCGAACCCGGCGGCGGGGATCACGGCCTTGCGCACGCGCGGCAGCGGCTCAAGCGTCAGTTCCAGCGCCGACAGGCCGAGGTCGCGCTCAAGGATCTCCATCACCGCCTTCTGATCGGCGGCGCTGCGGGCGATGAACTGCGCCGAGCCATCCCCCTGCGAGCCGACGCCCTTGCCGCCGTAGATGTGCGGCTTGAGCGGCTCGTAGTCGAGCACGCGATGCAGCACGGGCGCGGTAAGCTCCTCCGGGCAGGCAGGCGCAGCGTAGCGGTCGAAGTATTCCTGCGCCTCCTGCATCAGCGCACCGAGGCGCTGCGCGTCGCCCGCGCTGAGCGCATCGACCGCCTCGTGCACGATGCGCTTGTTGATCGGGCCGAGCAGTTCCTGCACGCCGCGCTCGACATCGTTATCCGCAAAGGGGAAGGCCCGGTTGAGCCGCGCCAGGATTTCCTGCGTGTTCTTCTCCGCCTGCAGGTCAACGATCACGAAGTACAGCGGCGTGTCGAGCAGCAGTTCCTGCGTGTCGAGCCGGTCGCCGTCGAAGGTCATGAGCACCGGGCGCGTGCCGAACGCGCAGCCCTGGTCCATGCGGCCACAGCGCGACGGTGTGGTGATCTCGCCCTGGTAGGCCAGTTCCATCTCGCCGCGCACGGTCAGTTTGAGGTCGTAGATGCGGTTGAAAGCGCGTGCGGTCAGCACGCAGATTGCCGCGCTGGAGGAGAGGCCCTTTTTGATCGGCAGGTCGGTTTTATAGTTATCGATGACCAGCCCGCGAACGTGATAGTGCATCAGCACCTGGTAGGCCACCCCGGCGATGTAGCTCCAGAAGCCGCCCTTCTGTGCCTCTTCGAGGAGCGCCTGCGGCTCCATCGGAATTTCATACGGCCCGACGAGTTCGCCGCTGTCCGTACGCGAGCTGAGCACCAGAGCGTTGGGGTGCGGCTGAACGTCTGCGTAAATACCCTGGTTGGTTCCGGAGATCAGCGCATAGCCTTTTTCAATCTCGGCATTGATCCGGCGGTAGCCGCCTGCCCAGTCGGAGTGCTCGCCGAAGAGGCAGATGCGCCCTGGCACAAAGAGCTTCAAGCCCGGCCTCCTGTTCGGTGTGAAGAAGTAGTATCTGCGCTTAACCGGGAATTGTAACGTAGACTCGCGCGGCTGGCATGGGGTGACACCCTCACCCCGACCTCGCTGCGCGAGGTCTGCCCCTCTCCCAGGCCACGATAGGGGCCATCCGGAGAGGGGCGGAGTCGCTCACACAGGCAATGCGTCACGTTCTTTTCCCCCTCTCCCACCGACTGAAAGTCGCGACCGGGAGAGGGGGCAGGGGGTGAGGGCTACCCCACTCGCACCGCCGCTGCGATACCGTCGCCAATGGGGATGATGGTGCCAAACAACCGTGGCTCTTCAGCGAGACGCTCGTTAAACAGCCTCACGCCGCGCACGAACTGGTCATCCTGCTGGTCTGCGTCAAACACACGATCATGGTAGAAGGCGTTATGCGCCAGCACCAGCCCGCCGACCCGCACGTTGTCAAGCGCCCAGTCGAGGTAGTCGGGGTAGCCGGTCTTGTCCGCATCAATAAACACCGCGCAGAACGGCCCCTCGACGGAGAGAGCCTCCAGCCCGCCCGGCGCCTGCCCCACACGGACTTCCGTCTTTTCCGAGAGGCCCGCCCGCCGGAACATCTCGCGGACCAGCCGGGCGCGCTCGGCGTCCTTCTCCAGCGAGAAGAGCCGCCCGCCCTCCGGCAGCGCGCGGGCGATCCACACGCCGCTGTAGCCCGCCAGCGCGCCGATCTCCAGCACGCGCCGCGCGCCAACAGCCTTCAGCAAGACCTGGATCATGCGCCCTTCCTCGGGCCGGATGTGAATATCGGGCAGACCGCGCTCGGCAGCCTCCTCGCGGATCTCTCGCAGCACGTCGTCCTCGGGTGCAAAAAGCTGCTGAATATACGCCTCGCGGGCGGCAACATCGATGTGTTCCACAGCGGCGGTTCCTTTCCATTAAACGGAATTGCGGCACTTGCGTTCGCTTTAAATCTAGTGTGGGGTCTGGCGGGTGTCAACGTGAGGGGGGTGACAGGACGCTTTACATACGCGTCAATTTGTGGTACACTACGCGCGAACAGGCGCGCCAGCACTACGGTGAGCTCGGCTGTTTGTTCTTTTTATTGCACAAACCGGCTATGGTCACGCGATCGTCCTGCGAGGGGCGGTCTTTTTTACAATACTTGTACTGCAAGAGGGTTTACAAGCATGGTGAATGAAGCTGTGTATCT
>DGDY01000261.1:12424-13824 GCA_002385675.1 Anaerolineales bacterium UBA3940 | reverse complement strand
GAGCGCGACATCCCCAACCTCTACGAGCACAGCCTGAAGGCCCTCGAAAAGGTTGCTCCGGGTATTCAAAACGCGTTGCCCGCACCGGCGACTTACTCGCCGGCTGAGCTGGCGACCCTGATTGCCGAGCATCTGTGGCATACGCTCACCGACGATGTTGTCTACGTCATCGATGATGTCCACCACCTCAGCGGCTTCCCCGCTGCCGAGGCATGGCTACAGCACATGGTCAGCCGCCTGCCGCAGACCTGCCACCTGCTTCTGCTGAGCCGCACGCTGCCCACCCTCCCGTTCGCCGAGTTGATCGCCCGTAACGAGGTTCTCGCTATCGGGCAGGAAGATCTGCGACTGACCGAGGCGGAGATCGCCGAGCTTGCCCGCAACCTGCTGGGCGACGAGCCGTCGGCGGAGGAGATGCAGCGGCTTGTCCACCGGCTGGACGGCTGGCCGGCGGGGATTATGCTGGCGCTCCAGCCGCTGCCTGCGGGCTTTGGCGACGGCATCTTCAGCGCCGCCCCCGAGCCGGAGGCGTTGTTCGAGTCGCTGGCGAGCAGCATGCTTGAGGCACAGTTGCCGGACCTGCGGCATTTTCTGCTTGAGTCGTCCGTGCTGACCCGCCTCACGCCGGAGCTGTGCTCGGTCGTGCTCGGCATCCCCAACAGCGCGGCCTGGCTGAACGCCGCCAAGACGCAAAACCTGTTCCTGACGCGCGTGCCGGGCGGGCTGGTCTACCACACGCTTTTCCGGGACTTCCTGCAGAAACGACTCAAGCAGAGTGACCCGGAGCGGTTTGTCGAACTGCACACGCGCGCGGCGCGCTGGTTCGAGGAACAGGACGACATCGAGCAGGCGTTTGCGCACTACATCGCGGCGGGCCGCATCGACGCCGCGCGGGAGATCGCCGAGGTCGCGGCGGGCGCGTACTTCGCACAGGGCAAGTTCGAGACATTGCTCGCGTGGAACGAGCGGCTCAGCCAGACACAGGCCGAGGCGCCCAACCTGGCGCTCGTGTGCGCGACGATTTACGGGGATCGCTGTGAGTATGAGGCCGCGCAGAAGGAGCTTGAGCGCGCCAGTTGCGGCTTCCAGGCGAGCAGCGATCATGAGGGTGTGTCAAAGGCACGGCTGCAGCAAGCCAGACTCCACCTGCAGCAGGGGGATCATCACCGCGCCATCGAGGACGCAGAGGCGCTGCTATCGGCAGCCTCGGTCGAGGTGAGAGGGCGCGCCCTGCGGGTGGTTGGGCTGGCCCGCATCCGGCTGGGCGAGGTCGAGAGCGGCATCCAATATCTCGAGCAGGCGGTCGCCTGCTACCGTGAAGCCGGGCTGGTATCCGCGCTGTCCCATCTTCTCCAGGACCTCCAGTTTGCGTATACGCGCGTCGGCGAGCTGGAGAAAGC
>DGDY01000261.1:0-12186 GCA_002385675.1 Anaerolineales bacterium UBA3940 | reverse complement strand
GAGAGCTATCTGCTGTGGAGCCTGGGCGACCTGAAGCGTGACCTCCGTGATTTTGACGAGGCCGAGCGTCATTATGCCCGCGCGCTGAGCCTGCTGGAGCCTGGCTCCGACCCTAACCTGCGCGCCTCCATCCTGATCAGCTCCGCCGTGATGAGGCGGCGGCTGGGCCGCTATGACGAGGCGGTGCTTATTGCGAAGGAAGCCCTGATGATTGCCAACCATCACAGTGCGGCCTTTGAGGCGGCGATGGCACGCGCTGCGCTGTGGGCGGCGAGCGGGTACCAGGGCGATGTTGAGCGCGCCCTCGACGAGCTTGGGCTTGTCATTGAAGAACTGGGCGAACTGGGCGCGCGCTTCGAGTTGATGGCCGTTCTCGGGGTGTGCGCGAGCCTGTCTCTGCTGCTGGAAGGCAGGGAGCTGGCGACACGCTACTATCAGGCGGCGATTGACCTTGCGCTTGAGGTCGGCACGGCGCAGCCGCTGGCGGTTGAGGTGGAGGTCACGCCCGCGCTGGAAAGCTTACCGGTGCAGATCCCTGCCGGGCATCCGCTACCGCGCGCGCTGTCCCACCTGCGTGATGCCAGCCGGGCGCTTGTCAGCCGGCCCGCCGCCGAAGCAGACGATGAGGCCCCGCCCTCAGCCACGTACAGCCTGCGCGTGATCACCCTGGGCCGCGAAGAGGTGATACGGGATGGCGTGCCTATCCCCTCAACCGAGTGGCGGGCCGCCGCCGCACGGGAGATTTTCCTCTACCTGCTGTTCGCCGGGCCGAAGACGCGCGGCGAAATCAGCCTCGTGTTCTGGCCGGACAGCAGCGCCGACCAGGTGCGGGCCAACTTCCATACCACCCTGCACCGCGCCCGCCAGGCGCTCGGGGCGGATGTCATCCTGTACGATAAAGAGCTGTACTTCATCAACCCGGACCTTGATGTGTGGTGCGATGCGCTGCAGTTTGAGCGGCTCGCCCGGCAGGCCAATATGCTGCCTGCTCATGACGCGCGCGCTGAGGACCTGCGGCGCAAGGCGGTCGCGCTGTACCAGGGCGAGTTCCTTCCCTCGCTCGACGCTGAATGGGTGTACGCCCGCCGCGATATGCTGGCAGAGCTGTACCTGGACACGCTGATCGGGCTGGGGCGCTGCGCGCAGGCCCGTAACGACTACCGGACGGCGATTGCGACCTTCCAGGAAGCGCTGAGCGTTGACCCGTACCGTGAAGAGATCCACCGCGAGATTATGAGTTGCTACGGCGAGATGGGCGAGCGTGGCCGGGTGCTCGGCCATCTTCAGGAACTGCGTAGCCTGTTTCGCCGCGAGCTTGCAACAGAACCCACCGAGGAAACGCTGCGTTTCGCGCAGTCGCTGCTGGGCTGACGGGCGGCCCGGCTCCCTCGGTGTGACCTTATCCTCTTTCTAATCCGTTATTGCTCCCTCAACTGATATTTAGCCCTTCTCGCCAAAATTACTGCCAGATTTCGGCAGTTTTCTTGGGTTTGGTAAGCACTATGTTTAGTGGGTGGGGGTATTCTGTAGCAGAATGACTTCCACAACTACGAGAGGTGGCGAAAAAATGAATCCCCTGAACCAGATTCGCTCGAAGCTCTTTAACATTGGTGTTTGGATGACCTCGGACCCGACCCGCGTCCGGCGCATTACGGCGATGCTGTCCGCAGGTTTCACTATCGCCATCACGATCGGCATTATTCAGCCCTGCGGTCCTATGCCGGGCGGTGGTGACGGGTTGGTCTAGCACTCGTTAACTACCCGCTCAATTGGGCGTCACCAAGCCTGGGGCGAGAGGATGAGGGACTGGGGATGAGGCTCTTCTATTGCCGGCAACCCGACGACTGGCAGTAGGAGGGCCTCAGCCCGCTCTGACTGGAGAGACCTTCTGAAGGAGTCTAAGTGAGATGTTGATTCAGGATCGGATTGTAATTACCGCGAACGAGAAGCAGAAGCTCGACCGACTTTTCGGTACGGCTCTGTTTGACAAGAAGCTATGCAAGCGCCTCGTCGAGGAGCGCGATTTCTCGGTGTTGAGTGAGTACGGGATCTCGGTAGAGACGCAGAACTGGCTTCGTGTTGTGCCGGCAAACTCGCTGATGGACCTGGCCCGGGCGGTTAGCGCCAAGATGCCGGTGGGATTCTAAGGCTCAGGAGATCGGGCCGGAATTCCCTGACCGGAGTTCGTTTCCATAGACGACCGCCGCACGCTGCCTTGCGATGAGGTCCACCCATGGGAATGGGGGGAGGGTGCGGCTACTGATGAGTAAATGGCTCTGAGGCGGTAGGCTAAGCAGCAGATCGCCCAGAAGCCTTTGTACATCCAGTGCATGATCCAGGCGGTCGTACTCGTCGAAGATGAGCAGGTAATCCCGGTGATGGAGAGTCTGGAACACGGTGAACAGCGCTGCCTTAAGCCGCGCGGAGGGGTTCGGCAGTTTCATCAACGTCTTATGTACCTGCCGGGCAACTGGCCGGCCTTGCTCGGCAAGCTGCTTCGTCAATTCGACCAGGAACGGGACCGGCCCGACAACGCCATCCCTGGGGCTGTAGTAAAAGAGCTGACACGGCGGCGCATCCAGCAGCGCGGAGATGACGCGGGTGCGTGCTTGCAGCTCAGGATGGATGAGGAGAAGCGAATACTGCTGGTAGTAAGCTGAGATCGTCTCAACTGTCTGGTTAACAAGCTCGTTTGTCAGCACCGTGTTTAGTGTTCCTGGGTATCATGCAAGCGTAATTCTTTCAACGATCGTAATTACTACTCACGGAAGATCAACAATGATGACCGTCAAGATGTGCGTCCCACCTCCGTCCGCCAGCAGCCCGCTCGGGGCTGCCTCACTCCGTCGCCAACACTGCTTTCGGGACGTGGCAACCGTGCTGATCGTCGAGAGTCAGCCGGAAGTCCGTGAGCTGATCAGCCTGACGCTGGAGACCGGCCCGTACAACATCCTGCTCGCGGAAAACGCCGAGCAGGCGTTGACGCTCGCACGCGCTCAGCGCCCCGATCTTGTCCTCATGGACGTCGTGCTCTCGGGAGAAGTCGACGGTCTCGAACTGTGTCGGCAGCTTAAGAGCGACCCGCGCACGAAGAACGCGTACATCCTGTTCCTGACGGCGAAAAGCCAGGCAGCCGACAGGGAGCGGGGCTACGCCGTCGGTGCTGACGATTATATCCTAAAGCCGTTCAGCCCGCTTCGGCTGCAGCAGTTGGTGCGCGACATCCTCGACGGGCCGCCGCCCACTACCAACCGGGAGCATAAGCCGGCGGTCGTCTGACCCTTTCAGGACAGGCCAGACGGTAATCACAGCCCGCTGAGCTTTCTTCATGGGCTGTGCCCCGGGATGTTCTTTGCGCCCGGCGCTGCCGGTCGTGAGTCAGAAGCTGCCTGTGGCGATGTTGATCTGCGCGATGAGATCCTCCGTGATGGCCTCAATAGGCCGGTTGCCATCCACCTCAACGAGCTTCCCCTGCCTGCCGAAGTAATCGATAAGCGGTGTCGTCTGCTCCAGATACGTCTGGTGGCGCTTGTGGATCACCTCTTCGGTGTCGTCTGCACGCCCTTCGACCTCAGCGCGCTTCAGGATGCGCCGCGTGATCTCGTCCTCTGGCACGTTGAGGAGCAACGCCACGTCGATCTGCTCGTCGTATATCTCTTTGAGCATGGCATCGAGGGCGGTGGCCTGCTCGATTGTCCGCGGGAAGCCGTCGAAGATCGCGCCTGCTCTGGCGTCAGGCTTTTTTAGCCGCTCGCGAACCATCTCGATGGTCAGTGCGTCGGGCACAAGCTCGCCGCGCTCCATGATGGCTCGCACGCGCTGCGCAAGCTCGGAGGTGTCTGTCTGCATCGCCCGGAACATGTCGCCGGTAGAAATGTGCGGGACGTGGAAGGCTGCGGCGAGGCGCTTCGCCTGTGTGCCTTTGCCAGAGCCCGGCGGCCCGAGCATGACGACGTAGAGCGCCATCTGCTTCCTCTCTGGTCTGTATGCAGGATTAAGAACGGCAGAGGCGCATGCCGCGCCTCTGCGATGCACCGGATATTATTTGACCTTGCCCCGAACCGTCTTGCGGGGCTTAATCTGGATGCGGCGGCTGCTGGGGCGCTCCAGCGGCATGCGGATCGTCAGGATGCCTCGCTCCAGATGGGCCTCGGCCCGGTCCGCGTTGACCTCCTTCGGCAGGCGGATGGAGCGCGACGCGCGCCCGTAGCGGAACTCGCGGACGTGCCAGTACTGGCCTTCCTCCTCATGCTCCTCCTGCCGGTTCGCGGTAATGGTGAGGATGTCGTCGCTGACATCGATGTGGATATCATCCTCGCTCACACCCGCCATCGACGCCTCGATGATGAGTTCGTTGTTCTCCTCGCGCATGTTGATCGGAAGCTGGGTGAAGCTCGGCTGGGTGTACCAGCTTGCCGAGGGGCCGAGCCGCACAAAGTCGCGCATGGTGTCCAGCATGCGTTCCATCTCGCGGAAAGGATCATCACGCCGGTATGGTACTAAACTGGACATGCTTACGTCCTCCTTATTACCTCCACGCGTTTGATCCGAGTATATGACACGATTGTAAGAAAAGGATCAGCACCAGCCCCGGCGGCTGACGATCTGCCTGCTGCCGCCCTACACCGGCCTGAAGTCGGATTGGAGCTGGAGCCAGCGCACCACGTCACTCCGGCGCAGCAGCCCCACAAGCTGGCCGCCCTCCATCACCGGAAGCTGCCGCACGTCGCGGCTGGCGAGCTTGTTGAACGCCTGGTCGGCGGGCTCGCCGGGGGTGGTGAGGACCAGATCGCTCACCGGCGTCATGATGTCGCGCACCAGCCGCTCGTCCCACTGCATGCGTGGCACGCCCCTGATGTCGTCGAGCGTGACCATGCCGACGAACTCGCCCTGATCGACGACGGGGAAGGCGTGGTCGTCGGCGCGCATCACGTACTCATCGACAAGATGGGTGATGGTGGTGTCGGCGGGCACGGTCGGCGGGTTGCGGTACATCATACGCTCGACGGTCACATCGTCCAGAATGTCGTTGATGACCACGCGCTGGTAGCTCTGGATCGCCGCGCTGTTGAGGAACCACCCGATGAACACCAGCCACAGCCCGCCGATGAAGCCGGTGCCGAAGATCGGGATGCTCACGCCGAAGATCATGGCGATGCCCGCGACGATGAACAGCCACGCGATGGCCCGCCCGACGTATGACGACCAGCGCGTCGCCTCGCGCAGGTTGTTCGTCGCCCCCCACAGGATCGAGCGCAGCACACGCCCGCCATCGAGCGGGAAGCCGGGGATCAGGTTGAAGATGCCCAGGGTGATGTTGATGGAGCCGAGCCACATGAGCATCGTCGTCACTGGGCCAAGCTGCGCCACAAGCTGCATGGGGTTGGTAATGGCCGTCCTTGCCGCCGTGAAGCTCAGCCCGATGCCTGCTAGCAGGAGCAGCAGCACACCGAGAATGATGCTCGTCGCCGGGCCGACGACCGCGATCAGGAACTCCGATGTCGGGGATTCCGGGTCGCGCTCAATGCTGGACACCCCGCCGAATAGAAACAGCGTAATGCTCCGCACCGGGATGCCCCGCGCACGCGCCACGAGAGAGTGAGCCAGCTCGTGCGCCAGCACCGATGCGAAGAACAGCAGCGACGCGGCGACGCCAAGGCCCCAGCTCAGCGCGCCGCTCCACTCCGGGTGCGACAGGCCGAAGACAACCCTGAGGTTCCACGTCACAAGGATAAAGATGAATATCCAGCTCCAGTCGATGTTGACCCGGATGCCGAATATTCTGCCCAGACTCAGACCGGTTCTCATGCCCCTCACCCTTTGTCTTGATGCGGCTAATATTCTGCGACGAGCCCCCTCCAGACCCCGCTTTGCCCTGCCCTGTTTGCGCGGTAGAGGGGGCTCGCTACATGGCGTTCCAGGTGGATCAGTCGCCCCGTGCTCTCTGCTCCATCTCCTGCATGTCTTCCTCCCTCAGTCTGTCCTCAACCAGGAAGGAGATTTTGGCGTTGGCCCGGAACTGTACAATCTCCCCGTTCTCGACGATGGCCTGGAGGTCCTTGATGTAGATCGTGCGGACCCCCCGCACCGTCTTTTGCACTTCGGTGAGTGCCTCCCTGACCGCGTCCTCCCAACTGTTCGGGGACTGCGCTAGCACCTCGATCACCTTTACGATTGCCATCCCATTTTGCCTCCTGTCAGTCGCTCGCTAACGTTGGGGCGGGGCCGCCTCGGCGGTCCCCCTGCGTCGAAACCGGGCGCGCCAGCCCGTGTCTGCCTGTCTCATGGCGTGAGGTGCTGCTCGAACCAGTCCCGCGCCATCCCTGCGACCTGCTCCAGCGTGCTGGGCTCCTCAAACAGATGCGTCGCGCCGGGGATGATCTCCATGTGCTTCTCAGCGCTGATCCGGGCGTACGCCTGCTCGTTAAGTTCGATAACCGGCTCGTCCTGCCCGCCGACAATCAGCAGCGTCGGGGCTTTGACATCTGCCAGGCGTGACGCGGCGAGGTCCGGCCTGCCCCCGTGTGAGACGACGGCTCGCACGGCGTCCGGTCGCTCGGCTGCCGCCAGCAGCGCCGCTGCCGCGCCGGTGCTCGAGCCAAACATGCCGATGGCAAGGTTGGTGGTGGCGTCCTGCTCGCACAGCCAGTCCACCGCGCCGATGAGCCGTCGCGCCAGCACGCCCATGTCAAAGCGCAGTTTCGCCGCCGTCTGGTCCATGCGCTCTTCTTCGGCGGTCAGCAGGTCGATGAGCAGCGTTGCCAGCCCGCCGCCGCGTAGCATGTCG
Source organism: Anaerolineales bacterium UBA3940 (assembly GCA_002385675.1). Lineage (GTDB taxonomy): Bacteria > Chloroflexota > Anaerolineae > Aggregatilineales > UBA3940 > UBA3940. The sequence goes on along the minus strand of DGDY01000261.1, from coordinate 5,399 downwards.
GCGACGTACTGGTTGCGCGGGCTGAAACGGCTGCTGCCGCTGCCGTGCGCAAACAGCACGATGCCCTTCGCTCCGTCCGGGATGACGAGGTTGCCCTCCAGCACGACGGAACCGGCAGCCACTTCGACAAACTGCCCCCCTTCCGTCTGCCTGTAGTCATCCTGCATGGCCGTGTCTCCCTCCTGTTGGCAATCGCACCGGCGTTGGCGGCTGGCTGTTCACTCTGCTGCGGGTGCAAGAAAACAAGAGCGTGGGCAAACAGCAGGTGGCGGGAAGAGACTTTCGGGAAGAATCTTCCGTGAGGTCACCTGTTGTCCGCCCACGCTGGAAAGACACAATCACGTTGTCCTCACCCGCCGCGTCGGGCGAGCAGCGGGCTACATCGCCAGGAAGTCACGTAAAATGGCCGCGAACTGCGGCTCGCGCAGCCTCCTGATCGCCTGGTACTCAAGCTGGCGGATACGCTCCCGCGAGAGTCCCATGACCTTGCCAACCTGCTGGAGCGTCTGCGGGTTGCCGTTCTTCAGCCCGAAGCGCAGGCGCAGGATCTGCGCCTCCCGCGGGATCATCTGGCTCAGCAGCCGGTCGATGGTCTCCTCCAGCGCGGTGGTGTCCATCAACTCGTCCGGATCGGGCATGTCCTCATCCTCGAGGAAGTCGCCCAGTTCGTTGTCGTCACCCACCGGCGTCTCAAGCGGAACCGTCTGCGGCGTGCTCTCGATCATGTCGCGCACTTTCGCAGGCGCGAGGTCCAGGTACTTGCCGATCTCCTTGTAGGTCGGCTCGCGGCCCAGTTCCTTTTCCAGCGTCTCGTAAGCGCTGTTGATACGGCGAAGCTCGTCGGAGCGGTGGAGGGGCAGGCGGATGGTGCGCGACTTCTGCGCGAGCGCCCGCGTGATCGTCTGGCGGATCCACCAGGTTGCGTAGGTGCTGAAGCGGTTGCCCATCTTGTAGTCGAACTTGTCCACGGCCTTCATCAGCCCGATGTTGCCCTCCTGAATGAGGTCGGACATTGGCAGGCCACGGTTGGTGTAGCGCTTCGCGATGCTTACCACGAGGCGCGTGTTCGCCGCCGCCATGTGCTCGCGGGCAGCCTGCCCGTCGAGTACCAGGGCCTCCAGTGACTCGATGTCCTCTGGAGCAAGCTCGTCGTACATCGTGTCCAGATACTTCTGGGCTTCGATACCGCGCTCGATGCGCTTGGCGAGCGCGACTTCCTGCTCAGCCGTCAGTAGGGGTTCTGCGGCCATCTGGCGGAAGTAAACACTGACGATATCGTCTACGGGAACATGGTCGATGTTTTCGGGGGTGCTGTCTCGCTCTGAGAAAAGTTCCTCCTCGCCAGCTACGGCTTCCAGAAGATCTTCAAGTCCTTGGGGGTCCATGCACATTCTCCTATTTATCACCACTACTACCAGCCACCACTACGAGTCTAATTTAACGTTAAATAGCTAAAAAAATCCCAACACAAATCTAAATAAAGCCTATAAATCCGGCGTTGGGAGCGGTCACAGGGCACTTTCAGGCGAACTTTAGGTCTTTGGCACGGCCTGCTTCCGCCGAGTGACCGCCCACGAATGAACTTTGCGGCTCCAGTATGGGCAGATTACCGGGTTGAAGGTGGCGGTATGTTCCCCAAAAAAACCGCCTGTTTGAACCCCCGTTTTGACACCCGGTACAATTAACCTTAATCTGGGAGGGCTGTACGGCACTCCTGTTATGGAACATCCTGACGCGCATCACAAAGGGCATTCAGTATGAACCTCTTCCCTCGCAGCAGCGGTATTCTGCTTCACCCCACCTCCCTGCCGGGGCGCTATGGCATCGGCGACCTTGGTGACTGGGCCTTCCGCTTTGTGGACTGGCTTGCAGCGAACGGCCAGACCGTCTGGCAGGTCCTGCCGCTCGGCCCGACCGGCTACGGCGACTCCCCCTACCAGACGCTGTCGGCGTTTGCGGGCAACCCGCTCCTGATCAGCCTCGACCGGCTGGTCGAGCATGGCTGGCTGACGCATGAAGACGTGGCCGACGTTCCCGACTTCCCGGCCCATCAGGTCGATTTCGGGCGGGTCGGCCCGTATCACAACGAGAAGCTCAGCGCCGCTTACGCACGCTTCGAGGCGGGCGGCAGGAGTGCGGACTTCCATGCGTGGTGCGAGGAAAACGCGCACTGGCTGGAGGACTACGCGCTCTTCGCGGCGCTGAAGGACCATTTTAACCAGCGCCCCTGGGTCGAGTGGCCGCAGCCTTACGCCCTGCGCGACGACAACGCGCTGGCACAGGCCCGCGAGGAGCACGCCCGGCGCATCGACGAGCACCGCTTCCGCCAGTGGGTGTTTCACCAGCAGTGGGCCGCGCTGAAGACCTACGCCAACGAGCGCAACATCCGCATTTTTGGCGACCTGCCGATCTTCGTCGCGCATGACAGCGCCGATGTGTGGGCGCACCCGGAGTTGTTCTACCTCGACGAGCGCGGCAACCCGACCGTCGTCGCGGGCGTGCCGCCTGACTACTTCAGCGCGACCGGCCAGCGCTGGGGCAACCCGCTCTACCGCTGGAACGTCATGAAAGAGACGGGCTATGCCTGGTGGTTGAGCCGTCTGCGCGCGCTCTTTAAGGTGGTGGACTACGTGCGCATCGACCACTTCCGGGGCTTCGAGGCTTACTGGGAGATCCCCGCGGAGGAGGAAACGGCGGTCAAGGGCCAGTGGGTCAAGGGGCCCGGGCACGACTTCTTCGAGGTGGTGCAGCGCGAGCTGGGCGAGCTTCCGATCATCGCGGAGGACCTCGGCGTGATCACGCGGGAGGTCGAAGAACTGCGGAAAGCGTTCAACCTGCCGGGGATGAAGGTGCTCCAGTTCGCCTGGAGCCACCCGAAAAACCCCTTCCTGCCGCACAACCACGAGCAAAACTGCGTGGTCTACAGCGGCACGCACGACAACAACACCACGCACGGCTGGTGGAAGCACGAGACGGACGACAGCACGCGCGCTTTCATGTCCGACTATCTGGGGCACGGCATTGACGACCCGGCCTGGACGCTCATGAAGGTCGGGATGCGCTCGGTGGCGCACACCTTCATCGTGCCGATGCAGGACGTGCTCGGTCTGGACGCATGGGCGCGGATGAACACGCCCGGCAACCCGTCAGGTAACTGGACGTGGCGCTTCACGCCGGAGCAGCTTGAGCATCAGGCCAACCCCGGCCTGGCGCACCTGACGTGGCTGTACCAGCGCCGCCCGGATCAGCAGGAGCGCGAGTACGGCGATGTTGCCGTGCGCGAGAGCGAGCACGCGGAGGGGTAGTTCGCAGAGCGGGCGGTTGGCTGCGCCAAACCCCTCCGTGCGTCCCTTCGGGCCGCCCGCCTCCTCCCTTGCAAGGGGAGGTCAACCGGGCGACACCGTCGCCGGGTTGGGTGGGGTTCTAACGCTTACTAATAGTAGGGGCAGGTCTAATGATGCAGTCGATGCGAAGCATCGCGCATCACGACCTGCCCCTACATTTGCCCGTTTGTAGGATTAAAGCTGCTCGTCAAGCCGCTTGCGCGCCTCAGAGAGCGGGCGGGTGTGCTCGTCGATGCCCTGCCAGGGGTCGGACTTCTGGCCCAGCCGCCGGAAGATGTTGCCGAGGTGATAGGTCTGCGAGTGGAGCCGCCCGTCGTCCAGTTCGTGCCAGTCCAACGGCGTGGCGATCGGCGCGCCGGGCAGCGCCCGCACCGAGTAGGGTGCGACGCTGTGCGAGCCGTAGGCGTTGCGCAGATAGTCAAGGAACAGCCGCCCCTCGCGCTTGTTCTTGCGGATCTCCGTCGTGAAGCGGTCGGGGTGGCGGCTGGCAAGCCATTCGGCAAGGTCGCGGGCAAAGGCGCGCACCGCGTCGAAGTCCTGCTCGCGGTCGATAGGTACGGTGACGTGCAGCCCCTTCGAGCCGGTCGTCATCACGAAGGGGACCAGCCCCAGTGAGCCGAGGACGTCGCGCAGGACGCGGGCCGCGAAGCGTACCGTCTCGAAGTCGCCGACCGGCGGGTCGAGGTCGAAGATCAGCCGGTCGGGCCTGTCGAGGGCATCCGCGCGGCTGAGCCACGTGTGCAGCGTGATCACGCCCTGGTCGGCCAGGTAGACAAGCGTCGCCGCGTTGTTGACCACCACCTGCGGCTGGGTGGCGTCGTCCTCCTTGACGTACACGTCCGCGCGGTCGATCCACTCAGGGAAGTGCTCCGACACTTCCTTCTGGTAGAAGCCGTATTCCTCGATGCCGCGCGGGTAGCGCTGCATGCTGATCGGGCGGCCCTGCAGATGCGGCAGCATCACCGGCGCAATGCGGCGGTAGTAGTCGATCAGATCGCCTTTGGTGATACCCGCATCGGGGAAGTACACCTGGTCGAGGTTGCCGACCTCGACCTCATGCCCGTTGATCTTCATGCCCGGCTTTCCGTTCGGGTGCGCGCCCAAAGGACTGCGCCTCGCGCAGCAGCGCGCGCACCTCGTCGTCGGTGGTCTGCTCAAAGCGCTCGTACCACACGCCGACCGCCATGAAGGGCTCCGGCGTGATGGCGCACACGATGTCGTCTACAAACGGCTCAAACTCCTCGCTCGTCCGGCGCGACGCGGTCGGCACGGCAACGACGACCTTGCCGGGGTTATGGAGGCGCAGCGCCTTGATCGCCGCGGCCATGCTCGACCCGGTCGCCATGCCGTCATCGACGAGCAGAACCGTCCTGCCTTCGATGTCCGGCGCGGGCCGCCCGTCCCGGTAGAGGCGCTCCCGGCGCTCAAGCTCCTCCATCTCGTCGGCAATGACGGCCTCGATCTCCTCCTGGGAGATGTTCAACTGCTCGATGGCATAGTCGTTCAGCACACGCACGCCTCCCGAGGCAATGGCGCCCATGGCGTATTCCTCATGCCCCGGCACGCCGAGCTTGCGCACCGTAAAGACGTCAAGCGGTGCACGGAGCTTCCTGGCGACCTCATACCCGACCGGCACGCCCCCTCGCGGGAGCGCCAGCACGAGCACGTTCGGGTCGTCGGCGTAGGCGCCAAGCTGCTCGGCGAGGTACGCGCCGGCCTCGCGCCGGTCCTCAAACTTTAGCTGCACGTCTGACTCCTTTGACTACGCCATCGGGCTTGATTGGGATCCGCCCCGGTTTACGGGAAGGTCTGCTCCTCGGTACCCAGGTTCTCCGGGCGTGGTTCTAGCTGAACCTCGACTGAGAGGCGCTCACCGTCGCGCAGCACCGTCAGCGGGAGGACGTCACCCGGGTCGTGGTTGGCGACGATGGTGAGCAGTTCGTCAAACGTCTCGATAGGCTCGCCCGCCACCTCGACGATCACATCACCGCCGACCGGCACGGCGATGCCGTTCACCGACACGATCTCGCGCGCGCCCCGCAGCCCGGCATCGGC
>DGDY01000057.1:12346-13900 GCA_002385675.1 Anaerolineales bacterium UBA3940 | reverse complement strand
AGATGTGTATAAGAGACAGGAGCAGCCCATTACGAATTCCTTTGATCGATACGGTCGACATGCTCACGCGCCTCCCTAGCATCGCATTAGCGTGATTGTAGTATGCTCCACAATACGGCGCAAGCAGCCTGAAAGCCTGCACGCGATGCCAGTTGCCCCGTGGGCCCGGTGGCGCGCGCCGCCCGGGCCGATCCCCCTGTTCTAGAGCAGTGTCGCCTTGCGCCCTGGTCGCGGGTCGTAGTTGCTGGCGAACTGCTCAAGTGTCGACTTCTCGATGAGCCATGCGTTAGCGAACTTCCGAGCGGGGAGCTTACCGGCGCGAATCAGCCGCCTGACCGATTCGGGATGGATGTTGAGGCGTTTAGCCGCGTCGGCGACGGTGACGTAGTTCTCAAATTTATCGCTCACGAGCGCTCCCTTAGAGCTAATTTGTTGTATCATGCAACAATCAGAAGTATAGAAGCTGCGAGGTACTTATGTCAAGCGGAAACTGTTAATTAAGCCACAAAGGTGGGGAAAATCGGTAGTTGCAGGCGGATCAGGCCAAGGCGCGAGCAGCGGCCTCGACGAGCGCGCGCAGTTGGGAGGTGTCAACATCCTCGACGCGCCTCTGCTTGACATGCCGCATGCTCTTGGCTGTGCCCGCCGGGCGATAGCCTGCACCGTCTCGTCGTACTCCGCCAGCAGCTCGTCGAAGGTCATCGCCAGCCTCTCCGGCGCTCAGGCCGAGGCCCGGTCGTGCGCGGGCGCAGGCTCCACGCGCAGCGCGCTCCCCTCACCGAGCAGCTTCCCGACCGTGATCTTCGGGTCGTGCTCGAACAGCACGTACGCGTCGCGCTCCAGCACCCAGCGCTGCCAGATGCGCTTCGTCTCCAGCGTGACGAGCGGCTCCACGTCGTAGGCCGTCATCCACGCCAGCCGCTCAAAGTGTACGGTCAGCGAGGCCATATCCGCGACGTACAGCGCGGCCTCGCCGCCCTGCTCGAACACCACGCTCATGTGGGCGCGGGTGTGGCCCGGCGTGACCACGACGCGCATCCCCGGCACGATCTCCACGTCGCCGTCGAGCAGGCGCATCTGCCCGCTCTCGTACAGCGGCGCGAAGTTCTCCGCGAAGTACGTGCCGCGCGTGCGTTCGTTGGGGAAGGCCGCATCGGCGTACTCCAGCCGCTGCACGATGTACTCGGCGTTGGGGAAGGTCGGCGCAAGTTCGCCGTCCCCGGTCAGATAGGTGTTGCCGCCGCAGTGGTCGTTGTGCAGGTGCGTGTTGACGACGAGGTCCACATCCCCCGGCTCGACGCCCAGCCGCCGCAGCCCCGCGACGAGGTCGCCCTCCGGGCGGGTCAGCGCCATGATGCGCTGCATCTTCTCCGGGATCTTCGTGCCCAGCCCGGTATCGACCACGATAGTACGGCCAGGGGTGCGCACGAGCAGACAGTTGTGGTGCATCGGGATGCGGCTCTGCTCGTCCGGCTGGTAATAGCGCGACCACAGCGCGCGCGGCACAAGCCCGAACGGCCCGCCGGTGTCGGCCATGATCTGCCCGTCGTTGAT
>DGDY01000057.1:462-12015 GCA_002385675.1 Anaerolineales bacterium UBA3940 | reverse complement strand
TGATGCTCTCCCGCATCTCTGGTGTGCCTCGCAGGGTGGGGATTCTCCCGCTACAGGTTGGAAAATGGTTAGGCTACACTATCTACTGCAGAAACTTGCCCTGGAGGACTTCGCCGTGGACATCCTGGACACCATCTGGTATCTGTATGTGGGACAGTCATGGATCGGCACGCTTACGCCGACCGGTGCGGACGATAGCTGGTACTACGCCGAATTCACTGAGGGCGATGCCTGGGGTAACTTCGCGCCGTGGTTCATTAAGGCGTACGAGGCCTATGCCGCCGGCGACGAACAGGGCTGGCAGAATGTGTACAATCAGCTCTACATGATGGGCCTGTCGCTTGTCGCCGAGAGCGGCGCGGCTTACGAAAACCCGACCGTCCTTGTGGACGGCGGTAACGCGTGGTTCGTGGTGTGAGGATCGCCGGGGAATTTCATTCCCCGGCTAGGTTCAAGTGTCCCCTGCGGGGACGACAGCCAGCGCTTGCGCTCTGCCTGCCTTTCGCGGGCGGGCAAAGCGCTTTTTCGTCGGTTTTAACCGACGATTGTACGTAGGCCGGGAATAGAATTCCCGGTCGGTCTCTTTTCGCTTCTGATAGCCCATCTGAGCTAAAATCGAGATGTACCGCACACCCGCGCCGTTAGAAACAGCTTAAGATGAGCATCGCATCGCCGCGCATCCAGAATATCCTCGACAGCCTCCCCACCCGGCCCGGCGTCTACCTGATGAAAAACGACCGGGGCGAGGTCATTTATGTTGGCAAGGCTGTCAACCTCCGCAGCCGGGTTCGCTCGTACTTCCAGCCCAGCACGCTGGCGCAGAAGCACAGCAAGACGGCGCGGATGGTCGAGCAGGTCGCCGACATCGACATCATCGTTGTTGACTCCGAGCTTGAGGCGCTGCTGACCGAGATCAACCTGATCAAGGCCCACAAGCCACACTACAACATCCGCCTCAAGGACGACAAGCGCTACCCGTACATCAAGGTTCACTGGGCCGACCCCTACCCCAAGGTGACGGTGACGCGCCGCATGGTCAACGATGGCTCGCGCTACTTCGGGCCGTACACGAACGTCTCCGCCGTTTACCAGACGCTCGACGTGCTGCGCAAGGCCTTCCCCTACCTGACGTGCGACCGCAACATCGACGGCAACGACGAGCGCGCCTGCCTGTACTACGATATCAAGCTGTGCAACGCGCCCTGCATCGGCGCGGTGAGCCAGGAGGAGTACCGCGCGACGATCCAGAGCCTGATGGACTTCCTGCAGGGGAAGTCCGACGAGATCGTCGAGCGGCTGCAGGCCAGGATGTGGCAGGCCGCCGAGCAGATGGACTACGAGAAGGCCGCCCGCCTGCGCGACCAGATCCAGGCCATGCAGCAGGTGACGCAGCGGCAGAAGGTCGTCTCCAGCGCCAACACCGATCAGGACGTGATCGCCTTCGCCCGCGAGAACGGCGACGCCGCCGTACAGATCTTCTTCATCCGCAACGGGCGCATCGTTGGCAAGGAGCACTACGTACTGGAAGGCACCGGCGCGGACGAGGACGAAGCGGGCGTGATGGCCGACTTCCTCAAGCAGTTCTACGATAAGGCCGCCGAGGTGCCGCCCGAAGTGCTGCTGCCCCACGAGATCGAGGAGGCGGAGATCATCGAGCACTGGCTGCGCAGCAAGCGCGGCAACAAGGTCGTGCTGAAGGTCCCCCGCCGGGGCATGAAGCGGCAGCTCGTACAACTGGCGGCGGAAAACGCCGTCGAGACGCTGGCGCTGCTGCGGGCCCAGTGGGAGGCCGACACGCTCAAGCAAGAAACCGCCCTGCAGGAGATCCAGAATGCGCTGGGCCTGGAGCGTCCGCCCGCGCGCATCGAGTGCTTCGACATCAGCAACACACAGGGCACGGCGATCTCGGCAAGCCGCGTGGTGTTCGTCAACGGCGTCCCGCGCAAGAGCGAGTACCGCAAGTTCAACATCCGCACCGTGCAGGGCCATGCCGACGACTACGCCTCGATGAAGGAGGCGCTCGACCGGCGCTTCCGCCGCTGGCAGGACGCTCAGAACGAGCCCGACCTGCCCGGCAAGAAGCCCGACCCCACCTGGAGTATCCTGCCCGACCTGCTCATTGTCGATGGCGGGAAGGGGCAGCTTGGCGTGGCCGTCGAGGTGCTGGAGAGCTACGGGCTGACGGGGCGCGTGCCGGTCGTGGGGCTGGCCAAGCAGCACGAGGAGCTTTTCGTGCCGGGGCGCAGCCGCTCGATCATGCTGCCGCGCCGCTCGCAGGGGCTGTACCTGCTCCAGCGCATCCGCGACGAGGCGCACCGCTTTGCTATTACGCACCAGCGCCAGCGCCGCGTCAGGATGGGCGTCGCCTCGCAGCTTGACTCGATCCCCGGCATCGGGCCAACCCGCCGCCGCGCGCTGCTCAAGCACTTTGGCTCGCTCGACGCGATCCGCGAGGCCAGCGTCGAGCAGATCGCCGCCGTGCCGGGCATCAGCCGGGAGCTAGCCGAGACGATCAAGGCGGAGCTGTAGCGCCGCACCTGTTTCGGCATATGAGCCGCGACGTTCAGTCGCGGCGTATATGCCCCTATGCCCCTGCCGTACACCCTTCCGCCCCTCTGCTCGATCCGCGCCTTCCGTTCAGGGTATATTCTGTTTATCCATCTGTTCTTGAGCCGAACTCAGGGGTGAGGAAGGGGTCGATGATCAGCGTTGAGGGATACGACCAGTTCGACGGCCTGCACTGGGAAACCGGCTCGCTGCGGAACGTGCTGGCGCATCACGGGCTGCGAGCACCCCATACCGGCGAGCCGTTCACAGAGGCCATGCTGCTCGGCCTGACTGGCGGCGCCGGGGTGATGTACTTCACATTCGAGTATGAGGGCTTTGCCCCGCACGTCGCGCTCGGCACCCGCTATCCCTTCGATGCTGTGGAGAACGTCGTCAAGCGGCTGAGGCTCCCTGCCGCCGTCAGGCAGACCAAGAGCCAGAAAAAGTCGGTTGACAGCCTGCTCTCGGCGCTTGTGGTGGGCGAGGTGGCGATCGTCTGGGCGGACATGTTCACGCTGAGCTACAACGCCCTGCCGTCAAGCCCCTTCCCCGCGATGATGCCCATCGTCGTGTACGCCTACGACATCGACAGTGAGATGGTCCGCATCGCTGACCGCGCCAAAGTTCCGCTGCTCGCAACCTCGGGCGAGCTGGCCGAGGCGCGCGCCCGGCAGGCCAACTACAAGAACAAGATGATGTCGTTCGAGTTTGAGGATGCGAGCACATTCCCGATCAAGAACTTTGCCGGGGCGGTCGAAGACGCCATCCGCGCCTGCGTGAGCCTGTACGTCGATGCGCCGCCGCGCGGCCCGGTGAACAACTTCGGGCTGGCGGCGCTTGAGAGGTGGGGCAACCTCGTCGCCAACGAGAAGTCCCGCAAGGGCTGGCCGCAGGTCTTTGCCGAGCCGGAGCACCTGTACGAGGCGCTCAAGAGCGTCTACATGGCGATCGAGCACCGGGGCTCGGGCGGGCATGCCGCACGCCCGCTCTATGCGGACTTCCTGCTGGAGGCTGCCGAAGTGCTGGACAGGCCCACGCTCGAACAGGCCGCCGACCGCTTCCGCGCCGCCGGGGAGGCCTGGCACAAGCTCGCCCTGAGCGCCCTGCCCGACAGCGTCGAGCCCTTCCGCGAGACGCGCGAACTCATCGACCGCAGCCAGACGCTGTTCAGGGAACACGGCAACCACGCCTGGCGCGAAATGCGCGAGATCGCCGACCGGCTCGAAGCGCTGAAAGCGGACATCAGCCGCAGCTTCCCACTCGACGCGGCGGGCCGTACTACACTGCTCGGCAGCCTGTGCGAGTGCATCGGGGAGGTGTACCGCGCCGAAGCAGAAGCCGTCCGCGCCCTTGAAGAGGCCATAGCCTAGGAGGACATTGTGGTAAAGCTCATCCTGCTCCTGAGACCGGGCGTCGCCGAGAAAGGCGAGGCATACAACGACTTCCTGATGAAGCTGGAAGCGCTGCCCGGCCTGCGCCGCAAGGCTGTGAGCAACGTTTACGGCTCGATGCGGCTGCCCGCGCCGTTCGGGACCGTTGTCGAGGCGTATTTTGACAGCCGGGAAGCGATGGAAGCGGCGCTTGTCTCGCAGACGGGCGTCGAGGCCGGGCACGCGCTGCTGGACCTCACCGGGCAGGCCGTGATCGCGCTGTACGCCGACACGCTGGAGGAGTCGTATCCTGAGCCGCTCGAAGAGGGCAAAGCCGGGAGCTAAGCGTCCGGTTTTGGCCCGGCGTCGGGCTGGACCGATGTGGGGCGCTCCACCCCGGAGCGCAGCCCGAGACCCAGCCGGGGCAGCGCATAGAACACCATCATCAGCACCGTCACGATGATCGTCGCGTCAAACGCAATGGCCGCGCCGACTGCGCCCAGCAGGTAGGCCAGCGGCACGAGCAGCACGACTTTCGCCACGACCGCGCCGATGTTGTAAACCGTCGCAACCTGCGGCTTCCCGGCGGCCATCGTGGCGGGTCGCACCCAGCGGAACATCGTGTCGAGCGTGATGCCGAAGCCCAGAATGCGGATCAGGTTGCCAACCGGCGCGAAGTCGGGCGAGTAGAACAGCGCCACCAGCCAGTCGGCAGTAACGAGGAAGAAGGCGTAAGCCGCCAGGCTGATCAGCCCGCTGATGCGCGTATACTGGTATACCAGCCGCCGCGCCCGCTCGATGTGCTGCGCCGCCCACGCCTCGATAAGCTCCGGGTAGATCACCGCGCTCGCCTGGAGGGTCGGCATCGAGATCAGCGTCGCGGCGCTGCGGGCGACGCGGAAGTGCCCCGCTACCGCCGGGCTTGCCACTGCGCCCAGCACCAGTACGTCAAGGTTGTGGCTGATGGCCTTCAGCGAGGCGGTGAGGCTGGTATGGAACGAGAACGGTATGAACTGCTTCCACGCGCCAAGGTAGTCCTGGCCGCGCGCGCTGTCAAACGTGCGCAGCATGTTTACCCCCGCGCCGAACGCCCACGTCAGGAACGAGACAACCGCCCCGACGACGTAGCCCCACATCACCCCTTCCAGCCCAAACTGCGCGCCGACGATGAGGCCCACCGTCAGCACGATGCTGTTGAGCACCCGCCCGACCGACAGGTACGAGAACCGCTTCATCACGGTAAGGATCGGCTCGAACGAGCCCTGGAGCATGGCAAAGGGGATTGTCAGGGCGTAGATGCGCACGAGGCGGCGGATCTCGTCGGCATCCGGGCCGTAGACCTCCGCCGAGGCCGGGCCGAGCAGCAGGACCGCCGCGAGCGTGGCGAGCATCAGCACGACGTCGGCGGTGAGCGCCACATAGAAGAAGGTGAGCGCCTCGCGCTTCTCCCCCCGCGCCAGCGCATTGCCGAAAAACCGGATCAGCCCTTCGCTCGTCTTGATGTCCAGAAACTCCGTGATGGTGGATACAAGCGCGATGCCGATGGAGATCAGGCCGTAACCCTCGTCGCCGAGGATGGCCGCCAGCGCGAACGAGGTCAGCACGCTGATGCCGGTAGACACCCAGCTTGCGACTGACATCGCCGAGGAATCCCGGATGATGCGGCTGGAGACAGCCTGCCTGAACAGATCGCGAAGGCGCTCGATCACGTTCATGGCGTGCCGCCTGCCTTCGCCCTGATGAAATCCAGAATGCGCCGGGCGCGCGCCTCCCACGTGTACGCCTGAACGTCACGCGCGGCCTGTGCAGCCAGCCGCTCGCCGAGCGCCGGGTCATCCCGCAGCCGCCGCAGCGCATCCGCCAGCGCGTGAGGGTCGCCGGGCGGCACGAGCAGGCCGTTCTCGCCGTTGCGCAATATCTCGGCGGTAGAGGGCAGGTCCGAGGCGACGATGGGCCGGCCCGCCGCCATGTACTCGAACAGCTTGAGCGGCGACGTGTCGTAGGCAAAAAATTCCGACCAGGGGAGGGGGATGGTACACACGTCAAAGGCTCGCAGATAGCCGGGCACATCGACAGGAGGGACCATGCCGGGGTACAGCAAGAAGTCCGGCGGCAGCCCGGCCCCGTCCAGGCGGGCGCGCACCTGCTCAACGACGGCGTCCGGCCCGCCGACGAGCGCGAGGCGGAGCGGGCGATCGCCGCCCCCGGCGGCAAGCTCGATCACTGCCTCGACCAGCGTGCCGATCCCCTTATCCATGCTCTGTAGCCCGCTGATGAACCGCCCCATGTAGCCGACGATAAATGCCTCTTGCGGCCAGCCGAGCCGCCGCCGCCACTCGGCCCGGTCACCCTTAATCGCGAACCGTGCTGCGCGGAAGCCGTCGTGCGCGGTGATGACCCGTTCCGGCGCAGCGCCGAGCGCAATGTGCCGCTCGTGCAGGTGCTCGGTGATGGTCACCACCCCACCGACGCGCCGCATCAGCCAGCGCCGCAGCCGCGTGCCGGTGGGCGTCGTGGGGGCAACATGCACTTCGTAGAAGACTCGCCGGGCCCGCCGGGGCCACAGGAAGCAGTAAAGCGCCAGCCCGATGGGGTGCCGACCGTAGATCACCGCGTCGCGCTCGCGGGCGAGGCGCAGCATCAGCGCGCCGTTGAACAGCACGTGGATCAGGATCGCAGCAAGCCGGTCCACCGCGCGGCCCAGCCGCCCCGGCAGCCGCCAGGCAAGCGGGTACAGATCGACAACCGGGATGCGCTCGGCGCGGAAGGTGCGCTCAACGCCGTAGTGCGCCCAGATGTCCCCAGTGTCGAGGTCGGGTGGGTTGCGCCGCGCCGGGTAGATCAGCGTGACATCCGCACCGGCGGCGGCGAAGGCCTCGCACATCTGCACGATCTGGTAGGGGTGTGCCTTCTCGCTGGGGATACGAGCATTGGCCGGGTAGATGAGCTTCACCGGGTCACATCCTCGAACACGCCAACCAGCCGGTCGATGAACGCCTCCAGTGCGTACGCCTCACGCACGCGGGCCGCCAGCCGCGCGCCGAGCGCCGCCCGCTCCTCCGGCTCACAGCCGAGCACGTCCGCCAGCCGGTCGGCGACGCACGCCGGGGTGAGGTCCTCGCACCACAGCAGGCGCGCGTCATCACCGAGCACGGGCAGGAAGGTCCGGTTGTAGACCACGGCAGGCACGCCGCTCGCCAGGCTCTCGATCACCACTTTGTCCAGCCCGCCGGTCGGCGCGAGGTTGGCGCTGACTGCCGCCTGCCGGTACAGCCCCGGCACGTCGGCGTGAGGCACCGCGCCCAGCAACGTCACATGCTCCGCCACGCCCAGCCGCTCCGCGAGCGCTCGCAGCCGCGCGTCGTAGCCGGGCGCTTCGGGCGTGGTCCCGCCCGCAATCGCCAGCCGCACGTCCTCAAAGCCGGGGCGCGCCCGCAGCCGGGCCAGCGCCTCGATCAGCACCTCGTAGTTCTTGATCGCGGAGAGCCGCCCCACCGCGAGGATCAGCCGTTCGGCGGCGGGGGCGGGGCCGGGCGTGAAGCTCGCCATGTCGATGCCGTGCCCGATGACCGTCACCTTGTCGCTGGGCAGTGTGAAGCTCTCCGGCGAGGCTGTCACCACTCGCTGGGCGAGCGCGTGCGCCAGCCGCAACTCCAGATGGACCTGGCGGTGTGTGTACCACAGCACCACCGGCACGCGGAACAGCAGCGCCCAGGGCGCGGCGACGACGACGTAGCGGGGGATCATGTGGCCGAAGATCACGTCCGTGCGGCGGATCACGCGGTTGATCGCCCGCGCAAACTCGACCATCTCCCGCAGCCGCCCGTACCCGCGCTCCTTGCCCATCGAGGCAACCGTGACGTTCGGCGGCAGGGCGTGCTCGCCCATCTCCAGGCAGATCACGTCCACGCCCTCGATGCGCGGATGGCGGGCCAGCGCCTCGACCCAGCGGTGCGCGAACCCCGCGCGCGGGTCGTCCCGGTCGATCCGGCGGGTGAGCATCAGCACGCGCACAGGCTTACCTGCCCCGCCGGCCCATCCCGGCGCAGCGCACCCACATGTCGATAATGCGCTCGATGGTGTGTGTGCGGTCGTAGTGCGCGGCGGCGTGCTCGCGCGCCCGCTCGCCCATCTGCCGGGCCAGCGCCGGGTCGGAGAGCAGCGCGTCGAGTTTGGCGGCGAGACCGGCAGGGTTCTCGACCTCGGCGAGCAGCCCGGTCTCGCCGTCGCGCACGACCTCGCGCCCGCCTGCCGTCGCCGTCGAGACGACGGGCAGCCCACTCGCCGCCGCCTCGACGAGCACCTTGCCGAAACCCTCATAGATCGACGAGAGCGCGTACACGTCGGCGAGGGCGTAGTAGGCGGGCAGACCGGCGTGGTCCACGCGCCCGGCGAAGCGGACGCGATCCGCGATGCACAGCTCCCCCGCGAGGCGGTGGGCGGCGAGGCCTTCCGCCGTGTCGGGGTCCCCGGCGAGGACGAGGTAGGCGTCGGGATGTTTGGCGGCGATCAGTGCGAAGGCTTCCAGCAGCACCGGCAGCCGCTTGAACCATACCATCCGCCCCACCCACAGCACGACCTTCGCCTCTGCAGGCAGGCCCAGCCGCGCCCGCAGCGCGCCAACTTCCGCCGGATCAACCGGCGTGAGGAAGCGCTCGATGTTGATCGGCGTGTTGATGACCTCGATACGGTGCGGTTCGACGCCCGCCCGGATGCTGCGGTCACGCTCGTCGGTGTTGACCACGCGCATCGTGTCCGCCTGCCGCGCGATCCACTTGCCCATGCGGTTGAAGAGGCCGTGCCGCAGCGGACGCTCCGCGATCCAGACCGGGTTGTCGAAGAAGCTGGAGTGGCTCTGCACGTCGAGGGCGATGCCGAAGCGTCGCTTTACCATCAGCCCCACCAGCCCCGTCGCGAACGGGTCCTGCGTCGTCACGAGGTCGATGGGCTGCGTCCGACAGATCCGCGCCGCAATGCGGAAGGCATCCCACACGAACGTGGCGCGGGAGAGCGAGCGGGTCGGGTAGACGGTGAGGTTCTCGCTGATGCGCTCCGTGTGCAGGTCGTGCGCGCGCGGCGAGTACACGATCATGTGCAGATGGTTCAGCCGGCGAGCGTATTCGATGTGCCGTTCCCGCACGTCCCCGCCGCTGACGCCGGTCAGGATGTAATCGCTGATGCCGACCATCAGCACGTTCAGCGAGCGTCCGGGCGACGCCTCAGCGGCGGGGCGGGAAATCGTTGAAGCCTGCATCGTTACAGGAGGACGACTCGGGCGCGTGGCTGCTGCACATCTTTGAGCGCGTTGCGCGTGTCGACCACGATGGAGGCGTGCTCAGCAACCCAGGCATAATCGAGGCAGGTGTGGTCGGTCACGACGACGACCGCATCCGCCGCGCCGACGGTCTCCTCGGTGAGCGGCACCGACTCCAGGTCGATACCCTCGCGGTAGAGGTTCGGCACGTACGGGTCGTGATAGCTGATGTTCGCACCGCGCTCCTCCAGCAGGCGGATGATGTCCAGCGCGGGGCTTTCACGCAGGTCGTCAATGTCGCGCTTGTACGCCGCGCCCAAAATCAGGATGTTCGCGCCGTTGACCGTCTTACGCACCTCGTTGAGCGCATCCATGATCTTCGTGACGACGTACAGCGGCATGTTGCTGTTGATCTCTGAGGCCAGCTCGATGAAGCGGGCGTTGTAGTTCAGCGCCTTGAGCTTCCAGCTCAGGTACAGCGGATCGATGGGGATGCAGTGCCCGCCAAGCCCGGGGCCGGGGTAGAAGGTCATAAAGCCGAACGGCTTGGAACTGGCCGCCTCGATGACCTCCCACACGTTCACATCGAGCTTGTCGCACATCAGCGCCATCTCGTTAACCAGGCCGATGTTCACCGAGCGGAAGGTGTTCTCCAGCAGCTTGACCATCTCCGCCGTGCGCGTCGAGGACACGGGGATGACGCGCTCGATGGGCTTGCTGTAGAGCGCCACCGCCACCTCGGTGCAGTCGGGCGTCACGCCGCCGATGACCTTCGGCGTGTTGCGCACGCCATAGGTCTTGTTGCCGGGGTCGATGCGCTCCGGCGAAAAGCACACAAAGATGTCCTCGCCAACCCGGTACCCGTTCTGCGCCATGCGCGGCACGATCAGTTCGTCTGTCGTGCCGGGGTACGTGGTGCTCTCCAGCACGATAAGCTGGCCGGGGCGGCTGTACTTGGCAATCTCGTCTGCCGCCGCGATGATGTAGCTCATGTCCGGGTCTTTGGTCTTGCGGAGCGGTGTCGGCACACAGATGCTGATCGCGTCCACATCGCGCAGGATGCTGTAATCCGTCGTCGCGGAGAGCAGCCCGGCCTCAACCGGGCGGGCGATGTCCTCCGTGGGGATGTCGGGGATGTAGCTGACCCCGCTGTTGATCAGCCCGACCTTCTTCTCGCTGACATCCACGCCGATGACGCGGTAGCCCTCGCGGGCAAACTCGACCGCCAGCGGCAGGCCAACATACCCGATGCCGATGACGGCGATCACGGCCTCGCGGTTCTCTATCTTCTGGAGGAGTTCGGTTTTGTATGACATGACTCTAAGGATCTCTTTCTCGATACAGCCCGGATGGCGTCGTTCCGGGCGCGCTTGTCGTCGTTTGACGGGATGAGTTATTGGCTGCCGCCCGTGCGGAAGTACGCGATCACTTCATCGAGCGTCTCGTTAAGCGTCTTGCGCGGCTTCCAGCCGATCAGGCGCTGCACCTTGCTGATGTCCGGCACGCGCCGGCGCATATCCTCGAAGCCTTCCTCGTACGCCTCATTGTACGGGATGGTCACAATCTCGGATTGGCTGTTGGTGCGCTCGCGCACGCGCTCGGCCAACTCGCGGATCGTCACTTCCTCCTGCGAGCCGATGTTAAAGACATCCCCTACCGCTGCCTCACACTCCGACAGCCGGTCGATGGCCTCCACCACGTCGCTCACGTTCGCAAAGCAGCGCGTCTGCTGCCCGTCCCCGTAGATCTGGATCGGCTCATTCCGCAGCGCCCACTGCACGAACCGGGGAATGACCATGCCGTACCGCCCGCGCTGGCGCGGCCCAACCGTGTTGAACAGCCGGAACACCACGACGGGCAGCCCGACCTCTTTATGGTAGGCCAGCGCCAGGAACTCGTCGAGAGCCTTGCTAGTGGCGTAGCTCCAGCGGCTCTTGGTCGTCGGCCCCATCACACGGTCGTCATCCTCGGAGAAGGGCGCTTTGGTGCTCTTGCCGTAGATTTCAGAGGTCGAGGCGATCATGACCTTCGTGCGGTAGCGGCGCGCCGTCTTCAGCACCATCTCGGTCCCCATCACGTTGGTCTCGATGGTGTGGATAGGGCTGCGCACGATCAGGTCCACGCCGACCGCCGCCGCGAGATGGAAGATCAGATCGCACTCGCTGACGAGACGGTCCATCACGGTCTGGTTGGTGATCGTCTCGATGGCAAAGTGAAAGTTCGGGTTGGACGTCAGGTGCTCGATGTTCTCAAAGCGGCCTGTGGAGAGGTCGTCGATGACCGTCACGCGGTCACCCTTCTTCAGCAGGGCTTCGGCGAGGTGGCTGCCGATGAAGCCCGCGCCGCCCGTAATCAGTGCGTGTCTCATATGTGTGTCCTGTC
>DGDY01000057.1:0-161 GCA_002385675.1 Anaerolineales bacterium UBA3940 | reverse complement strand
CTCACCCTGCGTATCTCCACATACTATTTACAACGGCCTTCAGGTTGCCTACACTAATTGATAGGTGGCAGTGCGATGCGTACACCCGCACTGAGGGAGCACCACACTTTTTAAAGGTCACAAATGTATAGGAGGTCGTCGTGAGAAGGATACGCTTGCTG
>DGDY01000065.1 GCA_002385675.1 Anaerolineales bacterium UBA3940 | reverse complement strand
AGATGTGTATAAGAGACAGGAGCAGGGCGAGGAACGCCGCCCATGAGCGAGCCGCCGGTGCGCGTGGCCTTTCAGGGCGAGCGGGGGGCCTACTCCGAGATGGCCGTGCGCGGCCTGCTGCCGCACGCTGAACCCGTCCCCTACCGCACGTTTGACGAGGTGTTTACAAGCGTCGAGGCGGGGGACGCGGCGCTGGGGCTGGTCCCCATCGAGAACTCGCTGGCGGGGAGCATCCACCGCAACTACGACCTGCTGCTGCGGCACTCGCTGTACATCGTTGGCGAGACGCAGCTTCACGTCGAGCACTGCCTGATTGCCAACCCCGGCACGGCGCTCGACGAGATCAAGGTGGTACGCTCGCACCCGCAGGCGCTGGCGCAGTGCGAGCGCCGCCTGACTGAGCTGGGCGTGCGCGTCGAGGCAGCCTACGACACGGCAGGCAGCGTCCGCGACCTGAAGGCGAGCGGGGACCGGCATGCAGCGGCCATCGCCAGCCGTCTGGCCGCAGAGGTCTACGGCATGGAGATCCTCTGCGAAGGGCTGGAGGACGACGGTCAGAACTTCACGCGGTTCCTGCTGCTGGCCCGCGAGCCCGTCACACCGACCGGCGAGAGCAAGACGTCGATCGTGTTTGCGCTGCAGAACCAGCCCGGCGCGCTGTTCCGGGCGCTGGCCTGCTTCGCGCTGCGCGATGTAGACCTGACCAAGATCGAGTCGCGCCCGCTGCCCGGCATGCCCTGGAAGTACCGCTTCTACCTGGACTTCCTCGGCAGCCAGCACGACGACGCGCCGCGCCGGGCGCTCGCGCACCTCGCCGAGATCACGACGGAGCTGCGCGTGCTCGGCAGCTACCCGCGCGGCGTGTGAGGCGGTGAGAATCATTCAGGGGCGAGAAGCCCGCCCCTGAACCCAACGATTAAATCATTCCTCCCCAAGCGGGGTGTTATCTACATCCAGCGTGAAGGTTGTGCTCGCGCCGCCCGCCTCGACGGTGTACGTGCCCGCCTCCAGCCCGAGCACGTCGAGTGGAACCACCTGCTCGAACGGCACGCGCCCCGGCTGGCACAGCGCATCGATCAGCCGCTCCGTCTCAAAGTCGATGCGGAAGGTACTGCCGTCACGCTCGACAATCGCGTTCTCGATCTCCACACAGCCATCGAACAGCGTGCCTGTCACGACGGCATTGACCTGCACCGGGAACGACTCCATGATCAGCGCGTCCACGCTCTCAACGATCACCTCGGCGTCCTCATCCTGCCCCGCCGGTGCCTGCCCCCCGCAGCCCACCAGCGCACCGGCAAGCACGACCAGCGCCAGTACGGTTCGCACCCGTTTGACCATCTCTGTGTAGTCCCCTTCTCTTTTGTCTGTCAGGGCGGCGATGCCCCTCTGCGATCCAGACGCCCGCGCCCTGAGTGCGGTTCCGCCCGGCAGAAAAAACCCCGCCGGTCAGCGGCGGGGCGAGCGGCTACCGGGCCGTGCCGGGGCGTCTCCGCCCGCGCCTCCTGACGATCCAGCGGAAGGGCGCCGCCGCGATGTGAAACACGGTGCGGATGCCCGCGTTGTACTGGATGTTGCGGGCGTTACGCCACTGGATGCGCGGGTCGAGCAGAGTCTTCGTCACCTCGATCGGCGCGTGTACGCCGTAGAGCCCGGCAAGCTGCTCCAGCACGTGCATCCAGATGCGGTCCTGATCGCCTGCGGTGCCCAGGACGTGATAGAACAGCTCGTACAGCGGGTCGCTGGTGCGCACCTGGATGTCGATCTGCGCGACCAGCGTGCCGTCGTCATCGGTATATGCACTGAACGTGTTCAGCCCGGCAACCGGGTGCCCCTCCGGTGTGACGACGGTGAAGCTCGTCTCGTCCGCATACAGGATGAGCACGCCGGTCGCAACCGGCAGGATGCTCGGCAGGCCCGGCGCAGGCGGCACGGTCGCCTCGATCCACATCAACTCGCCGGGCAGCACGCCCGCGATAGACGGGTAGAAGTGGCTGTCCTGCGGCTGGAGTTCCGGGAACTTCATCTTCCACAGCGCGATGATCTCCTCCGGAGTGGCGCTCACCCCCTCCAGCCGGACGCGAAGCGTCTTCTGCCACAGCGGGCCGAACCCCTGCAATGGGCTGACGACGCGGCGATGATTGAGGTTGATATTCCTCGCGCCGGTCGGCCCCTGCTCCGCCGACAGCCGCGGAACGAAAGGCGCCCAGTGCGTCATCTCGTTCCGGTCGTGCACATGCTTGTGCCCTTCCGACTCTACATCGCTCATGTTCGGATCCTCGACGCAGCAACGCTAGGGCGTCACTGCGGCTGCCTTGAGTGCATCATCCTCGCTGTCGTACACCTGAATCGCCTCGTTGAGGCGCGTCAGCTCAAAGATCTGGGCGTAATGCTCGCGCAGGCCGTAGGCCATGAGCTGTTGCCCCTGGCGCTGCGCGCGGATGAGCAGCATGATCAGCAGGCCAATGCCCGAACTGTTCATGTATTCCATCTCGGCAAAGTTCAGCAGGATGGTCTGCACGCCGTTGTTACTGGCTTCCTCGAAGGCTGCCGAGAGCCGCTCCTCGGCGTGCCGGGTGATCTCACCACTGATGTCAATAATGCTGACCTTGTCGTTGACCTTGCGTACATTCGTCGTCAGGTTCGTCGTTACCATCATATCTCCTCGCTATCGCTACAACTCAACGTCACGTGATTAAAGACAGTGTTTTCACCGCGTTTTCTTCATCATCCGTAACGTGGATGAAGTCGGTGAGCCGGGTGATGGTGAAGATCTGCCGGTAGTGGTTGCTCAGCCCGTAAGCGACAAGCTCGTACCCCTCCTCCCGCGCCCGCATGATCTGGTTGACGATCAGCGCGATGCCCTTGCTGTTGATGAAGCCCACCTCGGTGAAGTTCAGGGCTATGAGCTTTGCGCCCTCCCGCTCGGCGGTGCGGGTGACCGCCGCAAGCAGGTCGGCCCCGCTGCCGTCAAGCTCGCCGCGCAGGTCGATCACAGGCACGCCGCCCACCACGCGCACGCTGGCCTCAAGCTCCCTGCTGCTCATCTCGCTCACCTTCCCGATGCATCACCAGTTCCAGGCAATGGTAGTTCTCACCATTTGTGACGTGCAGCTCGTCAACCATTTCTTCCATGAGGAACAGGCCCCACCCGCGCGGCGGCTGCTCCCCGGTCAGCTTCGCATCGATGTTGGGCGCGGGCGGGCGGATAATCGGCCCGCTCTTGCCGTAATCGATGATCCGCACGACGACCGAGTGCGGCCCGGCGTACACCCGCACAAAGATCGACCACTCCGGCCTGTCCCGGTTGCCATGCTCGATGGCGTTCAGCGCTCCCTCGGCGACCGCCGTCTTCAACTGCTCAAGCCGGTCGGCGGGCAGCAAATGCCTGACGGTCTCCGCGACGAGGTCCATCGCCAGCCGGTCATGGCCCTCCTCGCTGCTGAGCCGGATCACGGCAAGTTCCATCCAGCCCTCGTCGGCAACGTTCTCTCTGTTGGCGCAGTCGTCATCCGTCATAGCACATGCCCCATCCGCCTGTGCAGCGTTAGCAGAGTCACGTCATCCTCCTGTTCGCCACTTATGGTGCTGAACTCCTCAAGCTCGCGCAGCAGGCACCGGATGAGGGACGGTCCATCGCCCTGGTGCGCGGCGATCAGGCGGCGCAGGCGCTCCCCGCCGAACATCTCGCGCCACGGGTTATGGGCCTCGACCAGCCCATCGCTGTAGAATAGCACGCACTCGTCCGGCTTGAGCACCGTCTCCTTCTCCTCGTACGTCATCCCCGGCATCAGGCCGAGGGGCATCCCCCTCGCGTGCAACTCGGCGACCTTGCCGTCCACCCGGCGGAAGGGCAGGTTGTGCCCGGCGTTGGCGTAGCGTAGCCGGCCTGTCGCCGGGTCGAGCAGCGCATAGTAGCAGGTCACGAACATGCCGGGCGGGATGTCAGGGTAGAGCAGCTTGTTGACCTGCCGCAGCACCAGCCCCGGCGACACCACCTCATAGGCCACCGAGCGCAGCAGGCTGCGCGTGGTCGCCATCACCAGCGCCGCCGGGATGCCCTTATCGGTCACGTCGCCGACGATCACCGCCACCCGCCCATCGTCAAAGACGAGGTAATCATAGAAATCACCGCCCACCGCCTGCGCGGGCTGGTAGAACCCCGCAAGCTCCCAGCCCGGTATTTCGGGCGGCTCCTGCGGCAGCAGGGTCTGCTGGATAAGCCGCGCCACCTTAAGCTCCTGGTGAAGCCGCTCGCGCTCCAGCGCCTCGGACTTCTGCTCCAGGATGAGTTGCGCGACGCGGAAGGCAGGCGCGGCCTGGCTCGAAAGCGCGCCCAGCATGCGGCGATCCTCGGACGAGTACCCCAGCTCGCTCAG
>DGDY01000224.1:1280-4189 GCA_002385675.1 Anaerolineales bacterium UBA3940 | reverse complement strand
AGGCGCAGGAGCGCAACAACATCTGGCTGAACCGCATCGACGTCCGCGTTAAGATTGCCGAGGATGCCACCTACCCTGTGGCGGGCTTCCCCCAGAAGGTGGTCGGCATGGCTGCGGGCGACGAGTCGTCGTTTGAGATCTCGTTCGGCGAAGAAGAAGATGTACCCGAGGCGCTGCGCGGCAAGACGCTGCACTTCGAAGTCAAGTGCAAAGAGGTTTACGAATACAGCGCGCCCGAACTCGACGACGAGTTCGCAAAGGAAGTCGCCGACTTCGAGACGCTTGAGGAACTGCGTGCGGACATCCGCAAGGAGCTGGAGCAGGCCGCCCGCCGCAGCCGCCGCAACGAGTACCTGAACAGGATTTTCGACGAGCTGTTCGAGAAGGAACTCGTGCGTGTGGAGTACCCTGAGGTGATGCTCGAAGAGCAGATCGACCACATGATCCGCGACTTCGAAAGCCAGCTTCGCCAGCAGGGGCTGAGCCTCAAAGAGTACCGGAAGCTGCAGAAGGTTACCGACCAGCAGATACGCGACGACATGCGCGAGGAAGCCAAGCGGCAGCTTAAGCAGGCGCTGGCTCTGGGGGAGATCGCTGAGGCGGAAGAACTCAGCGTGAAGGAAGCCGAGATCGACGCCGAGATCGAGGAGATGATCCGGCCATTCGGTGAGCAGGCGGAGTTTGCTCGTCAGCTCTTCTCCTCCCCGGAGAGCCGTAACTCGATTGCAAACCGGATACTCGCTGAAAAGACCCTTGACCGGCTGATCGCCATCGCGCGTGGTGAAAACCCGCCGATCGGTGAGCCTGTCGTCGAGGAAGAGGAAGCTGCAGAAGAGGAAGTGACCGCCGACGCGGACGCTGAAGCGGTGGCAGAAGCAGAAGTTCAGGCTAACGCCGAGCTTGAGGCCGAGGCTGCCGCCGAGACTGCCGTGGCGGATGAGGAGGTCGAGGCAGCCGAGGAACAGCCGGAGGCTGCCGCAGAAGCGCCGACTGAAGCGGAAACTGATAATGGTAATGAAGACGTAGATGTTGATGGTTCTGAAGAACCGGGCACAACTGAGACTGGTACCCTTGAGTAAGCGTTTAGCCCGGAGCACCGAAAGGAGCACACTGCATGACCTCGTCAATCCCTAGTAGCCTGGTCCCGATGGTGATCGAGAGCACCGGTCGTGGCGAGCGCGCCTACGACATCTTCTCCCTGCTGCTCAAAGAGCGCATCGTGATGGTCGGGACAGCCATCAATGATCAGATCGCCAACCTCGTGGTGGCCCAGCTCCTGTTCCTTGACCGTGAGGACCCGGAGAAGGAAATCCAGATGTTCATCAACTCACCCGGCGGCGTGATCTACGCGGGCCTCGGCATCTACGACACGATGCAGCAGATCTCCGCGCCGATCAGCACCGTCGCGGTCGGGTTCACGGCCAGCTTCGGCACCGTCCTGCTGACCGCCGGCGCGAAGGGCCGCCGGTTCGCACTGCCGAACGCTACGATCCACCTGCACCAGCCGCTCGGCGGCGCGCAGGGTCAGGCCACCGACATCGAGATCCAGGCAAGGGAGATCCTGCGCCTGCGCGAGCGCCTGAACACCATCCTCTCGCATCATACCGGGCAGCCGGTCGAGAAGATTGCGGAAGATACCGAGCGCGATATCTTCCTGACGGCGCAAGAAGCGGTTGAGTACGGTCTGATCGACGGCGTTCTCGAAACACGGACTAAGTAGCAAGTTCTCGAAGAGACAAGGTTTTTTATGCATACTGATCACAGGAGCCCTCAGCACTGTTCTTTCTGCCGTCGCCCACAGGGCGAAGTCCGGCGCCTGATCTCCGGTCCCGAGGGCGTGTTCATCTGCGATGAGTGCGTGGACCTGTGCCAGGAGATCCTGCGCGAGGAAGATACCGTCAGCCTGGACGATGATTTCCTGGCGAAGGAACTGCCCTCGCCGCAGGAGATCTACAACCATCTGAACGAGTATGTCATCGGGCAAGATCGCGCCAAGCGAGTGCTCTCCGTCGCCGTTTATAACCACTATAAGCGGGTCAAGGCCGGGGGGCTGCTCGAGGGCGTCGAGATCGACAAGAGCAACATCCTGATCATGGGCCCGACCGGCGTCGGTAAGACGCTGCTGGCCCAGACGCTCGCGCGTATGCTCGATGTGCCGTTCTGCATCGCAGACGCCACCGCGCTGACCGAGGCAGGCTACGTCGGTGAGGATGTGGAGAACATCTTGCTGCGGCTCATCCAGGCGGCTGACTACGACATCCAGCGTGCCGAGCGCGGCATCATCTACATCGACGAGATCGACAAGACCGCGCGCAAGAGTGGCGACAACGCCTCCCTCACGCGCGATGTCAGCGGCGAGGGTGTGCAGCAGGCGCTCCTGAAGATCATCGAAGGCACGGTGGCGAACGTCCCGCCGCAGGGCGGGCGCAAGCACCCGCATCAGGAGTTCATCCAGATCAACACGAAGAACATTCTCTTCATCGTTGGCGGGATGTTCTCCGGTATCGAAGATATCGTCGCGCGGCGTGTGGGCGTCAAAGGTTCCCTCGGCTTTGCCACGGGCGGCGATCGGCAGCGCTACTCGCAGTCCGACCTGCTGCACCTCGTACAGCCAGAGGACCTTGTCCAGTTCGGGATGATCCCCGAGTTCGTCGGGCGCATCCCCGTCACCGTGGCGGTGGATCCGCTCGACCACAGCGCTCTGGTGGACATCCTCACCAAGCCGAAGAATGCGCTGGTGCGGCAGTATAAGGCGATGTTCGCGCTGGACGACGTCGAACTGATCTTCACCGACGACGCGCTGGACGCCGCCGCCGACAAGGCGCTGGAACGCGAGACCGGCGCGCGCGGGCTGCGCTCGATCATCGAGCAGGCGCTGATGGACGTGATGTTCGAGGTGCCGTCCCGCA
>DGDY01000224.1:0-1046 GCA_002385675.1 Anaerolineales bacterium UBA3940 | reverse complement strand
CAAACAAACACGGGACGGCGTTGTAAGTTTGCGCCGTCCCGTTGTGATTCAAGCGTGTGTTCAGGCGCGATGCGCCCTGCCCCCGCTGCTACGAGATGTACATGCGGTCGTTCTCGATCTCAAGCTCAACAGCCTGCACCCCGCCGTTGACCGCCTGCACGAACAGCCGCCCGTAGTCGCGGCTGCCGGGCACCTCGCGCCCGTAGTGCATGGGAATGGCGATCTGCGGCCTGATGATCCTCGTTGCCTCGGCTGCCTCCTCGTAGTCCATTGTGTACCTGCCGCCAACCGGCAGCAGCGCGATGTCGCAGCCAATCTTCTCCATCTCGGGGATGAGTTCGGTGTCCCCCGCAAAGTAGATGTCGTACCGCATCAGCGAGATGATGAAGCCCAGCCCGCCATAGCTCTTATCGTGGTAAGCGTGGTTCGGCGTGTAGGCGGGCACTGCGCGCACCCCCACCCGCAAACAGGGCGTCGCCCCGGCCTGCCAGGGCCGCAGAAGCTGCACCGGCCAGGTCAGCCGGTCAACCACGCGCCGGTTGCCAAAGATAAGCGTCTTCTCCTGGTAAATACGGGCGATATCCTCCGGAGAGCAGTGATCCGGATGGTCATGGCTGATCAGAATCAGGTCGGCTCGCGGCGAGTCCGCGGGGAGGTGCCGGGGATCAATGTATACCACCGGTCCGTCCTCATGCGGCGGGCCGTTGATTCGAAAACTGGCATGCCCCAGCCAGTGGATCCGCTCCAGCATACGCCCTCCTGTAGGGTTTCACGCGTTCAACATGGGCTTGGAGTTGACGCCTGGGGTGGCAGGTACACGGACGACGATCTCCAGGCGTATCGCATTGGCGGTCATTTTAACAGGTCGGCGCGCGCCTCGCACGACGGATTCCCTACTGTCACACGGCGCTCTCGCCGCCCGCCACCGGGTTGATTGCTCAATCTGGCACGGCTATAATGCCCTCACAGCAGACCCAGTAACAGGAGATGATACCCGTGAGCGCCTCTACTGTCCACACGCCGGCTTATGATATCAGCGCCGTCCG
>DGDY01000257.1 GCA_002385675.1 Anaerolineales bacterium UBA3940 | reverse complement strand
AGATGTGTATAAGAGACAGGGGTGAGGGAACCTGAACCATGGCCGTAACCACACCTGAAAACGCACGCAGCGAGGAAAACGGCAGTCCGGTCGCACCGCCTGCGCCGGCCTTTGTCGATTTTGACGTCTACCTCGTCCTGATCGTCGCCGCGCTGCTGGCTATCGGCCTGCTGATGGTCTACAGCACCACCTTCGACTGGAGCTTCCTGGAGTACGGCACGCCGGTGCGCATCTTCCTCAACCAGGTGCGGTCGCTGGCGGTGGGGCTGGTCGCGCTCGTCGTCGCCTGGCGGATCGATTACCGCATCCTGCGCGACCGGCGCGTAGCGCTTGCCATCATGGTGGTGACGATCCTCGCGCTGGGCGGCCTGCTGGTCATCAACAACAACCGCGTGCTCGGTGCCGAGCGCTCGTTCTTCCAGGGCTCCATCCAGCCCGGCGAGGCGGCCAAGCTCGCCGTGATCATCTACTTCGCCGCGTGGCTAGCCTCGCGGCAGGGGCAGCTTCAACGGGTCGGCTACGGGCTCATCCCCTTCTCGATTCTGGTCGGGCTTGTCGGCGGCCTGATCGTGCTGCAGCCAGACCTCAGCACGGCGTTCATCATCGTGCTCACCGCCTGGACGATGTTCTTCGTCGCCGGGGCAAACATCGTGCAGATCCTGTTGGCAGGGACAGGCGCGGGCTTCGTCGCGTGGATACTCAGCACGCAGTTCGACTACGCGCGGCAGCGCCTCATACAGCACGTCGCGGCCATGCAGGATCTGACGCAGGCGTCATGGCACGTGCAGCAGGCGATCATCGCCTTCACCGCGCCCGGCAGCCGGGGGAGCGGCACGTTCAGCCCCAACTGGTTCGGCGTCGGGCTGGGGCAGAGCCGGCAGAAGTTCGGCTTCCTGCCCGCTGCCCACACGGACAGTATCTTCGCTATCATCGGGGAAGAACTGGGTCTGTTCGGCTGCCTCGTCGTAATCACGCTGTTCGTGCTGTTTGTGTGGCGCACCTTCAAGATCGCCGGTAACGCCCAGGACACCTTCGGCTCGCTGCTGGCGGTGGGCATCGGTTCGTGGATTGCCTATGAAGCCCTGCTGAACGTCTCCGTGATGACCGCCGTGATCCCCTTCACCGGCGTGCCGCTGCCTTTTATCAGCTACGGCGGCTCCAGCCTTGTGACGGTCCTGACGTCGGTCGGGCTGCTGATGAGCATCTCGCGGCGGCGTCCGCTGAAGCAGCCGGGCACGCGGCTGATCAACTATGACATGGTGACCGGGCCGGTATCCCGCCGGTTCGCGCGTATTGGCCGCCGCAGCGGCACAGATTACTAGCACCAGGGGCGATCAACGTCGATGAACTTCATGTTTGCCGGGGGCGGGACAGGCGGCGGCATTTACCCTGCGCTTGCCATTGTCGATGCCCTCAAGGCGCTGCACCCCGATGCAGAGGTGCTGTGGGTGGGCAGCGCGGAGGGCGTCGAGACCACCATCGTGCCGCGCGCGGGCCTGCCGTTTGAGGGGGTGGACGGCGGGCCGATTGTCGGCGTGGGGCTGCGCGCCATCCCCGGCGCGCTCAAGATCCTGCGTGGCACGCTCCAGGCGCTGAGGATCGTCCGCCGGTTCAAGCCCGACGTGCTGCTCGTCACCGGCGGCTGGGCGACCATCGCCCCGGCGCTTGCGTGCTGGCTTAGCGGCGTGCCCGTCGCCATCTACCTGCCAGACGTCGAGCCGGGGAGCGCAATCAGGGCGCTCAGCCGGATCGCGCGGCGGGTGGCCGTCACCGCGTCCGCATCCATCCCGTTCTTCAAGCCGGGGCTGGCCGTTGAGACCGGCTACCCGCTCCGCACCGAACTGCTGCACGCCGCCGGGTTCGACCCGCTCGGCACGCCGCTCCCCAGCCCGCCCGATGCCCGCGCACAGGCGCGCGAGCGCTTCAACCTCGCCCCCGACCTCCCCACCCTGCTGGTGTTCGGCGGGAGCCGGGGCGCGCGCAGCATCAACCGGGCGCTGCTTGCCCACCTGCCAGACCTGCTGCCCTACTGCCAGGTACTGCACATCAGCGGCACGCTCGACGCCGACGAGGTGCAGCGCGAGGCGGAGGCGCTTGCCGGGCGCATCGGCGAGCAGCTTGCCGCCCGCTACCATACATACAGCTATCTGCACAGCGACGACATGGCGCTGGCGCTGGCCGCCGCCGACCTCGTGCTGAGCCGCGCGGGGGCCAGCACGCTCGGCGAGTTTCCTCTCTTCGGCTTGCCTGCTATACTGGTGCCCTATCCACACGCCTGGCGATACCAGAAAACAAACGCTGACTACCTGACAACGCAAGGGGCAGCCATGCGCCTGGACGACGACCAGCTAAACGACCGCCTGACGCCCATCGTCATGCAGCTACTTAACCGCGATACCCTCGAGCAGATGGCCGCTGCTTCACGCGCGCTGCGCCGCCCGGACGCCGCGCGCCGCGCCGCCGAGATGCTCGTCGAGATGGCGCACACCGCCACCAACCGAGGCTAACGTGATCGAGCTAGCGGCGTTTTTCTGGTTCATGGTTGGGCTGTTCGGCGTCATCGGCCTGATGCGCGGCTGGGTGCGCGAGGTGCAGGTCACGGCGGGCGTCGTGCTCGGGATGTTCATCGTCGAGAAGATCAGCCCGTGGGTGTGGACCGTGCTGGTCGAGCGCACCCCGGCGGACGCCCTCGCGGCGGACCCGCTCGGCACGCTGCGGCGCCTCGTGATGCTGAAGTGTGCCATCCTGCTCATCCTCGTGTTTTTCGGCTATCAGGGGCCAACCGTCATCCAGTTTGCGACGAGCGGAGGGTCACAGGCGGGCCGCCCCCGCGAAACCATTCAGGAGGGCATCCTGGGGCTGCTCATCGGGCTGGTGAACGGCTACCTGATCGTCGGTGCGCTGTGGTGGTACGTGCATCTTGCGCAGTACCCGTTTGACTGGCTGACGGCTCCGCTGGCCGACTCGGCCAGTGCCTCGCTGATTTCCGCGCTGCCGCTGCGCTGGCTCGCCAGCCCCTGGCTCGAAATCCTCGTCGTGGTGTTCTTCCTGATCGTGATCGTGGCGGTGATCTGACGCGCTGGTGCCGGTCCAGCCTGCGGATGGGCTTTCGCTTCTTCTTATGAGGGAGACGGACTCTAGGCCTCAAGGATAGTGTCTCGATGAGCGACGATGAGCGCTGGCAGGTCTCCGAAGCCACACGGCGGCTAGCGCATGAGCGTGCACGAGCGTTCCGCAAGAACCCGACACCGAGCGAGGCTATTCTATGGCAGGCACTCAGGGGCCGGAAGCTGCACGGACGAAAATTCCGCCGCCAGTTTCCCGTTGGGCCCTACATCCTCGACTTCTACTGCGCGGAAGAGCGATTGGCGGTTGAGATAGACGGTGCGGTACACTGCCGCCAGCAAATGGCCGACCAGCAACGCCAGGAACTCATCGAGGCGCTCGGCATCCGCTTTGTCAGGCTGACCGCCGATCAGGTAGAGCAGGATCTTCCCGGCGCGCTGGAAGCGATACGTGCAGCGTTTCGAGATTAGCACACAGGCTTCCCCCTCATCCCCGCTCCGACCCGCCTGCGGCGGGTCGGAGCACCCCTTCTCCCACACAGGGGAGAAGGGGCAAAGCCAGTCCCTTGCCAAGCATGTGAGGTATGCCGGAGTGAGGGTAATGCGACGGTTCTTGGAATGATGTGTCTGCCTCCCTCATCCCGGCCCAGCCTGCGGCTGGCCCTTCCCTTCTCCCACAAGGGGAGAAGGGCTACGACGTACGGAAACCAGCCGTCCGCCAAGCATGCGGAGCGGCTGTTGAGGTGTTACCTATGTCTCCAAACACCGGGGGGCCATGTCTGCGGTCCAAGCGATCCACGCGAGGAGAAGCGGTACTGCGGCTGGAAACTAGCCCCTCTCCCCTTGTGGGAGAGGGGTGGCGCGACGTTGTCGCGCCGGGGTGAGGGGGAAACCCTCATGCTCAGAAAGCCCATATCTCTCATAACCCTGCTCCTCGCCACGCTGGCGCTCGCTGCCTGCGGGTCGCCGGAGGCCGCTGCCGCCATCCCGAGCCCGTCCCCTACCCCGCTACCGGCGGTGACCGCCACCCCCACGCCGCTGACAGCCACACCCACCACCACGCCGGAGCCAACGCTCACGCCGACGCCCGCACCGAGCGCCACGCCCACGCCGCTCTTTACCGAAAGCACCCGCCGCGAGACGCGCGGCAGTGTCACGCTGATCACTACGACGCGGCAGACCGAGTACTTCATCCACGGGCTGACGGGTGAGGAGCTTGACCGCGAGATGCGCACCGTCGGCCCGACGGACGCCAGCGCCGGGCTTCACTGGTACGCGCTCACCGAGCCACACTTCAACTGGGACAGGACCTGCACCTGCACCGATGCAGGCTGCACGGCGCGCGAGGTCACCATGTACCTCACGGTAGACTACTGGCTGCCGCTGTGGGTCGCCCCCGACGAGGCCGCCGACGACCTCGTGTGGAGCTGGCAGGCGTTTCGCGAGGCGCTCGCCGAGCACGAGTACGGGCATGGCAACCTCGCCGCCGCCTGCGCCTGGAGCCTCGGCGAGACGTTCGTCGCGTTGCCGCCCGCCCCCAACTGCGACGCCCTCGACGCGGCGATGCTGTCCGCCGCCCAGCCAGTCTTCGCGGCGTGCCGGGCCGAGCAGCGCGGCTACGAGAACGCGACCAACCACGGACGGACGCAGGGCGTGCTCTGGCCGCCGGGCGGCGGATGATGCCGGGCCTTTCCCTTGCCGCTTCCCCCGGCGGGCCATACAATTAGGGATGTCGTCACCCGACCCCCACGAACTAGCAGCGAGGACTGAATGCAGCACCAACTCTCACCGGGCGCGCGCGTCCATCTGATGGGCATCGGCGGGTTCGGCATTAACCCCATTGCACGCGTGATGCACCAGCTTGGCTATGACGTCTCCGGCTGCGACATGCAGGAGTCGCCGCTCATCCCACCCCTGCGCGAGCAGGGCATCCCGGTTGAGGTCGGGCACAGCGCGGGGCATCTGGCCCGCTTCCAGCCGGATGCGCTCGTGATCTCCTCTGCCGTCCCGCCGACGAGCGAGGAGGTGCAGGCGGCGCGGGCCGCCGGTGTGCCCGTCTACAAGCGGGCGGACATCCTGTGCGAGCTGATGCGGGAGCGGACCGGCGTTGCGGTCGCCGGGACGCACGGCAAGACCACCACGACCGGGATGATCGCCTGGGTGCTCACTGAGACCGGCCAGGACCCCACCTTCATCGTCGGCGGGGTGCTCAACAACCTGTCGACCAACGCCCGCGCGGGCGAAGGAGAGGCGTTCATCATCGAGGCGGACGAGTATGACCGGATGTTCCTGGGCCTCTGCCCGCAAATCACGGTGCTGACCACGCTGGAGATGGACCACCCCGATATGTTCGCCGACATCGACAGCGTGCGTGCGCTGTTCGGCGAGTTCATCGACCGGCTGCCGGAGGGGGGCCTGCTGGTCGCCGGGACGGACGACCCGGAGGTGCGGCGCATCGTGGAGGAGCGCCGGGCGGCGGGCAATCTCCGCATCGTGACTTACGGCCTGTCCGGGGGCGACTGGTCGGCGCAGGACATCACGCCCAGCGCGGGCGGCGGCGTGAGCTTCACCCTCCTGCGCGGCGGCGAGCCCGCCGGTGAGATATCGCTGCTGCTGCCCGGCACGCACAACGTGCAGAACGCGCTCGCCGTGTTCGCCGTTGCCGCCGAGTTCGGCGTGCCGGTGGCGGATGCTGCCGCCGCGCTGGGGCGCTTCAGCGGGATGGGCCGCCGCTTCGAGGTCAAGGGCACCGCGCGCGGTGTGACCGTCCTTGACGACTACGCCCACCACCCCACAGCCATCCGCGCCACGCTCCAGGCGGCGCGCAGCCGCTACCCGCACTCGGCGCTGTGGGCGGTGTGGCAGCCGCACACCTACAGCCGCACGCGCGCGCTGCTTGACGAATTCGCGGCGAGCTTCGGCGATGCCCAGCACGTCATCATTACCGACGTGTACCGCTCCCGCGATCGGGAGACATTCGGCATCGGGCCGGGGGATGTGCTCGCCCGCATGGGCAATCACCCCGATGCCCGGCACATCGGGCCGCTCGGCGAGGTGGTCGACTACCTCGCACAGCACGTGCAGCCGGGTGATGTGGTTATCGTGATGAGCGCCGGGGATGCGACGACCGTCTGCGAGCGGCTGCTGGCGGCGCTTGGCAGCGAGGAGCAGGCGTAACCCGTGGACGACTGGCGCGAGCCCGGCCAGGAAATATCACCACTCGATGAGGGCGACTGGACAGAGCCCGGAGGCGGACCGGGCGAGTTCTATGAGCCTGCCCCCTCGAATGAGCCGCACATCCCGCGGGGGCAGGTGCTGCGCTTTCTGCTGTCGCTGCTGCTGTGCGGCATGGCGGGAATGCTGGCCGTTGCCGGGCTGGAACTGCGCCAGCAGACGTTCCTCGGCTGGCTGCTGGTCGTTTTCGGGGCCTTCCTCGTCCTCCCCGCCGTGCGGCTCGCGCTGCGTGCCATCGTCATGATGCTTATCGCCTTTAACCAGGTTCGCCAGCACAACCGGAGCGAGTGAGGGGGGAATGAGTCCACAGATGGCGCGGATTAAAAGGTGAGTCCACGAATGACACGAATG
>DGDY01000210.1:7860-8742 GCA_002385675.1 Anaerolineales bacterium UBA3940 | reverse complement strand
AGATGTGTATAAGAGACAGCCGATGACGTTATGCTCCTCCGTCAACGTGATCGAGCACGTGGGGGCAACACCGGTGCTGGCAGATGTCGAGCCGGACACGCTGACGCTGGACCCCGCCCGCGTGGCCGAGGCCATCACCCCGCGCACGAAGGCCATCCTGCCCGTTCACTACGCCGGTCACCCGGCAGACATGCAGCCCCTCCTTGATCTGGCGCGCGCGCACGGGCTGTACGTGATCGAGGATGCCGCTCATGCCCTGCCCGCCGCCTACAGGGGGCAGAAGGTGGGCACGATTGGCGACTTCACGGCATTTAGCTTCTACGCCACGAAAAACCTCACCACCGGCGAAGGCGGCATGCTGACCGGCTCGCCGGAGCGCATCGAGCGGGCGCGGATGCTCGCCCTGCACGGCATGAACCGCGATGCCTGGAAGCGCTACAGCGCGGAAGGCTCTTGGTACTACGAGGTTGTTGCGCCGGGCTTCAAGTACAACATGACGGACATTCAGGCGGCTATCGGGCTGGTGCAGCTTGAGCGGCTTGAGGCAATGCAGGCGCGGCGGCGGCAGATTGTGGCGCAGTATCAGGCGGCGTTCTCGCAGATTGAGGCGCTGCAGACGCCGGTGGAGCGCGCTGGCGTGGATCACGCCTGGCACCTGTACGTGCTCCGCCTCAACCTTGACCGCTTGAAGATCGACCGGGCGCGCTTCATCGAGGAGCTTAAAGCGCGGAATATCGGGACGAGCGTACATTTTATCCCCATCCACCTGCACCCGTACTACGTGGAGAAGTATGGCTGGCCGCCGGAGGCCTTCCCCGTGGCGTATCGCGAGTACCAGCGGGTACTGTCGCTGCCGCTAAATGCCACGCTGACCGATGAGGA
>DGDY01000210.1:0-7704 GCA_002385675.1 Anaerolineales bacterium UBA3940 | reverse complement strand
CTCTCCCCGCTGCTCGTGGCGATTGCCGTCGCCGTCAGGCTCGACTCGCCGGGCCCGGTGCTGTATCGGGGGCGGCGGATGGGGCGGTATGGCCGGGAGTTTTACATCTGGAAGTTCCGCACAATGGTCACGGGGGCGGACCGGGCCGGGCCGGGGATCACGGTGGCGGACGACAGCCGGGTGACGCGGGTGGGGCGGCTGCTGCGGCGCACGAAGCTCGATGAACTGCCGCAGCTTGTCAACGTGCTGCGCGGGGAGATGAGCATTGTGGGGCCGCGTCCGGAGGACCCGCGCTATGTGGCGCTGTACACGCCCGAGCAGCGCGCGCAGATCCTGAGCATCCGCCCGGGGCTGACGAGCCCGGCGTCGGTGCGCTTCCGCGACGAGGAAGCAGCCCTGAGCGGCGCGGACTGGGAGACCGCGTACGTGCAGCAGATTATGCCTGCCAAGCTCGCGCTGGACCTGGAGTACGTGCAGAATGCATCCCTGCTGCGGGATGTGGGGCTGATCGTGCGGACGGTCGCGGCGTTGTGGGGCTAGCGTTGTTGCACTACATCGCGGTACAAATCCGCAATTTGCTGAACCATGCGCTCGGCGGAGTACCGTTCCTCGACAAGCCGGCGCCCGTTTGTCGCCAGCTCTGCGGCCAGCGCTGAGTTCGTGAGGACGCTGCTGATGGCCTGCGCGTACCCTTCAACATCCCCAACCGGAACGAGAAGCCCATTACAACCATCATCAATAATGGTCTTGGGGCCGTCTACGGCTGAAGCTACGGCCGGAAGCCCAACTGACATTGCTTCCAGAATTACCCAACCAAAAGCTTCCGACTCGGAGCATAGGACCAGCACATCCGCTTGTCGCATTAGGTCGGGCACATCGTCACGCAGACCGAGAAAGCGCACACGCTCCGATAGTCCAGTTTCACGCACCAGACTCTGCAATTCTTCATAGTAGCGCTGATCGGTTACCGCTCCGGCAATGTCCAGCCGAATATTCGGCATCGTGTTGGCTAACAGTGCTACTGCACGAATTGCAACTTCCTGTCGCTTGAGGCTAACAATATGCCCAACACTAAGAACGCGGCGGGTTGGTTTGTCAGCCTTCTCAGTTCCGTAGGTCATAGTGGATAAGTCTATGCCTAAGGGAACATGTTGTATCTTGCTCGACGTTACGCCATGAGAGTGCAGGAAAGCTTCTACCGCTTTCGAAACAGCGATGATACGGTGAGTTGCGGTTGCCTTGATTCTGAGCGCTTGTTTGTGGCCATTTGGGTTCAGATTGCGCTGACTGTATACAAATACACGCCGATGAAAACGCGCTAAGAGTGCTTCAAAGGGGGACGATGTAAAGTCGAGCGAGTGTTGAATGTCGAATGGGCCGGACTGATTGATTAGTGCTTGATCGGCTAAGCTCTGCCGAATCTGCTTTAGCGTGTAACCTCTCGGTCGGAATCGAGCGACGAAGTATGGAATGTTCATTGTGTCGAGAACTGGCCCCGTCTCTGAAATGCCGTTCTTTCGCAGTGAGCAGATCGTGAGCGAAAACTCGTCCTGAGGCAGATATTTGGCTATAGCTATCATTTCGCGATATGGGCTCGCCGTACTGTTCAGGTGTGGAACGGTCAGCAGGACGCGGATTCGACTGTCGCTAACGGTCATTGGGTTTTCCTCGCGGATATGTTGGCAGGTGGTGTTCGTTCAATAGGAGCACTTTTGAGGTCAGGCTTTCGACTTGAACTCATTCTTTGATAACTAAGCGTGCTCTTGCGACTGGCCTCATCAGAACGGCCACGCTGCCCGGAGCCAAAATAAACAAAAGCGCAAGTGCGGGCAACATATATCTCAGGATGGACAGCACCAGCGTAGTCATGCCCCAAAAATAGAGGATGAGAATCAATGTTAGCAGTCCGATTCTCTTGATAGTACCTTCGTGGCGCAGCGCCACTGTCACCCCCACCGCGCCTATCATCAAGAAAGGCAATTGCAGTACCAACAGGTATTGATCGAGCGTGCCGCTGTCCGTGCCGTACCACGAGCGCGCCGCTTTGATCGCAAACAACTTGAACACGGTGCCGGGCCGCGTACGCAACTCGGCCAAGAAGAAACGCACGATATCGCCCGTCGTGCTCAGTTCTTCGTATTGGCGCTCAAAGATGTCTTCTTGTAGCTGCCGGACGTCAGGCGGCACGTGTAGTGCACGGTTCTCCGAGGGGTCAACCGCGTAGGATAGCCCGTCGAGGATGCTGGGCGTCCCCCCGGTGCTGAGAGGAATTACGTCGCCAAGCTGATGATACGCGTGAAGCTCCCACGGTATCACGACTAGGACGCTCGCTAGCAGAAGCGCACCACTCCCTGCCAACCGGCTCGAGAAAGACGCGTTTTCCGGGAACAGTGCGACGAATCCCGCGGTGATGACACCCAGCGCAATCCCAATCGGTCGGGTAAGCATTGCCAGCCCGAGCAAGACTCCGATGAGGGCGGCGCGACCGGCAAAGTGGCGTTTGTCGGCGAGCGCCTGGATGAGCAGTAGAACTGCTGCCAGCAGGAACGTAGTGAACAACGTGCCTGACAGCGGTTGTTCAAACTGGCGCCATACTGCAGGATGCAACAGCCACAGTGCCGGCGCAGCGAGGCCGGCCGGCAGGCTCCACAGCCGCCGGGCACAGAGGAAAACGAGCAGTGTGTTTAGGACATTGGTGCTTAAGAGTAGCAGTAGCACGCCAACAGCAGGAGACGCGCCGAACATATCCCCAAGCCGCAGTGATGCCGCGAGGACCAGTGGAAATACTGGTGGGTATCGGAACGTGCGCAGACCTTCCCCGGCAAGTAAGTCCTGCACCATCAAGGTGTAGTCACGATTTAGACGCGTATAGTCCACGTTGGCAGCAAACAGAAAGTCAGGCTGCCGGACAAGCCAGTAGGCTGCCATTACGATCGCGGTAATGACCGCTACCCCGAGCAGCTGTAACCACAGATTATTTGAGTACTTGTTGCCAGTCATTGTCCGGCCTTATGCCGCGTAACGGCTTGTGCAGAAACGCTACTCACACGCTCGTATCGCAACCAGATAATGCGAATTGAAAATTCTGATTTTCTCCAGTAGGGCGCACAGCAACCACGATACACGCACCAGCCGCCGCGTGATCGGCGGGGCGAGCGTTACACGCTTGAAGACGAACCTGCATCCGGGGAACAGCCCGCGGATCTCCGGTGGGCGGATGCCGCGCGTGTGCGGGTTCGTCGGGTTGAGCCAGAAGTCGTACCAGAGAATCAGCCCGCCGGGCCGGACCACCCGTAGAAGCTCGGCGGCGAGGTTCTGCTTCACCGCGTCGTCGAGAATGGAGGAGAAGACGGTGTATTGCAGGGCGAGATCGAAGGTGCCGGATGGGTAGGGGAGACTCTGCCCATCCGCGCAGGTGAGGGGCAGGTGCGGTAGGCGAGTACGCGCCGCGCCCAGCCGGTCGGGCAGGAGGTCGGTGCCATGGAGCATCGTCGGCGCAGCGCCATATAGCAGGTACTCTTGTAGCACTCCCCCGCTTCCGCACCCCAGTTCAAGCACTCGCTTATTGGCTAGCGGCAGGATAGCTTCGGCCTGCAGCAGCTTCAGTGTCTCGCGCTGGCGCTGCTGGATCGTAAACAGGTAAGCCGGGTTGGACAGTGCGTAGATATCGCTGTCCGCGAGACGCTCCGCGCGGCTGGCGTACTCGCGACGCAGGCGCCGCAAATCGTGATGCGCAGGCGGTTGCAAGCTCACTGATCCCCCCAGCGGCCGGCAAACTTCACCAGCCCGACCAAAAACCCCAATCCATAGCTGACGTGCAGAACGGCGAACGTCACCGGCAGGAGCGGCAGGTGCTTCCAGCCCTTTTTGCGGGCGGTCCAGAT
Source organism: Anaerolineales bacterium UBA3940 (assembly GCA_002385675.1). Classification (GTDB taxonomy): domain Bacteria; phylum Chloroflexota; class Anaerolineae; order Aggregatilineales; family UBA3940; genus UBA3940. The sequence continues at coordinate 3,820 of DGDY01000210.1, read as the reverse complement.
CGAAGCGCTAAGGTTCGCCAGTGTGTACAGGAGAAACACCCCGCCCCACAGGTAGCGAGCCAGCTTTACGAATGGTGCGAGCAGGCCGCCCCCCAGGAGGGCGAGAACGAACGCGGGTGGCGCAAAGTGCCGTGCGCGCATCTGCCGGGGATGCTTCTGCATCACGCGGACTTTCCAGTAGCCGTACTGGAAGTACTGCTTCCACAGCGAACGTAGCGAGGCCCGGCTATAGTACCGGGACCGCACATCCGGGGCGAGCCGGATCTTCCCGCCGAACTTCCGCAGGCGGAAGTTGTACTCGTCGTCCTGATTGCGGACCAGTTCTTCATCGAACAGGCCCGCTCTAAGGATAGCCGCGCGGGTGTAGGCGGGGAATGCTACTGTATCGACCAGCATCGTGCGGTTGTCAACCGTCCTGAAAGCCGAGTTCCCCACCCCGAATGGCGAACTCATCGCAGCCGCTATCGTTTCGCCTACCGGCGTCGTGGCGACCGTTTCAATGGGGCCGCCCACGCCGTCCACTTCTCCGGTTTGCAGGTGCTCCACGCACCGTGACAGGTAGTCGCGGGCGATCTCACAGTGGCCGTCGACGCGAACAATGATGTCGCCCCTTGCACGCCGGAGCCCGATGTTCAGGGCGGCTGGCGCGATTCGGCGCGGGTTGTCCAGCAGGGAGACGGAAACGTCCGGGTAGCGGCTCGATACATCAGCCACGATGGCGCGCGTGCCATCGTCCGACATGCCATCGACCACCAGCACCTCCATGCGGTCGGGCGGATAGTCCTGCTCGAGCACGGCTGTCAGGCTGGCGGCGATAAACTCCGCTTCGTTGCGCACAGGCATGATCACAGATACGAATGGGTGAACTCGACTCATAGGCTCAACGTCTTCCGCATCTGGCCCGTCCACTCACCGGTAGTTGTATGCTTCCTCCAGCCCTGCCGCTCATAGAAGCCGATAGCCTGCAGGTTGTCAGTTGCAACCGTGAGGTGCATCGACGTGAAGCCTCTCTGCAGGGCGATGCGCTCCGCTTCCTGCATGAGCATCTTGCCGATACCCAGACCCTGCGAAGCAGGATGAACGGCAATCGCGAGGATGCCAAACGAACGATGCTGTTCCGATGCCGCTCTGCTGGTAGCGCGGGGCACCGGTCCCCTGGCTGTCCAGCGCAGTACGCGAGTGCCGAGCTTCAGGCGATCTCGGATGAGGGGGTTCGTGACTAACCACGGGTGTATAAGGATGCGCCAGGCTAGGAACAGACGGTTTTTCCGAACAAAGCCCGAAAGCGCACCCCGAAAGACGCCGCCGAAGCAGAACCCAACGAGTTCCCCGTCGGCCACTGCGCCGAGAGCAACCGAATCGTGCGGGCCAAGTAGTTGCCACTCGTAGTAGCGCCGAACCGCCTCCTTACCGAGCCGCGTAAGGGCGCTGCGGGGGAAGGCCAGCATATGAATATGCGCCACGCATGGCAGGTCATCCTGCACCAGACGCGAGAGCGTGAGCAGATCGTTATGGGCCGGCCCGCCGGAGTCCTGCACGGTGGTCATAGCTGCTTCTCAAGCTGGCTGATGATGAACCGGTGCTTGCCGGTCGGGCTGAGTGGCAGTGTTTCCGCAAGTTCGACACGGATGTCGATGTCATCGGCGCCATGCTGCTGGAGCGCTTTCACGACTCGAACCGTCGTTTCTTCAGAATAGCTGGCTTGAGGCACAACGCGGATAAGCATGGAGTCAATGTTCTCCTGAACAACCTGAAAGGCCCGGATCTCAATAAAGTGCTCCAGAATGCCAGTGAAGAAATGGACAATGAGCCGGTTGCCGCTCGGGGTTAACACGACATCGGCATTACGCCCCTGAACGGATGCCAGCAATTCGAGGTTGCGTTTGCAGCCACACACCTGCCCCTTCGCTGAAACCGCAATATCCCCTACAAAGTAGCGAATCAAAGGCGTTGGCCCCGGGTGCAGGCGGGTAATCACAACGTTTCCCGGCTCCCCTGCCTGTACGGGCTGGCCGTTGTCGTCCAGATACTCGACGATCACATCAAGCTCATGAATGTGATAGCCGCTGCTGCATCCACACTGCGCTGCTATCTGGAGCCCCTCGGCACAACCGTATGTGTCGAAGACTCTGGTCTGGAATGTGCTTTCAATGAGTTTGCGGTGCGGCGGGTAGAGCATGTCGCCCCATGTCACGGCGCTTTTCAGCGGTTGGTTCCAGCCGAGTTCCCGGGCGCGCCGCGCCAGATAGTAAAGGCTTCCGGGGTAGCCCCAGAGATGCTGAATCCGGTACCGTTCGATCTGCTCCAGAGCCGCATCCAGCTTCTCGTCTCGGAGATCGTATGCTGAGACGTAGTGGCAGCGCAGCAGTAAATCTTTGAGCCACCTCCCCTGAGATCGCTTGAGCGTCATTCCGGTCTGCAAATGCCGCTCACCGATAGTCCATCCCGCCCACTCCAGGCTCAACATGAACGAGGCGCGATACCAGCCTGCCGTCCGGGCATCCTCCTGTATGCAGAAGGGAGTGCCCGTAGAGCCGGAAGTGCACGTGCGATAAGTTCTCTGGCCCGTGGCTCTTGAAATCCGGCTGGCATCCTGCTGCCGCAACAGGTCCTTCGTGACGATTGGCAGCCGCTGCAGATCGTCAACGCTGCGAATCGAATTGACATCGACCTTTGCTTCGTCCCAGAGCTGGCGATAGAAGGGGACTTCTGAGTACGCAGTTTGAACGAGCGACGACAGGAGTTGCTCCCGGTAGTCTCGAATCCTCTCGGCCTCCCACCACTGGGCGGACTCAAGGAACTTGAGCCGCTGCATCATGCGCTGCCCGAACAGGCGATCGCCAGCAGGCAGCAAGACACCTCTCAGAAGGGCCGTCCAGAATGGGTTGCCTGAGCGCTGTTCGCGTCGAGAATGGTGATTATCGCTCATCCTGTGTTTTTTATGTTTGCCTGCAGGAGTAATTGCTCCCACTCCGGCAGGATCACGGACCAGTCGAACACTTCCACCTTGCATCGCGCGTTTTGCGACAGGCGTGCAGCCAGCTCGCCGTCCGTAAGGATGCGCCTGACCGCCGCCGCCATCGCTTCTGCGTCGCCGGGCGGCACGAGCAGGGCGTCCTGTTCGTGCTCCAGCAGGTAGGGGATGCCGCCGACGCTGGTGCTGACCACACACAGCCCGCAGGCCATCGCCTCGATCACGCTTACCGGCGTGTTATCGACGCTAGTCGTGTTAATGAAGATGTCGCCCCGGCTCAACCATTCCCCGACCTCACGCTTGGGCACGCCCCCCGCGAACGTCACCCGCTCGCGCACCCCGAGCCGGTCGGCGTGCGCCTGTGCCTTTTGCAGGCTACCATCGCCCTTGTCCGGCCCGACCATGAGCAGCCTCACGCCGGGGAACTCACCGGCGAGCCGCGCCACCACCTCAACGGCGAGCGACGGATTGTAGATGGTATGGAAGGCGCGCAGCCAGACTAGCAGCGGGCGCGGGGCTTCACGGCGGTGGAACGGGTACAGGGGCAGGTCGATGGGGTTCGGCAGGAGCCGCAGCGCCGGGCAGTACGGCTGCATGTGTTCCAGCAGGTAGCCTGATGGCGTCGTCACCACGGCTGCAGACCGCAGCAGTGCCGAAACTCGCCTAGGGAAGCGCCCGGCGAATGTCGGCAGGCTGCCACCGCGAAGCGTCAGGATGTAGGGCTTGTTCAGGCGGCGGAGCAGCCACGCCACCGCTTCCGCCCAGATGAACGCCGGCCCGCTGAACACGTCGACATGTGCCACCTCGTAGGCATGGCGGCGTCGCCAGGCGGTTGCGAGCATGTCC
>DGDY01000022.1 GCA_002385675.1 Anaerolineales bacterium UBA3940 | reverse complement strand
GCCGGGGATCTGGAACATGAACACATCGACGTTCAGAAAGTCGGCCAGGATGCGCGTCATACCGCGTGAGAGCAGCACGCCGACGGGCAGCGCGATCAGCAGGGCCAGCGCGCCGTAGACCCCCGACATCGCCAGGTAAATGCCGGTGATGTCGGCGGTCGTTGCGCCGACGGCCTTCATCATGCCGACCTGCCGCTTCTGCTGCGCGAGGATCGAGGTGATGGTGTTGATCACCAGGAAGCCGGACAGCGTCAGCGCCAGCAGGCCGAGGATCACCATCACCAGCACGGTTGCGTCGATAAGGTCGGACGCCCAGTGCTTGCCCGGCTCGGTGACCGTCACGCCGGTGACGGTGTGCCCGTAGCGCTCCAGCAGGTCAACAAAGGTGCGGGAGACGGTGGTAAGCTGTTCGTTGGTCGTCAGCGCCGGGTCGGTGACGATCAGGAGTTCGGTGTAGTCGCTCGGCAGCCCGAGCAGGTGCAGCGTGTCGGTCGAGACGTAGCCGGTCAGGAGCGGCGCGCGCGAGCCGGGGATGGCGTTGAAGTCGTGAACCGTCCCGGCGATCACCAGTCGCTGCTGAGAGTTGTCCGGCAGTTCGATCACCACGCCGTCGCCGATGCCCGCGCCCTCGATGCGCGGCAGCGACTGCCGCTCGAACAGGATCTGTCGCCGCTGGAGGTTGAATGTGCCGCTTTCAAGCGTCAGCGTGTTGACGCTGAGTTGCTCGAAGTCCGGCACGGCGATAAGGGTCAGCGGCAGCCATGTGTTGCCCGTCCACACCTGCACCTGCGCGGTCGAGCGGGCGGCGACCTCCTCGACGTAGGGGAAGGTGCGTGCTGTCCGCAGCAGGCTCTCGTCGAACGGCCTGAGGCTGATGGTGATCGTCGCCGGGTTGCTGCTCGCGAAGCCCTGGTTCATGTTCTCCAGCAGCACTTCGCGGGTGATGAACATGCTGCCGAAGGCAAACACGCCGACGGCGACCGCCAGCACGACGAGCAGCGTGCGCGCCTTGTTGTCCCAGATGTCGCGGATGACCTTGCGCCACCGCGGGCCGAGAACGGTCATCGGGTCAACCCCTCAAGGCTCGCGATGATCTCGCCGTCCGCCAGCGTGATGGTGCGCCCAGCGCGGCTGGCAAGGTCTTTGTCGTGCGTGACCATGAGAATCGTCTTGCCCTGCGCGACGAGGTCTTCAAACAGGCGGGAGACGTCGTTCGCGGTCCGGGAGTCGAGGTTGCCTGTCGGCTCGTCGGCGACGATGATCGGCGGGTCGTTGGCGAGTGCCCGTGCGATGGCGGCGCGCTGCTGCTGCCCGCCGGAGATCGCCGTCGGCAGCTTGTGCGCGTGCTCGACGATGTCCACCTGCCTGAGCAGTTCCATTGCGCGGTCGTATCGCTCGTCACGGGCGTACACGTTGCAGAAGTCCATCGGCAGCATGACGTTCTCCAGCACGGTAAGCGTTGGCAAGAGCTGGAAGAACTGGAAGACGACGCCCATGTTGCGCCCGCGCCAGCGCGCCATCTGATCCTCGTTCAGCGTGTGGATGGGCGTGCCATTGACGTAGACCTCGCCGCTCGTCGGGCGGTCGATCCCGGTGATCATGTTGATCATCGTGGATTTGCCGCTGCCGGACTTGCCGACTACGGCGACGAACTCACCCGCGTCGATGGTCAGGTCAATACCCTTGAGAGCGACAAAGTCACCGGCTTCCGTCTTGTAGGTTTTCACCACACGGCGCAGTTCAACAAGATGCTCGCTGGTGGTGGGTTTGCTGCCGTTAACGTTACGCTTCACAACGCCTCTCCATCGTCAATGATTCCCGTAGGGAGGGTAGCAGGAAATTATATTTCTTGCATGGGAGAAATGACGGAGATCAGTGGGGACATGAATAAATGCTGTGAAAACCGCCGCAAATGTGCAAAACGCCTCAGCGTTTTGCCTGGGAGGTTTGCCGCGAATAAACTTTGCGGCTCCTGATGTGGTGATCCCATAGGGGCGGAGCATGCTCCGCCCCTACCTCTGGCGAAATCTCATCCCTATTCAATTATCTTCGGGCTGCCGCAGGACATCCCGCGCGGAATCGTCCCCGGTGCGATTGATGCTCTGCGCAGGGCGAGGTCGCCAGCCGACCAGATAGGCCACCAGCAGAAGGACAGCCGCCAGCGTAAACACCACAATTGCCATCGCGCATCACTCCTCTCGCGGTGAGGCCGTGTGGCCTGCCGTCACCCCGACCGCACCGGCAGTTTTAGCCGCTCGCGGATCGCCGCGCCCATCTCCGCTGTCGAAATCGGGTTGGTGGTCGTGAGGTCGGCGGTGCGAACGCCGTCGGCGATGGCCTGCGCAACCGCCGCCTCGATAGCCGCCGCCTCGGCGGGCAGGCCGAGCGACTCGCGCAGCAGCATCGCCGCGCTGAGAATCGTCCCCGTGGGGTTGGCGATGCCCCGCCCGGCGATGTCCGGCGCGGAGCCGTGGATCGGCTCGTACAGACCCGGGCCGCCCTCACCGAGCGCCGCGCTGGGCAGCAGGCCCAGCGACCCGGCCAGCACCGACGCCTCGTCGGTCAGGATGTCGCCGAACATGTTGGTCGTCACCACCACGTCGAGTGAGGCAGGGTTCTGGATGAGGCGCATCGCCATCGAGTCGACAAGCTGGTGCTCCAGCGTCACGCGAGGAAACTCCGCCGCGACCTCCGTAACGACCTCCCGCCACAGGCGCGAGGACTCAAGCACGTTGGCCTTGTCCACCGAGGTCACGCGCCCCCGGCGGGCCTCCGCCAGCCGGAACGCCAGCCGCGCCACGCGGCGTACCTCCGCCTCGGTGTAAGCCATCGTATCGACTGCCCGCACGCCGTCCGCCGTTTGCTCGCGGAAGCGCGGCTCGCCGAAGTAAATGCCGCCGGTCAGCTCGCGGACGAACAGGATGTCCACCCCGCGCAGGCGCTCCGGCTTGAGCGGCGAGGCGTCGATCAGCTCCGGGTAGACCTTCACCGGGCGCAGGTTGGCGAACAGCCCCAACTCGTGGCGCAGGCGCAGCAAACCCTGCTCCGGGCGCACCGGCGCGGTGGGGTCGCTCCACTTCGGCCCCCCGACCGCGCCGAGCAGCACCGCGTCGGCGGCCTTACAGGCGGCGAGTGTCTCTTCGGTCAGCGCGGTGCCGTGCGCATCGATGGCCGCGCCGCCGAACAGGTGCTCGTCAAATGTAAACTGATGGCCGGACGCGGCGGCGACGGCTTCCAGCGTCTTGCGGGCCTCTTCTACAACCTCCGGCCCGATGCCGTCGCCGGGCAGCAGAACGATGGTGGCGTTCATCAGGGTTCTCAGTCCTCCAGGATGTAGACGGGTTCCTCGTAGTAGCGCAGCGGCTGGCGCTGCAGCCGGGCGCTGATGTAGCGGTTGAGTTCCTCGTTCTTCTCTTCGAGCGTCATGGTGCGGTCTTCGAGCAGCGCGAGATCAAGGTTGATGCGCAGGATGCGCCCCGGCACGATGCAGCGTGTGATGCCGGGCGGCACGCAGCCCTTCGTCTTGCCGAACTTCAGGATGTCGAGCACCGTGTACCGGGGGAAGGAGATCACGGCGGTCAGATCATCGTAGTCCTTGCGCAGTTCATCGAGGTCGCTCGACACGCTGCGCAGGATCTCGCGCTCGCCGGTGTAGAGCGCGACGAGCCGGTTCAGCGCCTCGACCTCCTCCTCCGGCGTCGCCGAGCGCGGCAGTTCCAGCGAGTAGCTCTCGCCGTCGGCAAAGGTCACGCCGCCCGCCCAGCGATGCCCGTTCTCGTACACCGAGACGCCGGAGAGCCGCCGGTAGCTGAACACCGGCAGCGCCTGCATCTGCTCCCATAGCTGGTTGCGGTCGATGCCGAGAACGATGTGATTCCACGTCGAGACGCGGGCCCGCCCCGGCTCAACAACCTGCACCAGAATGTGCGGGTAGCCGAGATTGGCCAGCGCCTGCGTGCGGGTCGTGCCGTCGAGGATGACGTACGTGCCCTGACTCTCCACGACGAGCGGCGGGTTCTTAAGCTGCCCTTCCTCCCGCACGTAGGCGCTCAGGCGCTCGACGCGCCGGGGGTCGAAGGTTTCATGCGGCGCGACATCCTCAATCGGAACGATGCGCAGCCCCAGTTCCTGTGCGTTCAATCGTTGCCTCCTCTGGCTTAATGCTGGCCCCGCGCGCCCCAGCCGGGGCGATTTCCTCCCCGTGCAGCGCAAGGCCGTACTCAATGCTGTCCGCGAGCGCCCGCCACGACGCCTCGATGATGTTGGTCGAGGCCCCGACCGTGCTCCAGCGCTCATGCGCGTTCTGCGTGTCGATCAGCACGCGGGTCGTGGCGGCGGTGCCGTTCTGCCCGTCCAGAATGCGGACCTTGTAGTCCGCAAGCTGGAAGCTCGCAAGCGCCGGGTAGATCGGCAGCAGCGCCTTGCGCAGCGCGGCATCGAGGGCGTTCACCGGGCCGTTCCCCTCGGCGGCGGTGTGGATCACCTCGCCCCCTACGGCCACCTTAACCGTTGCCTCCGTCACCATGCCGCGCCCGTCGCGGTGTTCAACGTACACTGTGTAGTCGACAAGTTCGAACGGCGGCTCGTACCCCTCCACCTGCCGCCTGAGCATCAGCGCGACGGATGCCTCCGCCGCCTCGAACGAGAAGCCGCGGGCCTCAAGCTCTTTGATCTCCTGCAGCACCCCCGCGATCTGCTCGTGGTGTTCGATGCTCAGTCCGAACTCCTCGGCTTTGCTCATAAGATTACCACGCCCGGAGAGTTCGCTCACCACTACGCGCATCTCATTGCCGACCAGCGCCGGGTCGATGTGCTGGTAGGAGTCCACGTTGCGGCGGATGGCCGCGACGTGAATCCCGCCCTTGTGCGCGAAGGCGCTGCGACCCACGTAGGCCGCGTGCTCGTCGGGCGCAAGGTTGGCGACCTCGGCGACGTAGTGCGACACATCGTAAAGCTGGCGCAGGTGGCCTTCCGGCAGGCAGCGCCGCCCCATCTTCAACTCCAGGTCGGGGATGATGGAGCACAGGTTGGCGTTGCCGCAGCGCTCGCCGTAGCCGTTGATGGTGCCCTGCACATGCATCGCGCCCGCGCGTACCGCCGATAGCGTGTTCGCCACGCCAAGCTCGCCGTCGTTGTGCGTGTGGATGCCGAACGGATGCCCGCCGATCTGCTCGCTGGTTGCCCTGCAGATCGCCTCGACATCCCAGGGCAGCGAGCCACCGTTGGTGTCGCACAGCACGACGATCTCCGCGCCGCCGCGTATGGCCGCCCGCAGCGTCTCGATGGCGTAGGCCGGGTCGGCCCTGTAGCCGTCGAAGAAGTGCTCGGCGTCGTAGATCACGCGGCGGCCCTGCGCCTTGAGGTAAGCCAGGCTCTCCTCGATGATGCGCAGGTTCTCGTCGAGCGTCGTCCGCAGCACATCCTTCACGTGTAGCGTCCACGTCTTGCCGACCACCGTGCAGACCGGCGTAGCTGCGTCCAGCAGGGCGCGGATGTTGGCGTCGTCCTCGGGCCGGGAGCCGACGCGACACGTCGAGCCGAAAGCCGCGATCAGCGCGTGCTGCCACTCCATGTCCTTCGCCCGCTCGAAGAACTCGACATCCTTCGGGTTCGAGCCGGGCCAGCCGCCCTCGATGAACGTCACGCCCAGCCGGTCGAGCCGCCGCGCAATCGCGACCTTGTCCTGTGCGCTGAGCGAGATCCCCTCGCGCTGCGTGCCGTCCCGCAGAGTCGTGTCGTAAACCTGTACCACGTCGTCGCCGCTAAGATGCCTGGACATGTTCTCGCGCCTCCTCGTATGCTTGGATTGCCTTCTCGAATGACAGCAGATACCCCAACTGGTCAACCCCCTGCAGCAGACACTTCCTGGCGAAGGGGTCAATCGAGAAGGCGACGCGAATGCTGTCGCCCGGCACCTCCAGGGTCTGTTCAACGAGATCGATGGTCAGTTCGGCGTCGGCGGGCAGGGCAAGCAGCGCGGCGTGCGTGTCCGCGTCCACCGCAACGGGCAGCAGGCCGTTTTTCAGCGCGTTGCTACGGAAGATGTCGGCGAAGGATGTCGAGATGATAGCGCGGAATCCGTAGGCCGCAAGCGCCCAGGGCGCGTGCTCTCGCGAGGAGCCGCAGCCGAAGTTGTCCCCGGCGATGAGGATCTGCGCGCCCCGGCTCTCCGGCCTGTTCAGCACGAAGTCAGGCTCCGGCTCGGCCTGCTCCGCCGCCTCGACGGTCGGCACGGTGCCCCGGTAGCGCCAGTCGCAGAACAGCACCTTGCCAAGCCCTTCCTTGTCCGTCACCTTGAGGAAGCGCGCCGGGATGATCTGGTCGGTATCAATGTTGGCAACGGGCAGCTTCACCGCCCGTGATGTCAGCGTTGTGAACTGTGGCATGGTTGAGTCTCTCCTCCTTTTCAGCCCGCCCGGAAATGAATTTCCGGGCTATAAGGCAGCTTTGCTGCCGCAAAGTCCGCCCACTGGCGGACTCCAGGCGCTTCGCGTCTGCCCGATTACCTGGACCCCCCACCGGTGCTCGCTTGCGAGCTACCAGCTCCCCGCAAGGGGGCGACCCTTGTATGTGCCCCAAATTGCCCCCTTATAGGGGGTAATGGCCCTGCTGGAGGCAGGGTCAAAGGGGGTCACCCGCCCACCGTGATCGTCTGCGGCAGCAGCGTGCGCACGTCGGCGATGCACCCGGCGACCGCGCTCGCGGCGGCGGTCAGCGGCGAGGCGAGGAACGTCCGCCCGCCTTTGCCCTGCCGTCCCTCGAAGTTGCGGTTGCTCGTGCTGACCGCGTACTGGCCGGGCTCAAGCTGGTCGCCGTTCATGGCGATGCACATCGAGCAGCCCGCCTCGCGCCACTCCGCGCCCGCCTCCTTGAAGACCCGGTCAAGCCCTTCCGCCTCGGCCTGCCGCTTCACGCTCTGCGAGCCGGGCACGACCAGCATCCGCACGCCCTCCGCCACCTTGCGACCGCGCAGCACCTCCGCCGCGAGGCGCAGGTCACTGATGCGGGAGTTGGTGCACGAGCCGAGGAACACCACATCAACCGGGTGGCCGAGCAGCGGCTGGCCGGGCTGCAAGCCCATGTACGCAAGCGCCTTCTCCAGCGTGCCCCGCCGGACCGGGTCAGGCTCGGTGGCGGGGTCCGGCACGCGCCCGGTGACGGGGATGCCCATGCCGGGGTTTGTCCCGTAGGTGACCATCGGCTCCAGCTTCGAGGCATCCAGAGTGATGGACCGGTCGAACGTGGCGCCCTCGTCGGTCGGCAGGGCGCGCCACCGCTCGACGGCGCGATCCCATGCCTCGCCCTTCGGCGCGAACTCGCGCCCGGCGACGTACTCGAATGTGGTATCGTCCGGCGCGATCATCCCGGCGCGCGCGCCGCCCTCGATAGACATGTTGCAGATCGTCATGCGCTCTTCCATCGACAGCGCGCGGATGGCCTCACCCCGGTACTCAAAGACATGCCCCGTCCCCCCGCCGGTGCCGATCTGCGCGATCAGCGCGAGGATGATGTCCTTGGCCGAGACGCCCTCACGCAGCCGCCCCTCGACGCGCACCTCGAACGTCTTTGGCTGGTACTGGAGCAGACACTGCGTCGCCAGCACGTGCTCGACCTCGCTCGTGCCGATGCCGAAGGCCAGCGCGCCGAACGCGCCGTGCGTCGAGGTGTGGCTGTCACCGCAGACGATGGTCATGCCGGGCTGTGTCAGGCCAAGCTCCGGCCCGATGACGTGTACGATGCCCTGATGCGCCGAGCCCAGTTCGTACAGCCGTATGCCGAAGTCCTCGCAGTTGCGCTTGAGCGTTTGAAGCTGCGCCGCAGCAAGCGGATCGGCAAGGGGCAGGCTGAGCGGGTCGCCGCCGTTGAAGGGTGTCGTCGGCGTGGAGTGGTCCATCGTGGCGACGGTGCGGTCGGGCCGGCGGACACGCAGCCCGCGCGCCCTCAGCCCGGCGAAGGCCTGCGGCGAGGTCACCTCGTGGATAAGGTGCAGGTCGATATACAGGATGGCCGGGGCGTCCGGCTCCTGCGCGATGACGTGGTCATCCCACACTTTCTCAAACAGCGTGCGGGGTCGGGATGTTGATGTGCTCATACGGTCGTGACTCCTCTAAATTGGCGTGAATGGCTCGTGTTGTGTCGCAGCAGATCGGAGTGTACTCCTGCCTAAGACCCCTCTGACGTTGCTTCGCAACGCCATCTCCCCCTATAAGGGGGCGATTCTGGTGCACAGTGTCACAACCGCCCCCTGATAGGGGGAAGTGCCCGTAGGTCGCGAAGCGGCCCAAGGGCGAAGGGGGGCACACGGCTGCCTTTAATCCGCCGCGACGCCCGACGCGGGCTGCGCGACGCCGGTGGCGATCAGCATCTTGTTAACTGCAGACAGGTACGCCTTGACGCTCGCCACGATGATGTCCGTGTCCGCGCCGTGCCCGCCGAACGTCCGGGCGGTGGTCGTCTCGTTCTGCGGGTTCATCACGCCGCTCTCATGCCCGTTGGCGTAGCGGATGCGGACCGTCACCTCGCCGAGCGCGTCGATCCCCTCCGTCACGGCGTTGACGGCGAACTCCAGCAGCGTGACCGGCTGCCCGACGATCCGGTCGATGGCGGTATAGGCCGCGTGGACCGGCCCCGTGCCGACCGCCGCCTCGGTGTACGTCGCGCCGTCCGGCCCGCGCAGGCGCACGGTGGCGGTCGGCATGCCCATGGTGCCGCACGTCACCTGCAAGCCCTCCAGCGCGTACACCTCGACCGGCTGGTAGACCTCGTCCGCCATCAGCGCCTCAAGGTCGGCGTTGGTAATGGTCTTCTGGTCGGCCAGCACCTTGAAGCGCTTGAAGACCCGGTTCAACTCCTCGTCGGAGAGTTCGTAGCCAAGCTCCTGCAGGCGTGCCCGCAGCGCGTGCCGCCCGGAGTGCTTGCCCAGCACCAGCTTGGTGCGGTCCACGCCGACCATCTCCGGGCGCATAATCTCGTACGTCTCCTCATGCTTGAGCATGCCATCCTGGTGGATGCCCGACTCGTGCGCGAAGGCGTTCGCGCCGACAATGGCCTTGTTCGGCTGCACCGGGATGCCGGTGTAGTTGCTCACCATGCGGCTGATGCGGGCGATCTGCGTCGTGTCGATGCGCGTGTCCAGCCCGTAGACAGCCCGGCGCGTGCGCAGCGCCATCACGACCTCTTCAAGCGAGGTGTTGCCCGCCCGCTCGCCGATGCCGTTGATCGTGACCTCAGCCTGCCGCGCCCCCGCAGCGATGCCTGCCAGCGTGTTCGCGGTCGCCAGCCCGAGGTCGTCATGGCAGTGGACGGACACGATGACGTTCTCAATGCCGGGCACGTTCGTCATAATGCCCCGGATCAGCCCGCCGAACTCCTCCGGTGTGGTGTAGCCGACCGTGTCGGGGATGTTGAGCGTCGTCGCCCCGGCTTTAATGGCCTCCTCGAGCACGACGTACAGGAACTCGGGGTCGCTGCGCCCGGCGTCCTCCGGGCTGAACTCAACGTCGTCGCACAGGCTCTTGGCGTAGCTCACCATGGCGATAACCCGCTCAACAACCTCCTCCGGGTCCATCCGCAGCTTGTACTTCATGTGGATGGGCGATGTGGCGAGGAAGGTGTGAATGCGGGGGCGGGCGGCGTACTGCACGGCCTCCCACGCGCGCAGGATGTCTTTCTCGTGGGCGCGGGCCAGCCCGCAGATAATCGGCGGCTCACGCCCGCTCACGCTCTGGTTGCCGACCTCCTCGGCGATCCGCTGGACGGCGGCGAAGTCGTCCGGTGAGGCGATGGGGAAGCCCGCCTCGATCACGTCCACCCCGAGCTGGGCGAGCGCGCGCGCCACTTCGAGCTTCTCGGCGGAGGTCAGCGTTGCGCCCGGCGACTGCTCGCCGTCGCGCAGGGTGGTGTCGAAAATTCGCACGATGTTATCGTCGGCAACATTTGACACGTTCATGATGGCTCCTCTCTCCGCAGGCACGCTGCGGCTATTTCTCGTGCTCTCGCGGTCTCCCCCGCGAATGGACTTCGCGGCTGCTTGCATCCAGGGTTTTGTAGGGGCGGAGCATGC
>DGDY01000121.1 GCA_002385675.1 Anaerolineales bacterium UBA3940 | reverse complement strand
TACACCGCGCGCTTCTCTACCTCTGTCACGCCGCTTGGAATGCCGACCACGACACGCGGACGGGGGAGCGGCACGAGTGTATGTTCATGCGCCTTACCAATAAAGTACTCGAGCATCGCCTGCGTGATCTCGAACTCGGAGATCACGCCATCTCTCAACGGGCGGATGGCGATGATATTCGACGGGGTACGCCCGACCATCTCGCGTGCTTCCGCACCGATGGCGAGCGCCCGACGACTCTTCTTCTCAATCGCTACCCAGGAAGGCTCATTGATGACGATGCCCTTGCCCCGAACGGCGACGAGGGTGTTGGCGGTGCCCAGATCGATGCCGATGTCGAGTGAGAATAAACCTAGTAACCAGTTAAGGGGGCTAAACACAGAGGGTTCGCTCCTCAGCAGGGCTTAAACAGCCGAAATCGTCCTCCAGAGGTTCTGTTGTATCCATAGATATACAGAATGCAGGCCGCGTTTGTGCGCCTGCCAAGCCGGGATTATACCATCCGTGCACAGGTGCGCCAAACCGGGCGGCGCGCGGTGGGGAAGCGGCGGGAGAGCGTTGGGAATGGGCCAGCGCCATCCCCCGCCCTCGACAGCCCACGCACGGCGGGGCTATAATCAACCGCCGACACATCAGCCCAGCAGGGACATCGCCATGCGCCCACTTGAAGTGACCGTTTCATCCGGGGGGAAGTTCCACGCCTACCACATCGCGCGTGCGGCCCAGCAGGCCGGCTATCTGCGGCGCTTTATCACCACGATCTATGACCGCTACGAGACGGGTATCGACCGGAGCAAGGTGCGGCAGATCATGCTGCCTGAGCTGCTCGGCATGGCGATCCAGAAGCTGCCCACCACAAGCAGCGTCTCGCTGTCCTACCTTGTGCGCGACAACCTCTTTGACCTGATGGCGCGGCGCTACCTGAGCGGCGGTGACATCCTCAACGTGTTCAACCACTTCGGGCTGTACTCGATGCGGCAGGCGAGGCGGCTCGGCATGAAGACTATCGTCGAGCGCTCCTCGGCGCACCCGGTGGTGCATCACCGTATTCTGAGCGAGGAGTACGCGCGGTACGGGCTGCGCTACTCGCGGGCGAATGCCTGGCTGTTCGGCAAGCACGAGCAGGAGTATGCCGAGGCGGACGCGATTGCCGTGCCATCAGAGTTTGTATGGCGCACGATGGTCGAGCAGGGCGTGCCGGAGGCCAGGCTGCGGCGCGTCCACTTCGGCTTTGAGCCGGGGCACTTCCGGCCCATGCCCGGCGTCAAGACCGATGACGTGTTCCGCGTGATGTTCGCCGGCTCGGTGAGCCTTCAGAAAGGCGTGCAGTACCTGCTGGAGGCGTTCCGGCGCTTGAACCTGCCCAACGCAGAGCTTGTGCTTGTCGGCGGCTCCTTCCCGGACAGCCGCGCGTTCCTGCCGCAGTACGAAGGGCTGTACCGGCACATCCCGTTTGTGCCCCACCCCCGGCTGGCGGAGGTGTACAACACCGCCTCGGTGTTTGTGCTGCCCTCGCTGCAGGATGGCTTCGGTATGGTGGTCTACGAGGCGGCGGCCTGCGGGCTGCCGGTGATCATCACCGAGAACGTCGGTGCGGACATCCGCGATGGGCAGGACGGCTTCGTCGTACCGATCCGCGACCCCGACGCCCTGGCCGACCGGCTGCTGCGCCTCTACCGAGACGAGAATCTGCGGCGCGAGATGGGGCGTTCGGCGTGGGAGTACGTGCAGCAGTTTACGTGGGAGGCGTATCACCGGCAGGTGATCGCCCATTACGAGGAGCTTGCAGGTTATGCGTAGAACGATGTTCACAGGCAGGGTGCGGGCGCTGCTGGTGGCGGGTGCGCTGCTGGCCGTGCTCGGCGCGGGCTGTGGCGGTGCGCCCCCTGCGGGCGGCGAGATCGCGCTCGCCACCGATCCGCCGCCGCCAACACCGTCCTCGCTCCCGACGCTCACTTCCACACCACCGCCGACCGCCACCCCCACCCCTACCCCGACTGAAACGCCGCCTCCAACCGCGACGCCCACGCCTGAGGGCTGCCTGCGCCCGCCCGATGACTACGAACTGGTGACGGTGCGCGAGGGGTTCCGTCTGAACCGGCGCACGCTGGCGATGCTGGAGCACGCGCGGGAACTCTACGGCGGCGAGCATGACTTCCTGCTGGCGATCACGCAGGGGTCGTACAACACCGGGGTCGAGGCGAGCTTCGGCACGCACGACGGCGGCGGCGCGGTGGACCTCGCCGTGCGCGACCTGAACAACTGGCATCATATTCTGTACGAGGAAGTGGATGCGATGATCAGCGCGCTGCGGCGGGCGGGTTTCGCCGCGTGGCTGCGCGATACGGACTCGCTGTACCCCGGCTCGCCGGTGCATATCCACGCCATCGCCATCGGTGATGCCGAACTGTCCGAGGCGGCGCAGGGGCAGCTAACCGGTGAAGCGGGCTACTTCTACGGCTACGACGGTCTACCCGTCGACCCGCCACAGCCCGATCCGCACGGCGGCCCGATTATCTGCCCGTGGATGCTTGAGATGGGCTATCCTGACGTAGCAGCGGCAGGGGAATAGCAGGGGCGGCTCTCAGAGCCGCCCCTCCCTATTGTTGATCCACGAATAACACGAATGACACTAAGGAAAAGACTTTAAAAGCATTCGTGTCATTGGTGTCATCTGTGGACCAACTAAAACAGCCGGCGTAGCACGCCCAGCGTCAGCGTCAGCGCGCCCATGGCGGCCATCGACACGATGATCACCGCCGGGGGTACGGCGGGAGGATCCTCGTTCGTGGCGTTGGGCAGGGCTAGCTGCTCAGGCTGGACGAGCGGTGGCGGCGGCGTGAAAGTCGGTAGCACGCCCGGCGCGGCTGCACCCCCCGCGCTCGGCGTCACGGTCGTCACGCCGCTTTGCGCATTGAGCGCGACAGCGGTCGCTGTTTCCACCGCGCCCGGCGTCTGCACCAGCACGGCGGCGGTTGCAGCGGCAGCGGCAGCCGCCGGGTCGAGCGTCGGCGCGCTGGGCGGATCGACCGCGGGGATGGTGGTGATGTCGCCATGCACAATGACGAGCGGCGCGTAGACCCAGGCCTCGCCGTTTGGCGCTTCGGGGTACTCCACCAGATACCAGTCAAAGCCGAGCCAGCGCCCGATAATGGGTAGCTGCACGCCCGGAGTCAGCTCGGCGACAATTTCAAAGTCGAGCGCCGGGCCGGTACGCAGGTTGGTCGGGTCGCCGATGATCTCGGCCATGACCGGGGTGAGGGTCGGGGTCGCGCTTGGCGTTGCCGTCGGCCCGCCGGGTATCGTCGGCGTGGCGGTCGGCAGCTGGACCTGCCCTCCTTCGGTTGGCGAGGGGGGCGGCGGAGAAGGCTCCTGCTGCACGGGGCTCTCGCTGGCCGCAGCCGCCGCGCCGAACGTCGCTGCAAGCATGGTCAGCGCGAGGATCGAGGCCAGCAGCAGGGCTGCCATTGTGTGTCGAGTGTTGCGTTTGTCGGTCATAAGCGCAGATCGTACCGTCTCATGGCGGCTGTCGCAACGTTAGGCGGCCACCCCCTCTGAAGGTGGCTGCCCTGCAACCTGCCTCATCCTCCCCCTGCCAGGGGGCGATTCAGCTGATCGCTAACTGCCCCCTAACAGGGGGAAGTGGCGGCCCGAAGAGCCGTCGAAGGGGGCCCACTCCGGGCGAGCCATCAGCGAGCCATAGGCCAGAGGGTGAGGGCCATCATCCGCGCTATAATGAGCCTGATGGACCTCTTACCGCACTTTCAGCAAACACTGATCGACCTGGGGCTATCCGGGCTGCCACATGGCGAGCCGCGCCCGGTTGTCGTGGGCGTGTCCGGCGGGCCGGACTCGCTCGCGATGCTGCACCTGTTCGTGCGGGTGCGGAAGGCGCTGAACCTCGCCCCGTACGCCGTGCATGTCAACCACTCGCTGCGCGGCGAGGAGGCAGATGAGGATGCACAGGCGGTCGAGGCCATCGCTGCCGCGTGGGGCGTGCCATGCCACGTCGAGCGGGTGGACGTGCCCGCGCTTGCCGCCGAACACCGGCTCTCCGTCGAGGAGGCGGCGCGGCAGGCGCGCTATACCATGCTCGGGCAGGTGGCAGTGCGGATCGGCGCAGAGGCGATTGCGGTGGCGCACAACGCCGACGACCAGGCCGAAACCGTGCTGATGCACCTGCTGCGCGGCGCGGGGCTGGCCGGGCTGCGCGGAATGCTGCCCGTCACCCCCCTCAGCGAGTACCACCTGCTGGCGCCCGTCGGAGCGCCGCTTGTGCTGGTGCGCCCCCTGCTCGACGTGCCGCGTGCGCAGATCGAGGCGTACTGCGCCGGGCACGATCTCTCGCCCCGTTTCGACCGCTCCAACCTCGACACGACG
>DGDY01000009.1:5758-7270 GCA_002385675.1 Anaerolineales bacterium UBA3940 | reverse complement strand
CGGCGCATCTCCCGCCTGTTGCTATCCTATCCATGCCATCTGTGGATGAAAGAAGGACTCTTCCATGCGTGCACTGCTCAGCGTCTCCGATAAATCCGGCCTGGTGGACTTCGCCCGTGGGCTTGCGGCGGCGGGCTACGAACTTGTGGCGAGCGGCGGCACTGCCCGCGCCCTGCAGGATGCCGGGCTCGACGTGACGCCGGTCGAGGCCATCACCGGCCTGCCGGACCTCCTCGGCGGGCGCGTCAAGACGCTGCACCCGGCGATCCATGCCGGCATCCTCGCCCGCGACACCGAACCCGACCGCGCCACACTCGCCGAGCACGGCTGGCAGCCCATCGACCTCGTCGCGGTGAACCTCTACCCGTTCGTCGAGGCTGCCGCCCGCGCCGACGCCACGCCGGAGGAGCTTGTCGAGCAGATCGACATCGGCGGGGTGGCCCTGATCCGCGCGGCGGCCAAGAACTACGAGCGGGTGACGGTCGTCACCTCTCCCGCCGATTACGACGCCGTGCTTGCGGAGATCCGCGCGGGCGGCGTCACGCCGGAGACACGGCGCACGCTCGCCGCCAGAGCCTTTGCCGCTACCGCCGCGTACGACAGCGCGATTGCCGCCAGCTTTGTCCAGCGGTACGGGCAGGCCGACCCGCTCCCGCCCGCTCTGACCATCGCCCTGCCCCGCGCCGAAACGCTGCGCTACGGCGAGAACCCGCACCAGCAGGCCGCGCTGTACGCGCCGCCCGGCGTCGGTCCGCTCGGCGGCGAGCTGTTGCAGGGGAAGGCGCTCTCGTACAACAACCTGCTCGACCTCGACGCTGCGTGGGCGGCAGCCGTTGACTTCGATGCGCCGACGGTTGTGATCGTCAAGCACCTCAGCCCGGCAGGCATCGCCTCCGGCGCGGGGCTGCCCGACGCGTTCGAGGCGGCGCTCGCCTCCGACCCGGTGTCTGCGTTCGGCGGGGTCATCGCCTGCAACCGCCCCTTCGACCGCGACACGGCGGAGGCGCTCGGCGACCTGTTCGTGGAGGCCATCGCTGCCCCGGACTTCACGCCTGAGGCGGTCGAGGCACTGCAGGCGCGCAAGAACTGCCGCCTCGTGCGGATGCGGGACCTGCCGGGGCAAAGCCTGCTGCTGCGCAGTGTGCGCGGCGGGGTGCTCGCGCAGACGCCCGACCCCGGCGACGAGGCGGAATGGCGCGTCGTCACCCGGCGGCAGCCCACCGGGGACGAGCTTGCCGCACTGCGCTTCGCGTGGCGGGCCGTGCGCCACGTCAAGAGCAACGCCATCGTGCTGGCACAGGGCACGGCGACTGTCGGCATCGGCGGCGGGCTGCCCTCCCGTGTGGACGCCGTCGAGTTGGCGGTGAAGAAGGCAGGGGCACGGGCGCGGGGCGCGGTCCTCGCCTCCGACGCCTTCTTCCCCTTCCCCGATGGGCCGGAGGCGGCAGCCGCCGCCGGGGTGACGGCCATCGTGCAGCCGGGCGGCTCGGTGCGTGACGACGCGGTGATCGC
>DGDY01000009.1:0-5559 GCA_002385675.1 Anaerolineales bacterium UBA3940 | reverse complement strand
GGGTGTCCACAGATGGCACAGATAACACTGATGAGGATGTACTGAGTGGAGCCGCGAAGTTTATTCGCGGCGGATTTTCTCTACCTTTGCGAGGGGATAATAGTCCGCGAATGGCACGAATGACACGAATATTTTTAAATCATTTCATTTGTGCCATTCGTGGACAGATTTTTCTTTTATCTGTGAAATCTGTGTCATCTGTGGACTCATCCCCCTCCACTGGAACGGGTGCGGTGTGCTTGAAAGATCTCTCTCACCGGGTTTTGCGTATATACTGGTAAGAACGGGTAAGAACGCCAGAGGTTGATAGAGGGAGACAGTGTAATGAGCCGTACGACATTGCGTTTGGTAATCGCCGTACTGACCATTGCCACCGCATCGATTCACCTGTTCCTGGGCCTGACCGGCCTGGGTGACGGGGTGGACACCACGTTCGATATTCTGTTTATTCTGAACGGGCTGGGCTATCTGGCCTTGCTCGCCGCGCTGCTCGGCTGGCTGCCTGTGCTCAACACGCGGCCCGGCCTGACGCACACGCTGTTCATCGCGTATACCGCGTTGACGTTTGTGCTGTACTTTGTCATGAACGGCTTCAGCGAGTTCGGCCCCGCCGCCATCGTGGCGAAGGTTGCCGAGGCGTTGCTGATCGTCGCGCTGGTCGTACACATGAACGCTGCGCGGGCCGTCGAACCTGGAATGAGTTCCTATTAGCCTATGCTGATGCTGCGCCTCGCCCTCGCCACCCTCGTCGCTTACCTCATCGGCTCCATCCCCGTGGGCGTGCTGCTCGCGCGGGCCTTCGGCTGGCCGGACCCCCGCGCTAATGGTAGCGGGCACACCGGCGCGCTGAACACCTTCCGCGGTGCTGGTTGGAAGGGCGCGGCGCTTGTGTTGATCCTCGACATCGCCAAGGGCCTCGCCGCCGCGCTGGTGGCGAGGCCGATTGCGGGCAGCGAGTGGGCACTCCCCCTCGCGGGGATGGCCGTCACCGCCGGACATACCTGGCCGCTGTGGCTGGACTTCCGAGGCGGGATGGGCCTCGCCACCGGCGCGGGAGCCGTCGCCGCCGTCAACCCGCTGATCGCTGTGCTGGCGCTGGCAATGCTGGGCGTGGCCCGCGCTTTCATCAACCACACACCCCGCGCAGTCGTCGCATCGATGCTCGCCCTGCCGCCCGTACTGCTCGCGCTGCAGGTCGCCCCGACCCTGTTCTGGCTGGCGACGGGCACGGCGCTCGTCATCGCCCTGCGCCACCTCTCCGACTGGGATCGTGTGTACGGCGAACCGCAGGCCGCCCAACCCGCCGATGATGTCTAAGATCCACGAATAAATCCTCATCGATAGGCGTACACCTCATTCAACCAGATCACCGCAGATGTTGATTGGAGCCGTGGAGTTCACTCGCGGCGCTCCTGACAACATCCATCCATCCGTGACATCCGTGCCATTCGTGGACAAACTCCCCCGCGTGGTACAATCTCTACCCATCCGCAGAACACAAACCCGGGAGTCGTGCCTGTGCCCATAACCCTGCTGCTGTTCGACGTGGACGGCGTGCTGCTGCACCCGCGCGGCTACAAAGAGGCGCTCCGCAAGGCGGTGGATCACTTTGCCGCCGAGATGGGCCTGCCGCCGGTCGGCATTACCGACGCCGAGATCGCCGCCTTCGAGGCGTGCGGCATCACCAACGAGTGGGACTCCGTACCGATGTGCGTCGGCGCGCTGCTCGGCCCGCTGCTCGCCGAGCGCCCCGACCTCATCCGCCCGACCGTGCTGGAGACGCTCGCTGCCATACGCACCGCCATGCACGAGGCAGGGGCCAGCATCGCCCGCCCCGACCTCGCTGCGCTGGCCCGCGACGTCCGTGCCAGCACCCCGGACGGCAGGCCGCCCACCGAGGCGATCCACAGCCTGCTGCGCGCCCGCACCATCGAGACCGCACACCCGCTGCTCGCCCAGATGCTGGGCAACATCTACACGCCCGACTCGCCGACGACGTTCGTCTTTCAGCATTACGTGCTTGGCAGCGAGCGCTTCGAGCAGACCTACGGGCGACCGGCAGCGTTCGAGGCGCAGAGCACGCTTGCCGAGTACGACAGGCCGCTCCTGACCGGCGAGACCCGCGCCCGCCTGCTCGCCCGCGTGGGGCAGCCCGGCTGGGGCGCAGCGATCTTCACCGCACGGCCCAGCCACCCGCCCGCCGACCTTCCGCCCGCCGAGCGCGACGTGTTCGGCTACCCGCCGGAGGGCGACCTCGCCGCCGAACTGCTGGAACTCAACGGCAAGCTCCCGCTGATCTCCGGCGGGCGCGTGTGGTGGCTCGCCCGCCAGTACGGCAGAAGCCCCGCGGATTACCTCAAGCCCTCGCCGGTGCAGGCGCTCGCGGCCATCGGCGCGGCGATCTCCGGGGCGGAAGCCGCCGCGCTGCACGCTGCCGCCCGCTTCGTGGAGTACGGGGAGCTGGGCGAGCCGCTCGCCCGCCTGCGCGGGCAAACCGTGCGCGTCGTCGTCTTTGAGGACTCGACCGGCGGCATCCGCGCAACGGAGCGAGCCGCCGAGCTGCTGCGCCAGGCCGGGCTGGACGTCACGTTTGAGGCGGTTGGCATTGCGCCGGAGGCCAGCAAGCGCGAGGCGCTCGCCGCTGTTGCAGGCCACGTCGTGGACGACGTGAACCAGGCGCTTGAGCCCTACCTCGCGGGCTGAGGCTGCCAGACAATTTGCTATCCGCCGTGCAACGCGAGAAGATCGAGGGGTGGGAGGCGTAATCGCAGCCCAACCCCAGTGGAGGAACCTGACCATGTCGATCGCCATCGCACTCGGCGTCCTGCTTGTCGTGCTACTCGGCTTCCGGCTCGCCACGGCGCTGATCGTCCGCCGCGCCGAGTCCGCTTATCCGCCTGCCGGCCAGTTCGTGGACGTAGACGGCTGGCGGCAGCATGTCCTCGTTGAGGGCGAAGGCCCGCCGGTGGTGCTGATCCACGGCGACGGCGGCTCCATCTATGACTTCACGCTGTCGCCCCTCTACCCCTGCCTGACGGCCCGCTACCGCACCTTCACGGTGGATCGACCGGGCTTCGGCTACAGCCGCCGCCCCGTTCACGGGGGCGGGTCGCCGCTGGTGCAGGCCAGCCTCATCCACGATGCGCTGGCCGCGCTGGGCGTTGAGAAGCCGGTCGTCGTGGGGCACGCGCGCGGGGCGGCGGTCGCGCTGGCCTATGCCCTCGCCTACCCGAACGACCTCGCGGCGATCGTCGCACTGGCACCTGCCGCCTACACCCACTCTGAGGGCACGCTCATCGCGCGGCTGGCAACCATGTCTGCGCTTGACCGGCTGCTCGTGCTCACGGTGTACACTCCAGCGGCGCGCTTCAACAACTATGCGCTCGTCCGCCCCATACTGGACAACGCCTTCGCCCCCGACATGCCGACGCCGCCCGACTACCTGCGCGCCTATGGCGCGATGTGGGCCCGCCCGCACCACATCCGCGCAACGATGCGCGACCGCCGCTTCTCCGTCGTCGATCTTCAGGGCGACCGCTACGGCGAGATCGAGGTGCCTGTCGTGATCGTACAGGGCGAGGCCGATCGCCGGGTGTCCCCGGCGGATGCCGCCCGCCTGCACGGCGACCTCGCCCGTTCCGAGCTGGTGCTCATCCCCGACACGGGCCATGCGCTGATGTTCACCCAACCCGACGCCGTACTGAAGGCGATCGAGCGCGCGTGGGAGATGGCGGGGGAGAATGCAGCGGGGGTGTGAGGGCCGCTCCCAATTGAACTAAGCGCCAAACTATGGTATGATGGGCCGACAACCACAGGCTGTGACGGAGACGAGTAAGCGGCGCTTGTACCGCACAGCGAGCCCGGGTTGGTGCGAGCCGGGCCGGGAACCGCCGCCGAAAATCCCTCCCGAGCCGCGCACCGAACGGCACGCCGGGCGTGCCCAGTAGACTGCGCCGGGCCTGCCGCCCGTTACCCCGGCACGGCGATCCGTGTGTCGCCGGTAGAGGCGCCGGTCTGCGCTCTGAGCAGGCCGGAACAAGGGTGGTACCGCGGGAGCTTGGCTCTCGTCCCTTGCCGGGGCGAGGGCTTTTCTTATTATTAAGGTAGGCGCGGCGTGTACAGGGGAAGCTGTGTCGGTAGATGGCACAGGCATCGCCGATAAACCTGATATAGCCCCGCTCGCCAGGCGAGCCACGCAGCGCCTCCTTACTCGGGAGTGTAGCGATCGGAGAGGCGCGGCCACATGACGGAGCTGCTCTACCAGACAGATAGCTATCTCAGAGACTTCCTTGCCAGCGTCACGGGTGTGGACGAAGCCAACCGGGGTATCGAACTCGACCGTACCGTGTTCTACCCCGGAGGCGGCGGGCAACCCCCGGACACGGGCACACTGGCCATCGACCACGTGGTATACACCGTGAAGCGCGTTCAGCGCATTGATGGGCGGCTGCTGCACATTGTGGAGGGCAACGCACCGCTGCCGGAGGTCGGCGCGGCGGTGCGCGGCGTGCTCGACTGGGATCGCCGCTACAAGCTGATGCGCACGCATACCGCCATGCACATCCTGTGCGGTGTCATCTGGCGGGACTACGGCGCACCGGTCACCGGCGGCAACATGGAACCGCTCAGCGGGCGCATGGACTTTGAGTTTGAGACGATGCGGCAGGAGCTGGTGCAGGAGATCGAGGAGAAGATCAACGCCGAGGTCGCCAACGCGCGCCCGGTGCGGGTGAAACTCCTCCCCCGCGAGGAGGCCTTCAAGATCCCCGACCTGATCCGCACCAAGATCAACCTGCTGCCCGAGGGCATCGAAGAAGTCCGTGTCGTCGAGATCGAAGGGCTGGACCTCCAGGCGGACGGCGGCACGCATGTCCACAACACGTCGGAGGTCGGGCGGCTGCGAGTGGTGGATTACAAAAGCAAGGGTAAAATCAACAAGAGAATCTACCTGGAGGTTGAGCCCTAGTGCGCGTCCTGCACCCCGTCCACTCGAAAGAAAAGCTGGTAAGCCGGGGTCGCTATCAGTACCTGATCGATGGCGAACCGACCGGCGATATCGAAACCTGGCAGGTGACCCGGCTGCCCAATGGCGATGAGGTCGTCCGCGCCGACCTGGATGGCCGGGAAGCCAGCGGCGCAAGCCTGATCACCCATCTCGTACGAGGGAAGGATGGTCAACCGCGCTGGCTGCGCTTGCGCTTCCAGAGCGAGGATATCAACGCCGCCGCACAGTACACGTTCGAGAAGGCCACTGTGCGCGTCGCACGTGTTGCCGAGGGCCAGCCGCGCTGCATGGAGGCCGTCGACATTGCCGAGGGTTATGTGGTTGACTACCACACCATGATCTCGCAGGATTACGTGTGGCGCGGCTACAAGCAGGCAGGGGGCCTGAACCAGACGGTGCCGCTCTTCAGCCCCGACCTGTGGGCGGACGAGACGAAAGTGCTGCGCGGGCGCGCGCTGCGCTTCGAGGTGCAGGCACTGCCGCCGAAGGTATGCGTCGTCCCGGCGGGCGAGTTCGCGGGCACGCAGCACTTCCGCTGTCTCTTATACACATCT
>DGDY01000190.1:2604-3919 GCA_002385675.1 Anaerolineales bacterium UBA3940 | reverse complement strand
GGGCTTGTCGTCGTCGCCGGGCTGACGGCGCTGTTTGCCGGGCCGATTGTGCGCTACGTCATCGCGCCCGGCTTCGACGCGGAGGCGACCGCGCTCACCGTGCGGCTGATGCGCATCATGCTCATCTCGCCCATCGTGTTCGGCATCAGCGGGCTGCAGATGGGCGTGCTGAACGCGCACCAGCGCTTCCTGCTGCCCGCGCTCGCCCCGTCGATGTACTCCATCGGCATCATCATCGGTGCGGTAGTCATCGCCCCGCTCTTCGACATCGGCATTTTCGGCGCGGCGTGGGGCGTGGTGCTCGGCGCGGTGCTGCATCTCGGCGTGCAGGTGCCCGGCCTGCTGAAGCTGCGCGCCCCGTACCATCTGCTCATCGACGTGACCGACCCCGGCGTGCGTGAGGTCGCCCGGCTGATGGGGCCGCGCGTGCTGGGGCAGGCCATCGTGCAGGTCAACTTCTGGGTGAACAAGGCGCTGGCCTCCGGCATGGTCGAAGGAAGCCTGGCGGCGCTCGACCGGGCCTGGTACGTGATGATGCTGCCGCAGGGCCTGATCGCGCAGTCGGTGGCGACGGTCGTCTTCCCGACGTTCGCGGCCCAGGTCGCGGCGGAGGACACGGCGGCGCTGCGCCGCACGCTCGGGCAGGTGCTGCGCTCGGTGCTGTTCCTCGCCATCCCGGCGACGGTGGGCCTGATCGTGCTGCGGTTGCCCATCGTCCGGCTGATCTACGAGCATGGCGATTTCAGTGCGGCGGACAGCGAGGCGGTATCGTGGGCGCTACTGTTCTTCGGGCTGGGGCTGATCGCGCACTCGCTCGTCGAGATCGTGACGCGGGCCTTCTACGCGATGCATGACACCCGCACGCCGGTGCTTATCGGCGGTGCGGCGATGCTGCTGAACGTCGTGCTGAGCTTCACGCTGATCCGGTTCATCGGCGACAGCGGATCGCTGGTGCGCGGCCCGTTCGCGGGGCTGGCGCTGGCAAACACCATCGCCACGACGCTGGAGGCGGCGCTGCTGCTGGCGCTGGTCGGCCCGCGTGTGGGCGGGCTGGAGGGGCAGCGCTTCGCGGCGAGCATGGCGCGTGCAGGCCTCGCCAGCGGGGTGATGGCACTCGCGCTGTGGGCGCTGATGCCTGTCAACAATGCGCTGGGGCAGTTCATCGGGCCGCTCGCCGTGATCGGCGCTGGCGCGGCGGTGTTCTGGGGCGCGGCCTGGCTGTTCGGCAGCGAGGAGGCGCGGCTGTTCACCGGCGCGGTGCTGCGGCGGCTGCGGCCTTCTGCTTGATTCGGCGGATGGATCACGTAGGGGCGGG
>DGDY01000190.1:0-2392 GCA_002385675.1 Anaerolineales bacterium UBA3940 | reverse complement strand
CTGAGACCCGCCCCTACCAGCCAACCGGACGGCCCTCCCCCTTCGCCACCGCTAGGCGCCCTCCGGACGCACGTCCGCCATAGGCGGAGGGGCGCCGTCCCCGCAGGAGACGGGAGTCCCGCAGGGACTTTGCGGGATAGCTTCGCTATCCCTTTTGGCCGGGCAATTCATTGCCCGGCCCCCCCTCACCTGAACATCGGCTGCACGGCGAATTTCCACAGCATCATCATGCCGACGCCGAAGGTAATCCCTGCCATAACCTCCATGCGGCTGTGCCCCAGCACTTCCTGAAACTGGATCTGTGAGATGGGGTGGCCGCTTAGCAGTTCGGCGATCACCTGGTTGAGCGCCCGCGCGTGCTCCCCCGCGTGCCGGCGCACGCCCGCCGCGTCATACGTCACGATCATGGCAACCGCAATGGCGACCGCAAACGCGGCGGAGTTGAAGCCGTACTCGATGCCCACGCCCGTCGCAACAGCGCTGACAAGCGCTGCGTGCGAGCTGGGCAAACCGCCCGTCTCTGATATGTGATGCCAGTCAAACGACCGGGTCCGCAGGTAGTAGGTAAACGGCTTGAGGAACTGCGCCAGGCTCATCGTGAGCACGCTGATCCACAGAACGTCGTTGGAGATGAGGTCGCGGATGTACTCTCGAAGCATGGGTATTTACGCGTCCGGGTCCTCGTCTACAATGGGCACACGCTCGTAGCCGCCGCCCGGTACGGGGCGCAACGCTTCCAGCCGCAGTTCGGCCTGGGTCAGCGCGTCCTCACAGAACTTCGCCAGTTCCTGCCCCTGCTCGTACAGTGCCAGTGTCTCGTCAAGCGATAGCTCGCCCGTCTCCAGCCGCTCAACGATCCGGTTCAACTGGGCGAGCGCGTCTTCAAATGTCAGGCTGTTATCGGTCATGGTATCCCGTCCTGTTCCTCGTCCACGGTGGCCCGGAGCGGCCCCTTCTCCAGCCGGATGTGCAGGCGGTCGCCGGGGCGAACCTGCGCGGGGTCGTGCAGCACGAGGCCATCCGGCCCCTGCACGATGGCGTAGCCGCGCGCCAGCGTCTCCATGGGGCTCATCGACTTGAGCGCGCGCTTCAGCCCCGCAAGCTCGCTGCGCCGCAGCGCAAAGCGGCTCTGCACGGCACGTGTTGCCCGGCTGACCAGCCCGTCAACCTGCTGGCGGGCGTTGTCAATCGCCGCCCTCGGCGATAGGCGGCGCAGGGCGTACATGGCCTGCTCGTAGGCGCGGCGCTGTTCGGCGGTTCGCAGCGCCGCCGCGTTAAATAGCCGCTGGGATAGGCGTTGCACGTCCGCCCGGAGATGGTCGGCGGTGATGGGCGTAGCCAGCTCGGCAGCGGCGCTCGGTGTGGGCGCGCGCAGGTCGGCGGCGAAGTCAACCAGGGTGAAGTCGATCTCGTGCCCCACCCCGGCAATCACCGGGATCCTGCTCGCCGCCACCGCGCGGGCAAGGTCCTCATCGTTGAAGCACCACAGGTCTTCGATAGAGCCGCCACCGCGCACCAGCAGGATCACCTCGACATCCGCCTGCGTGTTGAGCGCCTCCAGTGCGCGGATGATCTGCGGCGGTGCGCTCTCCCCCTGCACAGGCGTGGGCGAGAGCACGACTCGCACCTGGGGTCGCCGCCGCCTGAGCACGTTGAGCACATCCTGCAGCGCGGCAGTCGACGGCGAGGTCACGATGCCGATCACTGCCGGGCTGACCGGCACGGGGCGCTTGCGCTCCGCGTCGAACAGCCCCTCGGCGGCGAGCTTCTCCTTGAGCCGCTCAAACTCGGCGTGCAGGTCGCCGCGCCCGGCAGGGCGCAGCCGCCGGCAGTAAAGCTGGTACTGCCCGCGCGGCTCGTAGATGCTGATATACCCCTCGGCGATGACCCGGTCGCCGTGCTTGGGCAGGTCGCCCCGGTGCGCGAGCAGTTGGCTGCGCCACATCACACACTGGAGCGTCGCATCGGCGTCCTTCAAAGTGAAGTACGCGTGCCCGGACCCCGGAATACGGAAGTCCGACACCTCCCCCTCGACTTCGGTGTCCTGCAGGCGAGGGTCGCTCTCGAACTGCTCGCGCAGATAGCGCGTCAGTTCGCTAACCGTCCACCTCTGTGTCTCCATAGCATGTCAAGCTTACCACCGGGTCACAGCCAACACAATCGGAATCGCGGAAGGCGCGGAGGAGAACGGAGGGCACGGAAACTGAAACCGCGAATGTCACCCGCGTAGGGGCGCAGGTAAATGGCTTCGCCATTACTAGCTGCGCCCTATGGCTGTACACGTAAGCCCATTTGATTGTACAAACTCATCAATCTGTCTCTTATCTTTGCCCAACCCCCACCCAACC
This sequence comes from Anaerolineales bacterium UBA3940, assembly GCA_002385675.1. Classification (GTDB taxonomy): domain Bacteria; phylum Chloroflexota; class Anaerolineae; order Aggregatilineales; family UBA3940; genus UBA3940. The sequence continues at coordinate 44 of DGDY01000190.1, read as the reverse complement.
GAGCGGCGATTGCATCGCCACTCGGTTGACCTCCCCCTTGCAAG
>DGDY01000223.1:4249-4913 GCA_002385675.1 Anaerolineales bacterium UBA3940 | reverse complement strand
ATCGAAGAGGCTCAACGCGAGGTCAGAACCCGCCTTATGGGCGGGTTTGCCGGGCAGCTTGTGTCCGGCGCGCTGTGGCTGGCGTCTGCCGCCGTCAGCACGTGGGGCTCGCGCACGGCAGGCATGATCGTGCTGTTTGCGGGCGGATTCTTCATCTTCCCACTGACCCAGCTGCTCATCCGCCTGATGGGTCGCTCGGCGAAGCTCAGCCCGGAGAACCGGCTGGAGCACCTCGGCAGGCAGGTCGCCTTTACGCTGCCGCTAACCCTGCCGCTCGTGCTCGCTGCGACGCTGTACGACCCGAACTGGTTTTACCCGGCATTTATGATCGCACTCGGCGCGCATTACCTGCCCTTCATCTTCCTGTACGGGATGTGGCAGTTCGGCGTGCTTGCCGGGCTGCTCGTCGGCGGCGGGGCGCTGCTCGGCCTGTACGGGCCAGACGTGTTCGCGCTGGGCGCGTGGATCACCGGCGTCGTGCTCGTCGTGTTTGCGGTCCTCGGCAGGAGCGTCGTTCTGAGCGAGGAGCGCGCGAGCGCACTCGCCTGAAACCCATTTTCAGCGTCCAGAGTTATGTATTTGAGAACCCCCTCCGGCCAGTCGGAGGGGGTTCACAGAGTAAATCGTCAGCAGGAGAGTGATACGGTATGCCCCTCACCTACTC
>DGDY01000223.1:2826-4038 GCA_002385675.1 Anaerolineales bacterium UBA3940 | reverse complement strand
GGCTACGACCTGAAGACCTACGACGAGATCGGCGGCTTCTGGCTGATCCGCGAGACAGACATCGAGTACCGGCAGCCGCTCCGATACGACGACCGGGTCACGATCACGACGTGGGTGGAGGACTTCCGCCGGGCACGCTCGCGGCGCGTGTATGAGTTTGCGCGGGAGGATGGCACGCTCGCCGCCCGTGCCGTCACCGACTGGGTCTACCTCGACGCGGCCACGCGGCGGCCCGCCCGCATCCCCGAGGAGATGAAGCGCGCCTTCTTCCCCGACGGGCTACCCGCCGAGCCCGCGCCGCGCGAGCGCTTCCCCGAGGCGCCGCCGCCCCCGCCGGGCGTCTTTACGATGCGCCGCCACGTCGAGTGGCGCGACATCGACCCGCAGTGGCACGTCAACAACGCCAACTACCTCGCCTTCTGCGAGGAGGCAGGCATCCGCCTGGCGGAGACGGTCGGCTGGTCCTTCGAGCGGATGCGCGCAGAGGGCTTCGGCCTCATCGCCCGCCGCACGCGGATCGAGTACCTCACCCCGGCGGTGCTCACCGACGAGCTTGACGTGGCGACGTGGGTCTCCAACATGCGGGCGGCGTCCGGCATCCGCCATTACCGGCTGACGCGCGTCTCGGACGGCGAGCTTGTGGCCCGCGCGCTGACGCACGTCGTCGCCGTGGACGTGGAGACGGGCCGCCCGGTTCGCGTGCCACCGTCCTTCATCGCGGACTTCGCGCCGAACATCGTCAGCGGGTAGCCCATCCCCTGGCCTGCTGACCAGGTTACAATCCCCCCAGCTTACCAGCGTGCGATCCCGACCTTTGGCGGGTGTGAAATGATGCCTTTTCTTCGATACTCTCACTGTGGGGATTTAGTGGTTGAAGCAAATTGTGAGCGGGCTGGAACATTTTCAGGCGTTGTACGTATAGGTAGACAGGAACGGGTTGTACTGGAACGCTGAGTGTGGTGTGCAGGTCGCTTCGGGGTGACAGTATCGGTAGGGATGAGAGCGGCGTCGGTAGCTGTGACTGGTAGGAGTGAGGTGTGCTGGTAGGCAGGCTCGGAGATGGCGGAGAGCATGGGTTGGTAGAAATGGTCCACCCGAGACTGAAACGCTAGGAAGAGCAACAGCATGGAGCGTGATTGTAGCGGTAGCGATCGGCGGCCCCGTCGAACATAGATGGGGCCGCCGAACTGTTTTTATAGAGCCTTGTTAACC
>DGDY01000223.1:0-2555 GCA_002385675.1 Anaerolineales bacterium UBA3940 | reverse complement strand
TTGCCTCGCCGCGTGCCCATCCGCTACAATTCGACTGCCAGCATATCAGGAGAAACCATGTCGATACCATCCAGGCCGCCCGTCCAGGCACCCTTAGAGGAGTACGGCGAGCGGTACTTCCAATCCTACAATTACGCCGACCGCGGGATGGGCCGCTTCAGCATGTACTGGTTTGCGCGGCGCTATTACGCGCGCCTCGTGCGCCGCTTCGCGCCCGCCCCGGTCACGGGCCGTCTGCTGGAGCTTGGCTCCGGGCTGGGTCACCTGCTCGGCCTGCTCTCTGACCGCTTCAACTGCGTCGGCGTGGACATTGCCTATTATGCCGCCCAGCAGACGCGGCAGAACGCCCCTCAGGCGGCGGCGCTCGTCGCCTCTGCCGATCAGCTTGAGGCTTTTGCCGACCGCTCCTTTGATGTCATCGTTGCCCTGCACCTCGTCGAGCACCTTGTCGACCCGGCGCGCGCGCTGCGCCACATGCAGCGGATGCTCGTACCCGGCGGCCTGCTGCTGTTCGCCACGCCCAACCCGGAGTACGCTCTGCGTCCGCTCAAGCGCCCCGACGAAACGCCCGACGCGATCTCCAAAGACCCGACCCATATCAACGTGCATCCGCCCGGCGTCTGGCGGGAATGGGCCGGGGCGGCAGGGCTGCGCGTGCTGAGGCAGTTCGGTGATGGTCTTTGGGACGTACCGTACCTGCCGCTTATCCCCAGGCCGGTGCAGTTTGCTCTGTTCGGCTGGCCCAGCCTGATCCAGGTGCTCACCGGCACCACGTTCATTCCGGTCGCGCTCGGGGTGAACACCATCACCCTCGCGCGGAAGGAGGAGAGCCTTGAGTCGTAATAACACGTTCCTGACCCTGCTTGGCGCGGGCGCAGGCATCGCGCTCGCCGTGACGGTGGCCCGGCGGCGGCGCATCCGCCGGGCGCTCGATGAGTACGCCGGGAAGGTGGTGCTGATCACCGGGGCATCGGCGGGGATCGGCGAGGCGCTGGCGCTGGAGTTCGCCCGGCGCGGGGCGCACCTCGTGCTCGCCGCCCGCCGCCAGAGCCAGCTTGAGCGCATCGCCTCGACCTGCGAGCAGATCAACCCCGGCATTGAGACGCTCGTTGTGCCCACGGACGTGTCCGATGAGGCCCAGCTTGAGCGGCTGGTCCAGGCCGCCCACGACCGCTTTGGCCGCATCGATGTGCTCGTCAACAACGCGGGGATCATTCAGGGGGCGGAGGTCACCGGCCTGAGCAGGGAGATGATCGAGCGCACGTTCGCCGTGAACCTGTACGCACCGATCCGGCTGACGCAGCTTGTGCTGCCGGGGATGCTGGAATGTGGCTCCGGGCAGATCATTAATATCGGGTCGGTGGCGGGGCTGGCGTCGCTGCCGTACTTCCTCGTTTACGACGTAACGAAGGCCGGTCTGCGGGCGTGGACCGAGGGGCTGCGCCACGAGCTGCACGGCACGGGGGTGGAGACGATCCTCGTCGCGCCGGGGTTCGTCGAGACAGATGTCGTCGCCGATATGCACCGCGTCTATCGTGCGATCGGCTTCTTCAGGCTGCTCTCGCCGCAGACTGTCGCCCGGCGCACGCTGGAGGGCGCGGCGGCAGGCGACCCGGTGGTGCGCGTCGGCTGGATGGAGACGGTCGCCGGGTATATTACGACGCTGTTCCCCCGCCTGACCGACCTGTACTGGCGGATCGTCCTGCCGATCAGCGGCTACCGCGAGATGGCGATCAAGCACCGGACGGAATGAGTAGGGGTGGGTTAGGGAAGCAAATCCACGCCGCGACTAAACGTCGCGGCTCGGGTCTGGTTGAGAAAGGGCCGACAGCCGCGAAGTTTATTCGCGGAGGAGGCCCTAATAGCCCCCTTAAACCGCCGCCGTCCGTCCGCGGACCGGGGGGAGTCGCCTACTCCCCCCGCTTCGTGCTGAGTTCCTCCACCCAGCGCTGGAGCAGCAGCCGCGTGCTGTCAAAGGCGATCTCGTCGAACGGGATCTCGCCAGGCGCGAGGAACGCCACGCGGTCGACGTCGTCATGGGCGGCAAGCTGCCCGCCGAGCACTTCCGCCTCAAACAGGATCACGATGCTGGCCGGGCCTTCCTGCCGCGAGTCCGGCCCGAGCACGTCGATAAGCCGGGAGATCCGCACGTCCAGCCCGGTTTCCTCCCGCGCCTCGCGGATCGCGGCCTCGCGCGGATCCTCGCCATAGTCGATGTAGCCGGCGGGCAGCGCCCACTTGCCCTTCTGCGGGTCGACGGCGCGGCGCACCATCAGCACGCGTTCGCCATCCGTGATGAACAGCACCGCTGCCACCTTCGGATCGCGGAAGTGGATGTAGCCGCACGCCTCGCAGAAGCGGCGCGTTTTGCCAAACTTGTCGGCGTCGATCAGGGGGTGCCCGCAGCGCGGGCAGTAGTCGAATCGGAAGGGGTCTGCCACGGCTAGCGCCGCCGGGAAACTCGCAAGGCCGTCCACACACCGAAGAGCAGCGCGGTCGACGAAGAGGATAGTGGAGAACAGCATGGTCCCCGTATCAATAAAAAAAAAAAAGGA
>DGDY01000285.1:3861-6631 GCA_002385675.1 Anaerolineales bacterium UBA3940 | reverse complement strand
GTCCTGCGACGCGTCGCGTGCCAGCCCGCATGGTCCCCGGCGCGCGGCGCCGGCGAGCCGATGAGTAGCACGCCAAGCGGCGTGCCGACGATCTGCACGGGCAGGATGCACACAGAATACAGGTCCAGGCTCTCACAGGCGCGATAGATGTTCTCCCGCACGCGGCTGCGGAAGGTAGACAGCGGCATGTTGAACACAGCCACCCCGCTGACCGCGACCTGCGCCAGCACGTTGTCTGCCGGGTCAAGCGGGATAAGCTCGCAGCGCCCCGGCGGGTCCACATGCTGGATGAGCCGCAGCGTCGCCGTGTCGCTCTCGCTCGTCGCTACGGCCCGGCTGACCAGCGCCTGCTGCCCGGTGTCGATGGAGAGCAGCCAGGAGAGGTTGCAGGGCACGACCGTCAGCGCGGAATGCACCGTCTCTTCCAGCAGGCGCTGCCCCTGGTGGATGTAATCGCGGTCATGCGCGAGGAGGACGTTCAGCCGGTCGAGCAGTTCGTGAAGGATAATGGGCTTGGTAATGTAGTCGTTTGCGCCCGCCATCAGCGCCTCGGCGCGCCCGACTGCCGGGTCGTATGCCGTGAGCAGGATCACGGGGATGTGGCTCGTCGCAGGCGTGGCCCGCAGCCGCTTGCAGATCGTCAGGCCATCGATATCGGGCAGCATTACGTCGAGCAGGATGAGGTTAGGCAGTTGGTTAACCGCCATATTGAACGCCTGCTCGCCGGTGGCGGCGGTCACCACGTCGTAATCATGTTTCGATAACCAGGCACGGAGAAGATGCAGGGCATCAGGTTCGTCGTCTACGACAAGGATTGTAGCCATAAGCTTGAGTGGTGAGATGATATGAATAACGCAACCAAGTATACGACAATCGAGGGAGAACGGGTATGAGTGAATATCCTGAGCCAGGATCAGCTTTGTTTCATCCCAGCGTACCTATGTTATACTACCACCCAACAGGTACACATGAGATTCCGATGCCGCTGGAAGGCTACCGGAGATGCTCTCGGCCATCGTCTACATTCTACCCGTCATACTCGGACTCGTCGCCGTCATCGCACTGATCACTGCGTTTACCAACTTCCGACGCGCGCGCACGGCGCCCTACTTCCGGATCCGCCGCCAGTCCAGCCAGAAGGCATGGCGCTGGACGCTTGTGCTTATTCTGGCGAGCGCGGGCGCGTTCGCGGCGGTGCAGGCCCAGCAGTTCGTCGAGCCGGTTGAGCTGGCATCCCTTCTGCCCTCGGCGGCCACGGATACACCCACCTTCAGCCCGCTGACCTTCCCGACGAGCACCATCGACCTGTCGCTCACGCCGAAGGATATTCTGGAAGGGCCGCCGACTATCACGCCGACGGAGCCGCCGCCAACGCTGTCGCCGACGCCTTACATCGCAACCATCCAGTCAACCGTCACGCCGCCCGCCGACGCCACGCTGACCATCACCGGCATCTCAAGCGGGCTTTCGCCGGACCTGCAGCCGGTTAACGTCGGCGACGTGTTCCCGGTAGGCACGCCGCGCATTTACTTCTGGGTTGAGTTCGACAACATGGTTAACGGCGTGTCGTGGTCACGCGCGCTGCTCCTCGATGGGCGGGTGGTGCGGACGGAAAGCGAGGCATGGGAGCGCGGCGAGGAAGGCGTAGCCTACTACTGGTTCGACGCGCAGGGCGGCTGGCCCACCGGTCGCTATGAGGTGCAGTTCTTCATCGGCGACAAGCTGGTTGACTCCGCGACATACCAGGTGGTCAACTAGCGGGAGGCTCGCCCTCGCCCGCCAACGGCGCGGGACCGGGCGTGGCCTGCGTGGAGCGGCCCAGCCATATGCCCACACCGAGCAGCACCAGCGACAGGGCCGCCACCAGCGGCCAGTTCTCCAGGCCCAGCCCGAATTCGCTCCCGGTAGGCGCGCTGGCCTGCTCGGCGGCAGGGCGATCCGACCCTGGCTGCCCCACTGCGATCGTCACCGTTTGCGCGGTGTCCGGCAGTTCCTCCTCCTCAAAACGGGCCAGCACCGTCGTCAGCTCATGCACGCCCGGCTCGACACCCTCCAGCACGTAGGACTCGCCCTGCACCTCGGCGACCTTCTCGCCGTCGAGGTACACGTGTACCCGGTTGTTGTACTGCCCGAAGTCGAAATAGTGAACGCGCATCTCAAGCGGGATGCGGGGCGACTCAAAGCCCTGCCCGCTGACCGGCTCCAGCAGTTCAAGGCGCGGCTCAGGCAGGTCGATGCTGAACTCGTATCGCCCTGTGATGAACGTCGAGCCGCCCAGCGATGTCACCTGATAGGAGACGCGGTAGCGGCCCTCGGGCAGCGGCGCGATGGGCACGCTCAGCGTGAAGCGGTTATCAGGGTTGACGGCGCCGTCCGTCTCGTTGAAGTACTCGCCCTCCAGGCTTCTGACGGTGACCCATGTGCCGCTGTCGCTCAGCGCCCGGTCGAAGGTCAGCGTCACGACCTCGGGCGAGGCCCCGAGCACGCTGTCAGGCGCGGGCGATGCGTCGACCAGCCTGGGCTGCGCGGCGACCTCCGCCGTAAAGGCAGGCTCCGCCGACAGCAGGCTGGCAGCCAGCAGGGTCAGCACCACCGTGATTTTCAATCGCCTGGAAAACGCCATCATTGTTTCTCCTACCGGCCATTATACCATCAAGTGGGCCAATGCGATTTGTGGGGACGTCGAGTTGGTTCTCAATAGGGGCGGGGCGCTTCGCATCAATGGACCCGCGTCTACCCCTGTGATGCGTCATCGCAGTATGGTTTGTTC
>DGDY01000285.1:0-3585 GCA_002385675.1 Anaerolineales bacterium UBA3940 | reverse complement strand
CCACAGGCCGCTGGTCAGAAGGGGGAGCCGCGAATAAACTTCGCGACGTCCCCCACCAGCGACGGCATTCCCATCACGGATGCTTGGCGGAAAGTGTTGGGCTGTAACAATTGGCCAGCCTTAAGTTGACAGGCATAGGAGGGATAGTTGGCAGTAACCAGAATCCCACATTGCCCGCAGCCGGTGTTAATGGCTAAAATGGGTCGGCTTAACGCGCCGGGCGTAGCCTGAGCGCTTGTTTGTTGTTTTACCCACCAGAGGATTTAATCAGCCGATCATCATCCATCGGGCTCAGAGGAAGCAGGATGCGCCGTCTCAAAATGATCTTTAACCCCGTGGCCGACCGGGGCCACGCCGCCCAATCAGCCGACGAGCTTCAGGAGGCCGTCGAAGCAGAAGTCGCAGCCGCCCGTGAGAACGGGCAGGACATCGAGCTAACCTGGACGAGAACACAGTATAAGGGCCATGCCGTCGATCTGGCCCGTGACGCCGTCGCGGAGGGCTTTGAAGTCGTGACAGCCATCGGCGGCGACGGCACCGTGCATGAGGTCGTCAACGGCCTGATGGCGGCGGAGAAGGAACGCCGGCCCGCGCTCGGCGTGATTCCGTTCGGCTCCGGCAACGACTTCGCACATAACGTCGGCCTGCCCTCCGACCCGCGCGAGGCGGCGCGCTGCCTGTTCGGCGACACAACCCGGACTGTGGATGTGGGCACGATCAAGGACGGCAGCGGTCGCTGCGAATACTGGACGAACACGGTGGGTATCGGCTTCGGCGGAGCGGTCAACATGGCGGCCCGCAAATACACACGGATACGGGGCTTTTTCGTCTACCTCGCGGCGGTGTTTGAAACGATCGCCTCCGCGCCGTTCTCGCTGAAAGCCAAGATCCAGGTGGACGGCAACGGGCCGGTTGAGCACGAGGTCGCGATGATCGCCTTCTGCAACGGCCCGCGCGAGGGCGGCGGCTTCTTTGTTGGGCCCGGCGCGGAGATGGACGACGGGCTCATCACCTACGTGTTGATGCGCAACATGAGCCGGGTAAACATGCTGCGCTTCCTCCCGATTGTCATGACGGGCAACCACCTCAAGTATCCCCGGTACTTCCAGCGCAGCGAGGCAAGGCACATCGTCCTTGAGACCGACCGCACGATGGCGATCCACGCCGATGGTGAGGTATTCGGCTCATGGGAGGCAGGTATCCGTCAGTTGGAACTGGGGATCGTCCCCTCGGCGGTGCGCGTGCTAACCAACTGCTGAGACCGCCCGCCGGCTCCCACACGCCAACCCGCCGCCCGGATTGAGGGTATAATACGGCATCCGTGTTCAACCACCCCGGGGATGAAACCATGCCGACCCTTGTCCGATCCTTCGTGGATTACGATGTCGATCTGCTGCACATCATCGCAGCCCAGTGGGACATCGACTTGACGACGAACGACCGTGCGCTCGCGGCGGAGGAGCTTGCACAGGGCATGGCTCAGCCCGACGCCGTGCGGGAGACGTGGGAGCGGCTCGACGCGGACGCACAGGCGGCGCTCGGCGAGTTGCTCGCGAACGGCGGGGAGCTACCCTTTGCCCAGTTCACGCGGCGCTTCGGCGAACTCCGCGCGATGGGCCCGGCCCGGCGGGAGCGCGAAAAGCCCTGGCTGAACCCCGCCAGCATCACCGAGGCGCTGTACTATCGGGGGCTGATCGTGCGCGTGTTCGAGCAGGTCCCCGCCGGGGCGCAGGAGTTCATCGCCATCCCCTCCGAACTGATCGACCTGCTGCCGCAGCCGCCCCCGCGCGTCGAGGTGCGTGCGCCCTCTTACCGCGTCGTACCGCCGCGCCGCCTGCCCGACGGCCACCCGACCGCTCCCGACGACATGGCGACGCTGCTCGCCTTCCTGCTGCTGCGCGAGGCAGACGCCCGCGAGTGGCTGGACTGCCGCCCGCACGAGCGCATCGACCGCCACCTGCGCCGCCCTGAGCCCGCCTACCGGGCGCTGCTCACCCAGCTTGCCTATGACCTCGGCCTGATCTACGACGCCCCCGCCCCACTCCACCTCACCCACGTGAACCGCGACGCCGTCCGCCCCTGGCTGGAAGCGCCGCGCAGCCACCAGCTCCGCTCGTTGGCCGAGACGTGGCTCGCCTCTACCACGTGGAACGATCTCGTGTACACGCCGGGGCTGGAAGCAGAGGAATGGCCGTCCACGCCCATCGCCGGGCGGCGCGTGATCGTTGACATGCTGGGCGAGGTCCCGCCGGGGGAGTGGTGGAGCGTAAGCGGCTTCGTGGAGCGGGTGCGGGAGCTTAACCCGGACTTCCAGCGGCCCGGCGGCGATTACGCGGGCTGGTATCTGCGCGACGCCTACACCGGCGAGATCCTCCAGGGCTTTGAGTCGTGGGATATGGTCGAAGGCGCGATGATCCGCTTCATCATCCAGGGGCCGATGCACTGGCTGGGGCTGGTGCGCGCGGGCTACGGCGCGTTCGAGCTTACGCCCTTCGGGCTGGCGCTCCAGGGGCGCGCCGACTGGCCGCTCTCGCCCGACCGTGAGGCGCGGGCGCGGGTGGACACGCAGGGGCTCATCACCGTGCCGGTGTCGGCAAGCCGGTACGACCGCCTGCAGGTGGCCCGCTTCGCCGCGTGGATCAGCGCGCCGCCGCCCAGCCCCTACACGCCGGATGGGCCCAGCCGCGACGACGCCGCATATGTGTACCGTCTCACGCCGCAGGCTATCAGCCGCGTTGTGGAGGAGGGCGTCTCGATCCCCTCGCACATCATCCCGTTCCTGCAGCGGGTTACCGGGCACTCGCTGCCGCCCAACGTCGTCAAGATGCTGGAGAACTGGCACGAGCAGCCGCGCGAGGTCATCGTGCATGACGTGGTGATCCTCTCGACGCGCAACCTCGGCGCGTACCAGAAGATCCGCGCGAACGCCCGCGTCAGCCGGTGGCTCGGCAAGCAGATCGGCCCGCACGCGCACATCGTCAAGCGCGAGGACATGCCCGCCCTGCTGAATGCCCTGCGCGAGATGGGTGTGCTGCCGCTCTTCGAGGGGCATGAGAAGGACGACTCGCCGTTGTAGGGCCATCGCCGGGGCGATATACTCTCTACGGGCTGATGGCTGATAGCGTATTGGCTAATAGCTTATGGCCATATGCCATAAAGCGAGCGCAGCGAGCGAGCCATAAGCCCTACACCATACGTCAAAGAGAAAGAGACCGACAGCATGACCCGTGACGACATCATCCGCCTGACCGCGCTCTCCTCGTGCGCTGGTTGAGCGTCTAAACTGGACCCGTCGGTCCTGGCGCAGGTTCTGCGCCCTCTAAGAAACATGTTTAATCCGGAAGATCACCCCGAGGTGCTCGTCGGGCTCGGGGTGCTGGACGATGCCGCCGTCTACAAGCTGGACGACGAGCAGGCGCTCATCGTCACGACGGACTTCTTCACGCCGGTTGTGGACGATCCGTACGACTACGGCATGATCGCTGCCGCCAACGCCCTGAGCGACATCTACGCGATGGGCGGGCGTCCGCTGCTGGCGCTGAACATCGCCGCCTTCCCCGCCGACCCTGTCTCTTATACACATCT
>DGDY01000030.1:17504-21626 GCA_002385675.1 Anaerolineales bacterium UBA3940 | reverse complement strand
GATAGCCTGAGCACCGCCCTCAGCACCGGTAATAAATCTCCTCCGCCTCCTCACGCAGGCGGCGGTAGCTCTCCAGCCGCTCGCTCCAGATGTCGCCGCGCTCGGCGGCGGCGCGCACCGCGCAGCCCGGCTCCTCAAAATGGCGGCAATCGTTGAAGCGGCATTGCAGGATGTAGGGCCGGAACTCCGGGAAGTAGCCGTCCAGCTCGGATGGCTCGATGTTGTACAGCCCGATCTGCCGGATGCCGGGTGTATCGGCCACGTAGCCGCCCCCGTCCAGCTCGAACATCTCCGACGCGACCGTGGTATGCCGCCCTTTCAGCGTCGCCTCGCTCACCTCCCGCACGGCGAGGCCCAGCCCCGGCTGCATCGCGTTGAGCAGGCTGCTCTTGCCCACACCGGACGGCCCGGTTAGTGCGGAGATCTTGCCCTGAAGCGCCTCGTGCAATTCGGCGACCCCCTGCCCCGTCACAGCACTGGTGTAGATGACCCGGTAGCCAATCTCCGCATACGGCCCGAAGATCGCCCGCGCCTCGTCCTCGGTGCACAGGTCAACCTTGTTCGCGGCAATGATCGCCGGGATGGACTGCCGCTCGGCAATGACGAGGAAGCGGTCGAGCATGCGGTGGCGCGGCTCGGGGTTGGCGCAGGCAAAGACAAACACGACCTGGTCGGGGTTGGCGATGATCACCCGCTCGCGGTCGGGCAGCTTCTCCGCGCCGCGCCCCTCCGGTGCGGGCATCTGCCGGGTGAAGGCGTGCTCGCGCGGCAGCACCTCCTCGATGACGCCCTCCAACCTGACGCCATCCTCCTCCCGCACCTCGTAGACGGAGATCCGCACCCGGTCGCCCAGCGCCACCGGGTCGGTCGTCAGGCGTTCTTCGAGCAGCCGCCCGCGCACCCGTGAGACGATCGTGCCCTGGTCGGTCTTTACCCAGAAGAACCCGCTCTGCGTCTTGGTGACCAAACCCTCTAGCAGTTCCCGCTCCATCAAAGCATGTGACTCCTCATCGATTGGCCCGCAGCAGGTGAATCAAAACGCCACAGGGCAGGCTGCCCGTGGCGCATGAGAGCCTCCACGACGGCGGCGGGTGCAGATCATGATCGCCCCTGCCCCCATCCGCTCGCGTTGTCACCCGCCCCGGCGAACGCCGTTTCGGCCTTCATCGCGCCTCCAGCCCGCGCTCTCAACTTACCGCATAGCCGGAAACTAGCACGATTCGGGGAGGGTGTCAAGACTCGGATGCGGCTAGCGCGCCAGCACCCCCGACGCCGGTAGGAAGCCATAGGCCCACAGCACCAGCCCGGTGATGCCCAGCGACATCACCGCGCCGACCACCGTCTGCCACACGTCGTGCCCCTTGGCGCTGACCCGCGCCCACGTCGTCAGCGGGATGAGCGCGAGCAGCGGCGTGGCAATCAGCCCGAACAGGTAGATCAGCGCCCCCACCGGCCCGGCAACGCCCGCCGCGTGCCCGCTCGCCTTGTAGCGCAGCAGGAAGTTCACGATGATCAGCCCCAGCGTGACGAGCGTGTACGTCACCGCGATAGCCTCGTAGATGTCTGGCGCATCGGTAAGCCACAGCACCAGGAAGCCGATCGGGTAGCTGACAATCATAAACACAAAGCTCGCAATGCGCTGCCGCTTGATCACGCGGGCCTTCTCCTGCACCTTGCCGGGGATGTAGAAGAACAGGCTGCACAGCGGGATGAGGCTCAGGAAGAGCAGCGCCCAGCCAAAGCCCGCCAGCCGGTTCGGGATGTCACTCGGCAGCTTGAAAAAGAAGAACGTGATCAGCGCGCCAGACAAGATCGGGACGTTCAACACCTGCGACAGCACTTCCCCGACGATGCGCCGCACCTTGCTCTCTTGCTTCTTCTCAGTCTCCATACACCCCCCTTTGCAGCCTGTCCGCATCAGGCCATGCTGACGGGACACTGGCAGGCTGCCGCCTCCTTTCTGTGGTATACTGCTGATGTCGAGATCGGACACAGATCTCACGCAAATGGCAGACGCTCCGGGGCTGACCAAGGCAGCCACCGGAGCGTCACTTTTATGGCTCTTCGTCGAGGACCACCACCTCGCTCTGCTCCTCTAACCAGCCCGCCACGTCCAGTTCGGGCCAGCAGCGGCGTATCGACTGCATGTACTCCCACATGAGCGACGCCGCTCGCTCGCCATCGGCCAGCAGCGCCGCCTCGTACAGCGCTCGCCAGAAGTCGCGCGCCTCGGCGCGGCGAGCCGGGTCGGTGTAGTACAGCCGCGACAGGCGGATATAGAAATCACGGAAGCCGTTGAGCACCAGCCCGTAGACCGGGTTGCCGCTTAGCCAGGTGAGCAGGCGGTGCAGCCGCCACTGTGCGCGCGCATACGGGTCGGGGCGGTCGGCGAGGCCCCGGTAGCCGTAAAGCTGCTCGTGCACGGCGCGCGGATCGCGCTCGACGGCGGCGTGGGTGTAGGTCGGCGCAATGAGCGACCACATCTCAAGCAGGTTGGGCACGAAGTCGGGCAGCAGCGAGAGGTCGGCCTGCATGAGGCCGCTCAGCACGTTGAGGCTGCCATCGCGCATATAGTCGTTGACCTCGGTCGCCTTCCCCTGATGGATGTTCAGCCAGCCGTCACGCGCGAGGCGCTGCAGCGCCTCACGGAGCGCAGGGCGCGCCGTGCCCAGCTCTCTGGCGAGGTCGCGCTCGCCAGGAAGCGTCGTGCCGGGCGGGTACGTTCCGTCCAGTATCCGCTCGATCAGCAGCCGCTCGGCGCGCTCAGAAGCGCGCTCCCGTCGATCTTCCATCAGTCCTCACTGGTCTTACCACTTGCGATGAAGTGAGTGTATCACTGGTATGACCAGTTGTCAACGGATACTGGGAGAGGGGGCCCCTGATCAATCGCACAGGGAGCCGCAACGTTCAGTCGAGGCGTGTCAATAACAGGCGTTCGCTCAGGCCACCTCACCCTCCCTCTGGTAGTGGTTGCCTTGCAACCTGCGCCATCCTTCCCCTGTCAGGGGGCGATTCATGCTTCTCGTGCTGCATTTCCCCCTGGAAGGGGGCAATGCCCCGAAGGGGCAAAGGGGGTGGGAGCCGCGACCTTCAGTCGCGGCTCTGCTTGCTCTTCCATCCCAGAACCCCCACCTGCGACCTCCGGTCGCCTTCCTCCCCCTTGCAAGGGGGAGGCGTAGAGAAATCGCCCTGCGATTTCTCCCTGGCAGTTGGCGCAGCCAACTGCACACTGAGCGGTGACGTATCACCGTTCGGTTGGGTGGGAGTTCCTACTGGCCCCGCCAATCCCCCTCATCTACCGTCCTTCCCGCATGCGCATTCACCCTGAGTTTGCTATACTCGCCGCACTATGGAAGCACGCTCATCTCGTCCGGTCCTGATTGCGGCGCTGGCGCTCGCCGCGGCTGTTATCGCCTGCATCGGCGGCGCACCGACGGGCGCGCCCACCGAGGCGGCCCAGTTCGCCACCGTGACGCCCGGCGGACGCATCTCCGTGTCGCTGCTGACACCCACCTCCCCCGCCGAGGACGTCCCTGCACAGGGCGGGACGCCCATCGGCCCCGTCGCGACAAGCACAGCGGAAGCCGCCAGCACGCTCGAGCAGACCCAGTCCGCCCCCGCAGCAACCCCGACGACACCCGGCGTGTTCGCCCCGGCAGCCGAGTGCCCCGCGCCCGGCAACCCGCGCCTGCCCGCCGAGCCGCCTGCGTTCAATCGGTTTGCCGAAACCATCGTCCAGTATCTCTCCGGCGGTGGCGCGCCAACGGTGCTGGAGGGTCGCCTTGCCGCCTGGGGAACCTTCACCAGCTATGGCGGGTTCATCCGCGCCGACCGCGACCTGACCGGCGACGGCGTGCCGGAGGTGCTCGCCGTGCTGATGAACCCGCACGAGCAGGAGTTCCCCTTCCCCGGCGACCTGTTCATCTTCGGCTGTGAGCGCGGCGCGTACCGGCTGCTCTACCAGGCGGGCAGCGCCCCCAACCGCAGCGCGCCCATCATCCTCAACGTCGAAAACAACGATGTCAACGCCAACCGCCTCAACGACCTCGTCTACGCCGTCCAGACCTGCGACGACCGCATCTGCTCGACGAGCGTCGAGGTGATCGAGTGGAGCCTGACGCT
>DGDY01000030.1:0-17227 GCA_002385675.1 Anaerolineales bacterium UBA3940 | reverse complement strand
CGCGATGCGGGCGGGCGACTACGCCTCTGCTGCCGAGTTCTACGCGCGCGCGGCGACCGATGACGCCCTGCAAAGCTGGCGCTACCCGGACGAGGCATCCCATCTGCGGGCCTATGCCCGCTTCCGGCTGATGCTGGCCGAGGCGGCGCAGGGCAACACTGCAGAAGCGCAGGCCGCACACGACGAACTGATCGCCGCCTACACACTCGTACCCACCGGCGAGATCACGCCGGTGCCCGGCACGGCGCCAGCGCTGAACCGGGGTCTGGCGGGCAGCGCCTTCGCGGAGATGGCGCAGATCTTCTGGCGGGAGTACACGGCGAGCGGCGACACGGGCCGCGCCTGCTCCGCCGTGACGGGCTACGCCCGCACCGCCCCGTCATCCTACGAGGTATTGAACAGCTTCGGGTATGCCAACCCGACCTATACCGCCGCCGACCTGTGTCCGTTTGGCGGCTGATTGTCACGAAGTACACACAGCAGGGAGCAGCAACCGATGAAGGCCGACCTCCGCCGCTTTTTTACCAGCAGGCTCGACGAGATGGCCCGTCTCGCCCGCGAACTGGTCGAGATGGAATCCCCTACGACGGTCAAGTTCACCGTGGACCGGCTGGTCGAGCGTGTCGCCGAGGAGCTTGCCGCCTGTGGGGCAGACATGATCATCCACCCGCGTGAGGAGGTTGGGGACATCATCGAGGCGCGCTGGCACACCGACCAGCCCGGTGCGCCGCTGCTGCTGCTCTGCCACCTCGACACCGTGCATCCCATCGGCGCAGCGGAGCGCAACCCGGTGCGGCTGGAGGATGACAGGCTGTACGGGCCGGGCTCGTACGACATGAAGGGCGGCGTGGCGACCGTGCTCAGTGCCATCAGCGGCCTGCACGAGCTGGGCCTGTTCCCGGAGCGGCCCATCATCGCACTGATGACGACCGACGAGGAGACGGGCAGCTTTTACTCGCGCGACCTCATCCAGCAGGTCGCGGAGGGCGCGGCGCTGGCGATGGTGATGGAGGCCGCACTGCCCGACGGCTCGCTCAAGACGTGGCGCAAGGCGGTTGGGCGCTACACCGTGCGGACGTACGGCTCGTCCGCGCACGCGGGCGGCGCGCACGAGCACGGCGTGAATGCCATCGAGGAGATGGCGCATCAGATCGTCAGGCTCCAGCAGATGACGGACTACTCCCGCGGCACGACGGTGAACGTGGGCATCATCAACGGGGGGACACGCACGAACGTCATACCCGACATGTGCGAGGCGCAAGTAGACGTGCGGGCGATGACGGTCGCCGAGATGGACCGGCTGCACGAGCAGGTTATGGCGCTCCAGCCCGTGCTCGACGGCGCGCGGCTGGAAATTTCCGGCGGCTTCGACCGCCCGCCCATGGAGCGCAACGCCCTGATGATCGAGACGTTCCAGCGGGCGCAGCAGATCGCGGCGGGGTATGGCCTTACGCTCAAGGAGGCGGGCACGGGCGGCGGTTCGGACGGCAATTACACGGCGGCCATCGGCACGCCCACGCTCGACGGGCTTGGCCCGCTCGGCGACGGCGCACACACCGACCGCGAGTTCCTGTACGTGCCCTCCATGGCAGACAGCGCCACGCTGATCGCTGCCCTCATGCTGGAGTGGCCGGGGTAAACACCCCCTCTGCCAGTGGTCGCCCGCGACCTACCATCTCCCCCTGCTAGGGGGCGATTCTCGATCTCTTGATAGCGCTAACAACTCTTTACATCCAAACCGGGCAATTATGCCCGAAAACCAGCCCTACACCCAGACCTGCATTGCCCCCTCCCAGGGGGCAATGGGCCCTGCCTGCGGCAGGGCCAAAGGGGGTCAACAACCGTATGTCAGAGCGACGCCGCAGCCTCAGCCCGGCCATCAAGCAGGTATCACGACAACTGCGCAAACAGCAGACACCAGTGGAGTGGCGCTTGTGGCTGTGTCTGCGCAAACGCCAGTTCAGGGGGCTCCACTTCCGGCGGCAGCACCCGATCGGCCACTTCATCGTTGACTTCTACTGTGCGGAGCACCGCCTGGTAGTCGAAATCGACGGCAAGTACCACAATTATCAAGCCGAATACGACGAGGCACGCACGGATTGGCTGGAAGCACACGGCTATCATGTGCTGCGTTTCAGCAACGAGGATGAGCGGAACAACCTGCAAGGTGTTTTGAGTGCGATCTTCGCCTTCGTCGAAAATCGCGAAAACGAGGTGTAAGCCTCTCACCCCCTCCCCAGCGCGCGGATCGTCGCGCCGGGGTCGTTCGTCAGCACCGCGTCGCAGCCCAGCAGCCGGTAGTACCACAGCCGCGAGTCGGGGTGCGGATCGAGCGGGCAGACCGGCTGCCCGCGCCGGTGCGCCATCCGCACGTAGAGCGGGTTGGCAAACAGGATCGGCCAGAACGGGCCGAGCAGGTCCGCGCCCGGCATCGGCGTGAGCCGCTTCAGCGTGATAAACCCGCCGGGGATGCCCGGCGCGACGCGCTGCACCGCGTGCACCCGCTCCAGCTTGAACGACAGCAGCACCGTCCGCTCCGTCATGCCCGTCTCATCGAGCAGCGCCGCCAGCCGCCGCCCGACCTCCGGCTTGAGGAAGGCGTCGTCCTTAAGCTCCAGCGCGAGGATGATGCCGGGCGGCAGCACCTCGATGGCCTCGGCAAGGGTCGGCACGCGCTCGTTCTCATACCCTGCAAAGCCGTTCCACGCGTTGAGCCGCTTGATCTCCGCAAGCGTCATCTCCCCGACCGCGCCGCTGCCGTTCGTCGTGCGATCTACCGTGCTGTCGTGGATACACACGAACTCGCCATCCGCCGTGACGTGCAGGTCCGTCTCGATCAGGTCCACGCCCTGCTCAATTGCCAGCCGGAAGGAGGCGAGGGTATTCTCCGGGCGGTGGGCCATGTTGCCCCTGTGCCCCATGACGTAAGGTTTTGGTCTGCCGGGGATCTCAAGTCGCATCGTTCTATCCTGTTCGCCGGGGTGAATCAACCGCCCTGATTGAACCACGAAACGCCGCCGAATACGAGCGATCAGGGTTGCCAGCCCACCCCGCACTCGCCATAATTGTGAAAATCAGCACGGATCGGAACCTGTTAAAATCCCGATCCGTAGTTCGTAGTGAAAGGCGCGAGATGCGCCACCATCTCTGGCAGAACCACACTCACAGGATACCGGATTATAAAGAGATCGCCCGATGAACAATATCGCCATCCGCACAGAAAACCTGACCCGCGATTTTGGCAGCGTCCGCGCGGTTGACCATCTTAACCTGGAGGTGCCGAAGGGCATCGTCTTCGGCTTCCTCGGGCCGAACGGCTCCGGCAAGACCACGACCATCCGCCTGCTGCTCGGCCTGCTCGACCCGACCGAGGGGCGCGCAGAGGTGTTCGGCTACGACACGCGCACGCAGGCCGCCGAGATCCGCGAGCGGGCGGGCGCGCTGCTTGAGCACAACGGCCTGTACGAGCGGCTCTCCGCGCAGGACAACCTCGACTATTTCGGGCGCATCTACCGGATGCCCGCCGCCGAGCGCGCCGCCCGCATCGAAGAACTGCTCACGCACTTCGGGCTGTGGGAGCGCCGTACCCAGATCGTGAAGGATTGGAGCAAGGGTATGCAGCAGAAGCTCGCCATCGCCCGCGCGCTGATGCACCGCCCGCCGCTCGTCATCCTCGACGAGCCGACCTCCGGCCTCGACCCGATAGCGGCGGCCTCACTCCGCGACGACCTTCTGTCGCTCGTCGAACAGGAAGGCGTGACTGTCTTTCTGAACACCCACAACCTGCCCGAAGCCGAGAAGCTCTGCAGCCTCGTTGGTGTGATCCGGCAGGGCAAGCTGCTTGCCGTCGACAGCCCCGACCGGCTGCGCGCGCAGGGCGGCTCGCCGATGGTCGAGATCACCGGCAGCGGCTTCACGGATGACGTGCTCGCCATGCTGCGATCCCGCCCGGAGGTCGCCGCGGTCGAGGTGACGAACGGTCGCCTGCGCCTCGACCTGCATGAGCAGATCGAGGTCGGCCCGCTGGTGACCGCGATCGTCACGGCGGGCGCGCAGGTCGAGGAGATCCGCAAGGGGTCGGCCAGCCTCGAGGACGTCTTCCTGACCCTCATGCGCGAGGAGAGCCAGGAGGCATAGCGGTGCTTACCGATATCCGGACTGTCTTTCGCAAGGAGTTCAAGGAGCTTATCGTTGCCACGTCGGACCGCGCCGGGATCATCCGCCTGCTGATCTGGGTCGTGTTTTTCGGCGGGCTTTTCCCCGCCCAGTCGGGCAGGGCATGGCTCTACACGCTGCTACCGGTGCTGTTCTGGTCGTGGATGTCGTTATTCTACGTGTCGTCGCTCGCCGTGAGCGCCTTCGCGGGCGAGCGCGAGCGCCACACCCTCGAAACGCTGCTCGCTACCCGCCTGCCTGACGGTGCAATCCTGCTTGGCAAGGTTCTGGCGAGCGTCGCCTACGGCTGGGGGCTGGTGATGATCACCTACGTCACCGCCGTTATCGCCATCAATCTGGTGATTGGCCAGGGCAGGTTCCTTTTCTACTCGCCCGCCGTCGCGCTGGGCGGCCCGCTGATGAGCCTGCTCGCGGCGCTGCTGATCACCGGCGTCGCCGTGCTCGTCTCGATGCGCGCGGGGACACAGCGGCAGGCTCAGATGGCGCTATACGTCGTGTCCCTCGTGCTGTTCCTGCCGCTCCTGCTAAGCCAGTCTATCCCCGCGCTGCAGGCCTGGGCCAATGACCTGGTGCTCAACGCGAACACAGGCTCGTTCGTGCTGGTGGGCAGCCTCGTGCTGCTGCTCGCAGCAGCGATCGCGCTCGGCCTGGCGCGGGTGCGCTTCAAGCGGTCGGAGTTGATATTGGATTAGGCTCGCACCCTCACCCCGACCTCGCCGCGGCTACGCCGCGTGAGGTCTGCCCCTCTCCCGGACGGTCCCTATCGGGACCTGGGAGAGGGGGTCAGGGGTGAGGGCACGAAGCAATCATCTCACCGGAGACAACCATGCTGACCGACATCTGGACCGTAACGCAGAAGGAACTGAAAGAGATCGTCGTGACCGGCGGCGGAGGGCGCGGGCGCTGGAGCTTCCTGATCTTCCTCGGCGTGTTCGGTGTGTTTCTGCCGCTTCAGGGCGGCGTGCGCGGGCTGGAGACCGGGCAGGTGATGATATTCTTTGCCTGGGTGCCGTTCATGCTCGCCTCTACCGTCATCGCCGATACCTTCGCCGGGGAGCGCGAGCGCCATACGCTGGAGACGCTGCTCGCTACCCGCCTGTCGGACCGGGCGATCCTGTTCGGCAAGATGTTCGCCGCGATCCTCTATGCGCTGGGGCTGCTGCTCGCCAGCATCGCGCTGAGCGTCGTCACGGTGAATATCGTCTACCGGCCTGAGCGCTTCACGATGTACCCACCGCTGGTGCTGATCATCGTCGTGGCCGTCTCCGCGCTTGGCGCGCTGC
This sequence comes from Anaerolineales bacterium UBA3940, assembly GCA_002385675.1. Classification (GTDB taxonomy): domain Bacteria; phylum Chloroflexota; class Anaerolineae; order Aggregatilineales; family UBA3940; genus UBA3940. Next base: position 11,768 of record DGDY01000030.1, on the reverse strand, counting down.
TCGCCACCGGCATCGGCGTGCTGGTTTCGCTGCGCGCCTCGACCACCCGGCAGGCTCAGCAGACGATGGGGCTGGCCATCATCGCCCTATTCCTGCCGTTCTACGTGATCCCCTTCCTGCCGGAGCCGGTCGTCGAACGGGGCGTGGCGTTCCTGAAGACGATCCCGCCGGTGGCTGCCGGGGCGGCAGCGCTCGCTTTCGTGCTCGTGCTGAACGCCGTTATCATCCGGGCGGCGCTGGCCCGCTTCAAGCGCTCGCGGCTGATCCTCGACTGAGCGGGCATCGCGTGCTATTGTTCCGCGCGCCCGATAACGCTATAAACGTAACGGATAGAGGTTATGTGAGTAAGACAAGGATAGGGAACATGCCGCAACCCAACGACCGCCTGTACGACGTCGCCATCGTCGGCGCCGGGCCTATCGGCCTTGAGCTGGCCGTGAGCTTCCAGCGCGCCGGTGCGGACTACATCATCTTCGACGCGGGGCAGATCGGCCAGACCTTCACCCGCTGGCCGGACCAGACCGAGTTCTTCAGCACGCCGGAGCGCATCGCGATAGCCGGTGTGCCCATCCCTACCATCGAGCAACGGCGCATCACGGCGGAGCACTATCTCGCCTACCTGCGTGCGGTCGTCGAGCAGTTCGACATCCCGCTCAACACCTACGAGAAGGTCGAAGCGATTGAGCGCTGCAACGGCGGCTTTGAGCTGCACACTCAGACGCTCGCCGCGCGGTACGTGTACCGGGCGCGGAACGTCGTCGTGGCGAGCGGCGGCATGGCCCGCCCGCGCCGCCTGAACATCCCCGGCGAGAACCTGCCGCACGTCACGCACTTCTTCGACCACCCGCACCGGTACTTCCGGCGGCGGCTGCTGGTCGTCGGCGGGCGGAACTCGGCGATCGAGTCGGCGCTGCGCTGCTGGCGCGCCGGGGTGGACGTGACGATCAGCTACCGCCGCCCGGAGATCAGCCCCGAGCACGTCAAGCAGATCCTGTATGACGAGATCGCGACGCTGATCGAGCGCGGTAAGGTGGGCTTTCTGCCCGCCACGCAGCCGGTCGAGATCACGTCTACGCACGTCGTGCTCGCGCCGACGGACGAGCACGGCCAGCCGACCGATGGCGAGCGCATCATCCACGAGACGGACTTCGTGCTGCTCCAGACCGGCTATGAGGCCGACATGAGCCTGCTGGCGGCGGCGGGCGTCGAGCTAACCGGTGAGGAGCAGCAGCCGACCTACAACCCCGACACGATGGAGACCAACGTGCCCGGTCTGTACGTGGCGGGAACGGCTGCCGCGGGTACGCAGCGGAAGTTCCGGCTGTTCATCGAGACGAGCCACCAGCACGTCGTCAAGATCGTCAGGGGGCTGACGGGCTACGAGCCGCCCGTGGCGGACACTCCCCGGCGCAATTATGGCTTCTTCGAGGAGCCGAAGCCCGACCCGCTGTCGCACAAGTAACGCCTCTGGCGCAGATTGCAATTAGGCCATTTCTGCGTATACGACGCGTAGGGGCGGGACGTGATGCGCAATGCTCCGCATCGACCGCATCAATAGTCCCGCCCTTCCCCCCTCTGACTGTGGTTGCCTTGCAACCTACGCCATCCTCGCCCCTGTGAGGGGGCGAAGGGGGTGGTTTGATACACCGGGAGCCGCGACGTTTAGTCGCGCGGGGGTAACAGGGTTTGCCCATCGGGCCCATTCGATACGGGCGGGGACTGCTACCATCACCCCTCCACCCCGTACAGATCGCACACCAGCGCATCGATCTGCGCGTCGAGGTGGCCGCGTGTGACGGCATCCGCGCGGGCCATCTCCCCGGCGAGCGCCTCCAGCCGCCGCACGCGCGGATCGTCAGCCGGTACGTCCGGCACGGGCAGCAGCGCCAGCTCGCGCTGGCCGAAGCGCAGATATCCCCCGGCAAGCGCCAGCCCGCCGAACAGCGCGCGGTACAGCCGCGCCATGAGCGCCGAGTTCAGCACCGCGCCAAGCGCCCCCAGCGGCCACGCCGAGCGATAGATAATTGTCGTGGAAACGGCGGCCTGCGCCATCCCCCGGTCGAGCATGGCCTGCGGGCGAAGCGCCAGCCCCGCCACGATCAGCTTGTGCGCGCGGGCCTGCTCGCGGCGGCGCGGCGGAAGCGCCGAGGCCACGATCGCCGGGCGGCGGAAGCGCCGCTTGAGGTAGCGCACCTCCTTCCGCCCCCACAGCGAGTACCCGCGCCGGATCAGCCCGCTGGTGATAAGCTGGAGCGCGTCGGCGGGCAGCATCCCCGGCCCAGCGTCGATGACCCGGTCGCGCAGGTTGTACGCCTCGCCGACCGTCAGCCCACCGGCAAGCTCCGCCACCTCGCGGAGCGGCACGCCCCGCTCGAAGCACATACGCAGGTCCGACCACGCCGGGTCGAGCGCCCCGCCCCACACGCCGCCCGGCGCGTGCAGATCGGCCTGCGTGCCCCGCCGCAGCAGGGCGGGCGCATTGAGCCGGCCATCCGCGCGGAAGACGGTCAGCGGCGCGCTCGCCTGTGGCGGCTCCTTCCTGAGCACGACGACGACAGGGTATACATTCGCGTCGAAGGGCAGCGCTGAGGTGTAGTCCGCCAGCACCTCGACGGTGGCCCGCTTACCAAGCCACTCGCGCAGGGCTTCGGCGTAGCTGGCGGCCAGCAGCTTGTTCGGCAAGACGAGGCCCACGCGCCCGCCGTCTGCGCAAAGCTCAACCGCCCGCTCGACGAACGGCACGGCCAGGTCGAAGCTCCCAACGGCGGTCCGGTAGCGGGCTTTCAGCGCGTCACGCAGCGAGTCGTCGCCCTGCGCGCGGGTGAAGACGCTGGCGTAGGGCGGGTTGCCCAGCACCGCGTCGAAGCGGGCCGGGGGCGGCTCGCCGAGCAGCGCGTCCGCACAGCGCAGCCGCCCGGCGAGGTCGGCGGGTGTCGTGCCCGGCTCGGCGGCCCACAGCCACAGCGCCAGCCGCGCCAGATCGACCGCGCCCGCGTCGCTGTCCAGCCCGTGCAGGTGCTGCGCGGCTTCCCAGCGCGAGACGCCCCACCGCGCGGCGATCATCTCCCCGGCGGCCAGCAGGAAGTTCCCGCTGCCCATTGCCGGGTCGAGCATGGTCGGGGGACGTGGGCCGTCATACGGGCCGAGCACCCACTCTGCCACCTGCCGTGCCAGCGCAGGCGGCGTATAGTAGCTGCCCTGCTCGTAGCGCGCGGCGAGCAGGCGGCTGTACACCTCGCCGGGTAGATACACCCCGTCCGGGTCGAAGTCCAGATCGTCAAGCGCCGCCCGCCCCACCTCAGCCGCCGGGCCGAGGGCCGGAGCGGGCGCATCGAGCGGCAGGTGCAGCCCGCGCGCCGCCGCGATCCGCCCGGCTACCAGCCACGCCAGCAGCCGGGCGACCGCATCGGAGGGCGCGCCGAAGCTGGCCTCGCACATCGCCGGGAACACGTCGTTCAGCAGGGCATCGAGCGTGGATGGCTCAGGCATCAGTCAGAATCTGCTCCAGTTCCAGCTCGTCGCGGATAGGGATGCCATACAGCCCGATCTCAGGGAGCTTCGGCTTGAGCAGCCGCGACCGGGCGATCTCGCCGGGGCGCAGCGCCGCCAGCACGAAGCCGCGCCGCTGGTAGAAGCGCAGCGCATCGACGTTGTCGTTCGTGGTGATGAGCCACAGTCGGCGGCAGCCCGCCGCGATTGCCGCCTCGCGCACGGCGTCGATGAGCATCGTGCCAATCCCCATCCCCGACCGCAGCGCATTCAGCGACACGACCTCGCAGGCATCGCCGTCAATGTTGTACGTGATCAGCCCGACCTTCTCATCCCCATCCTCCGCGATGAAGCCCGGCAGTTCGTGGGGCCGGTGAACGTGCCCGTTCACTACGACGATCTCATCCCCCCAATGCTCGCGCATCAGCGCCCGCACCCAGTCGCGATCCGCCGCTGTCACGGGGCGCAGCACAACTTCGCTCACTATTCCTCCTCTGCACCTAACTCCCGCTTGTCGAGTGGAACAAAGATACATTGAACTGCCGCACCGTGCCACGCAGGCGAGGATCGGGGAGGGGGTGAGGTCTTGCCCCTTGCGAACCGGCCCCTGACCGATTACGATCACGCGGATCGATTAGCGAAGGAGCCGCCTGTGCCAGCCACCAACCCCGCTCCACAGCCCAAGCCGCCGCGCCCCGCCACCCGCCTGCTGCTGATTGCCGCCGACCTGTACGCCGCAAGCGCAGCCGTCTACCTGCTGTTACGCCTGCTCACCGGCGACCGCTTCTGGCCGGTTCGCCTCGCCGACACGTTCAGCCAGTGGCTGCTCATGCCCGGCATCGTGCTGCTGGCTGTGACCCTCGCCCTGCGGCGCTGGCGGCGAGCGGCTGCACTTGCCATTCCCGCGGCGGCGTTTCTGTGGCTGTTCGGCGAGCTGGTGCTGCCGGGCGGGAGGCCCGCATCCGTCTGCGCCAACGCGGACGGATGCCGCACGCTGACGGTCATGACGTTCAACGCAGGCAAGATCGTGCCGGACATGGCGGAGTTTGCGGCCCGGCTCGACGAGAACAGCGTGGATGTGGTCGCGGTGCAGGAGCTTTCCACCGCGTTTGAGTCCAAACTGGAGTCGGCACTGCTGGACGCCTACCCCTACCGCGTGCTCTACGGCGCAGGCGTGGACGGTATCGGCCTGCTCAGCCGCTACCCCATCGTCGAGCATGACCTGTTCTACCTGAAGCTGGGCGTGTTCCCCTATCTGCAAGCCGAACTGGATGTGGACGGCGAGCCAGTGACCGTGTTCAGCGTGCATCCCCCGCCGCCCGCGTTCGGGCCGGGGCAGGGCTTCCGCACGCGCACCATCGACGATCTGCCCGGCCTGCTCGCCCGCATCGATCCGGACAAACCGGTTATCGTGCTGGGTGACTTCAACGTATCGGACCAATCCGCCGAGCACCGGATGCTACGCGCGGCGGGCCTGCAGGATGCCTTCCGCGAGGCGGGCTGGGGCTTCGGGCATACCTTCCCCGCCGCCGGGCGCTTCTATCGCATCCCGATGCCGCCGGTTGTCCGCATCGACTACGTATGGGCAAGCGAGCACTTCACGCCAGTTGAGGCGCACGTCGGCCCGGGCCTCGGCTCCGACCACCTGCCGGTGCTGGCCTCGCTGCGGCTCAACGCGCCTCGCTGAGTATTGCCGCCCCCCATCCGCACGGCTATACTCCGATTCGACAGCCGTATAACAGTCGGAGTAAAGGCGAAACGTTAATGACCACCATTCTCGTCGTCGAGGATGAAGAGACAGTTCAGGAAACTCTGGCCTACAACCTTGAACAGGAAGGCTACCGTGTTCTGACGGCTGACGACGGGGAAGCAGCGCTGCAGTTGATCCGCCAGGAGCGGCCCGACCTGGTCGTGCTGGACATCATGCTCCCCCGCCTTGACGGGCTGGCCGTATGCCGGCTCGTTCGCAAAGACCCCGAAGTAGCCCACACACCCATCATTATGCTGACAGCGCGCGGCACGCAGGGTGACAAGATGGTCGGGCTGGACAGCGGCGCGGATGATTACATCACCAAGCCGTTCGGGCTGGGAGAGTTCCTCGCACGCGTGCGGGCCGTGCTGCGGCGAGCGCCGGGCCGCGGCGTGATGCGGCAGTCCATTCAGGCCGGGGACATCGAACTGGACCTGTCCGCCCGGCGCGTGTATCGCAACGGCAAGGAACTCCAGCTCAGCCAGAAGGAGTTCGACCTGCTCGCCGAGTTGATGCGCAACGAGGGCGCAGTGCTCTCCCGCGACCTGATCCTCTCGCGCGTGTGGGGTTACGACTATTACGGCGACAGCCGCACCGTGGACGTGCACATCCGCTGGCTGCGGCAAAAGATCGAGGAAGATCCATCCGACCCCAGGCACATTATCACGGTCCGGGGGGTCGGCTACCGCTTCGAGGCCTGAAATGACGCTCCTCCAGTTCGCAATTGTTCTGCTGCTCGGCGCGATCGCCGTGCTGCTCGGCGTGTTTATCGGCTATCAGGCGGCGCAAGGTCGGCTGCGCGATCTGCGGGCGCGCAATGCCCAGCTTGCCGCCCAGCTTCAGCTTTGCGAAGAGGCTGAGGTGCGCGCTGAAGCCCTTGAGGCGCTCGGCGAGGCCTCCTATAACGCCCTGCTCCTGCTTGATGAGCTGCACCGCGTCGTCCATCTGAACGCCGTAGCCCGCCGCCTGTTCACCGTCGAAAAAGGCTCTGACATTGCGCCGGGGAGCACGCTGCTGGCCCTCACCCGCCACCATGAGATCGACGACCTCGTCACCGAGACGCTGGAAAGCGGCGAAGATGTCGAGTCGCAGGTCATGTTCGATGATCAGGTGTTCCGCGTGCGCTCGCACCTCGTCCGCACCGACGGGGAGCCGCTGGTCGGCCTGGCGCTGCAGGACATCAGCGAGCTTCAGCGGCTGGGCCGGGCGCGGCGCGACATGGTGGCGAACGTGTCACACGAGCTGCGCACGCCGATCACATCGCTGCGGCTGCTCGCCGACACGCTCAAACGTGACGAGCGGCTTGCCGAGCATGGCCTGTGGCTGCTGGACAAGATCGACGATGAGATCGACACGCTGGAACAGATCGCGCAGGAACTGCTCGACCTGGCGACAATCGAGTCAGGGCGCGCCGAGTTCATCCTGAAGCCGGTCCCCGCCGCCGAGATTATCGAACGGGCGGTTCAGCACTTCACCGAGCAGGCGCGGCGCAACGGCCTTGAGATCGAGGTGCAGGCCCCGCCCGACCTCATCGCCATGGCCGACGCGCAGCAGGTCGAGCGCGTGCTTGGTAACCTGCTACACAACGCGATCAAGTTCACGCCGGAGGGCGGGCGCATCACGATCCAGGTTGAGCGGGCGAATGACAAGCTGCAGTTCTCGGTGACCGATACCGGGGTGGGCATCCCGCATGACGAGCGTAGCCGGGTGTTCGAGCGCTTCTACCGGGGGGACCGTGCCCGGCGCGGGGGCGGAACCGGGCTGGGGCTGGCGATTGCCAAGCACATCGTGCAGCTTCACGGCGGCACAATCTGGGCGGAGGAGCCGCCGAACCCACCCGGTGCGCGGCTGGTCTTTACGCTCCCCACCCCTGAGGAGTAAGCAGAACGCCGCTACGGGCTGCCAGCGCCGCTACACACTGTTGATACCGAGCACGTCCATCACGCGTTCGCGCAACACAAATACATCGAAGGGCTTGACGATATACTCGTCCACGCCTGCGTCCAGCGCAATCCGCCGCTGGGACTCCTGCACGTTCGCCGTCACCATCACCACGTAAGTACCGGCCAGGTCGGGGTTCTGCTTGATCTGGCGGCACACCTCGCAGCCCTCCATGCCCGGCATCTCGGCGTCGAGCACGACGACCTGGGGCCGCACCTCGTGGATCAGGTTGAAGGCCTGCAGACCATCGTCAACGGCTAACACCTCCACACCCTGCCCGCGCAGCGACTTCAGCACGTCTGTCATCAGGTCCAGATTGAGCGGGTCATCATCTGCCACGACAATTTTGCGGTGCATCTCATGCCCTCACACTCCAACTCTCAGCCTAAAGAGGTAGTTTAACGCACTTCGCGGTGAACGAGAACTCGCGGGTAGCCCTCACCCCGGTCAGAGCGGCTGTGGCGACGCCTGCGCGGGGTGAGGGCCTGCGAGGAGGAGGAGTCTATGACCAGTTTTCCAGCGTCTTGACCACGTCCACCATGAACCAGTCCGCACTTGCGCCGTCCAGTACACGGTGGTCGAACGTCAGCGAGAGGTACACCATCGGCCTGACTGCAATGGCGTCGTCCTCCGTGACGACCACCCGCTTCTGGATCGCGCCCGTGCCGAGGATGGCGGTCTGCGGCTGGTTGATGATCGGCGTGGCAAACAGGCTGCCGGAAACGCCGTGGTTCGTCAGTGTGAAGGTCCCGCCCTGCACCTCGTCCGGCGAGAGCCGCCCTTCCCGCGCACGGATGGCGAGGTCGTTCACGCGGCGGGCCAGCCCCGCCAGCGACAGCTCATCCGCATGGTGGATGACGGGCACGATTAGCCCCTCGTCGATCGCCACCGCCATGCCGATGTTCACGTCCGGCATCAGCCGGATGCCCTCATCCGTCCACTGGCTGTTCACCATCGGGTGCTGGCGCAGCGCGCGGGCCACCGCCGCGATGAAGTACGCGGTGAAGGTCAGGTTGATGCCGCGCCGGGCAAACTCCTCGCGGTGCGCCTCCCGGTGGCGGGCCACGGCGCTCATGTCCGCCTCAAAGACCGTTGTCACATGCGGCGCGGTGCGCTTGCTGAGCACCATGTGCTCGGCGATGCGAGCCCGCATCTTGGTGAGTGGCACGATCTCGCCGGGCTGGCCCGGTGCGGGCGGCGCCTTGTGGACGTGGTCGGGTGGGGCTTCGGCACGCGGCGCGGGTTGGGCAGGCGCAGGCCGGGCAGGCGCGGAGGCGAACAGTTCATCCGTCGGCTTGAACAGATCGCCGCTGCCGGGCCGCTCCCAGGGCTCAAGCTCCGGCTCGGCCTCCTGCACCACCGGTGCGCGCTCCATCCGCTCGACGTAGGCGAGGATGTCCTTCTTGGTGACGCGCCCGCCGCGCCCGGAGCCGGGAATCTGCTGCAGCTCCTCAAGCGCCAGGCCGTGCTCGGCAGCGATATTGGCGACGACCGGCGAAATGCGCGGCTGCCGCTCGCCCGCCTCGTCACGGCGCTGCCCGTTACCTCGCGCTGCTTCCTGCGTCTGAGCGCGGGCCGGTTCCGCCTCGGCGCGAGGGGCCGCCTCAACGGGCTGCGCACCCGGTGGGGCGGGAACCTCCTCGCCCGGCTCGCCGATGTAGGCCAGCAGCGTCCCGGCGGTGACGGTCTCGCCGGCCTGCACGTAGATCGCCAGCAGCGTCCCGCTCGCCGGGGCGGGGACCTCCGAGTCGACCTTGTCGCTCTCGACTTCAAGCAGAGGCTCGTACTCCTCAACCCGATCGCCGACCTGCTTCAGCCACGCGCCGACCGTCCCCTCGACGACGCTCTCCCCCAGTTGGGGCATGATGACCTCAGTTGCCATGAAATCTCCTCGATTCGTTGTGATGCAGTGAGATCCCTGATAATCGTTCCACGGTTATGCTTGCGTTCTCCTAGCCTTCACCAACGCCGTAGAGCTGGCGCGTCTCCTCCTCGCGCCCGCGCACCACGCGCCGCCCCTTGAGCGGGCCCTGCGTCTCCGTGACGACCGTCGCCTGCTGCCTCGGGCCGCCTTCCTGCCGCTCGCAGTAGATGACCACCCAGTCACGCGTGCGCTCGAGGTCGTGGGCCAGCTTGGTGTTCGAGTACAGCGCGGTGAACGCCCAGCCGTCACGGGCGCCGTTGAGAATAGGCAGCCACGCCTCGCCCTCGGGGTTGAAGCGCTCCGGCGCGATGGTCTCCAGCTCGCCCGCCTCGGCCTTCTCGCGGTACTCGCGGTCGATCTTCAGCAGCAGTTCGACGGAGGGGCGGTCTACGGCAGATTCGCCGCCTGACGCCGTCCGCCGCTGCATGGCTGACCGGCTCAGCATACCGGCCAGCGCCGCCTTCACGCTCTTGACACGCTCCGGCCCGAAGCCCTCGACCTGCTCCAGCCGCCCGTCGTGGGCGGCCATCTCCAGTTCTTCGAGCGAGTGGATGTCAAGCACCTCCGCGATGCGCTGGGCCATCGTCGGTCCGATGCCCGGCACCGACTCGAACAGGTCGGCGGGGCTGACCTCGGCACGCAGGCTGTCAAGCAGGCCAGAGCGACCCATCGCCACATACTCGCTGATCGTGCTGAGCAGCCCTTCCCCGATGGTCGGCAGCGACATCACCTCCTCGCCGCAGCCCTCCTCAATGAGCCGGGCGACGTCCTTCTCGGTGTTGCGGATGGTGGTCGCCCCATCGCGGTACGCCTGCACGCGAAACGGGTTCTCGCGCTTCACCTCCAGCAGTTCCGCGATCTGGTCCAGCACGTCCGCGATATCCGCATTCGTCGGCAGTTGTCGCTCTGGCATGGTGCGCACACCTTAAAACTCCAGGCGTCCTTTGGGCCCGTAGGGGCGCAGCATGCGCGTTGCGCGACGTGAACACGCCCCTACTATTCTCCGGCTTAATATGCCGCCAGCTCCCGCATCGCCGCGGCGATCTTCTCCGGGTTGGGCATGAAGTGCTCCTGCAGCGGATGGCTGAAGGGCACGCCGGGCACGTCCGGCCCTGCCAGCCGACGGATCGGCCCGTCCATCCACTCGAACCCCTCATCGGCCAGGATGGCCGCGATCTCCGCGCCGTACCCCAGGAAGCGGTTGTCCTCGTACACGATCAGCGCCTTGCTGGTCTTCTTGAACGAGTTGAGGATGGTGTCCTTGTCGAGCGGGTTCAGAGTGCGGATGTCCACTACCTCGACGCTGATGCCGTCCTGCTCCGCGACCATCTCGGCGGCCTGGAGCGTGTAGTAGTGCATCATGCCGTAGGCGTAGGCGGTCAGGTCCGTCCCCTCACGGGTGACGTTTGCCGGGCCGATGGGCGTGGTGTAGTCGCCCTCGGGCACGTCACCCTTGATCAGCCGGTAGCCCTTCTTCGGCTCGAACATCAGCACCGGGTTCGGGTCGCGCACGGCGGCTTTCAGCAGGCCCTTGGCGTCTGCCGGGTTGGAAGGGACGACGACCTTCAGCCCCGGCGTATGCGCGAAAAACGCCTCCACGCTCTGCGAGTGGTACAGCCCGCCACCGATGCCACCGCCGTAGGGCGCGCGGATCACCATCGGCACCGTCCAATCGCCGTTCGAGCGGTAATACATGCGCGCCGCCTCGTTGACGATCTGGTTGAAGGCCGGGTGGATGAAGTCCGCGAACTGGATCTCGCAGATCGGGCGCATGCCTGCCAGCGCCGCGCCGATGCCGATACCGACGATGCTCAACTCGGCGAGCGGCGAGTCGATCACACGGTTCGGGCCATACTTGTCATACAGCCCGATGGTGGCACGGAACACGCCGCCGCGCGGCCCCACGTCCTCACCGGTAATGAACACACGCTCATCGCGGGCGAGTTCCTCGTCCATCGCCTCGCGGATCGCGCCGATTAACGTCATTTCAGCCATGCTTTTATGCTGCTCCTCTGCTGCGTCGTGTTGTAGATGCCAGCCGGCTTATGCTTCTTCATCCAACGGTGCGAACACATCGCCGAGAGCCTGTTCAGGCGGCGGGTACGGGGCCTCCTCTGCGAAGCGCTGTGCCTCATCAACCTCCTGCCTGGCACGCGCCTCGATCTCGTTGATCTTGTCGTCGTTCAGGATGCCCCGCTCCAGCAGGTACGCCTCAAAACGCTTGATCGGGTCGCGCTGCTTCCACTGCTGCACCTCCTCGCGCGAGCGGTAGGTCCGGTCGTCGTCGTCGGAGGAGTGCGGCACGGGGCGGTAGGTCTTGGCCTCAAGCAGCGTGCCGCGCGGCGAGGCGTTGGGGTCGCGGGCGCGGTCGACTGCCTCCTTCACCGCGCGGTAGGAGGCCAGCACGTCGTTACCGTCCACGATCACGCCCGCCACGCCGAACATGGGCGCGCGGTCCGCCACGTTCTCGACCGCCATCTGCTTCTCCATCGGCACGGAGATCGCGTAGATGTTGTTCTGCACGATGCATATGAGCGGCAGGTTGTGGACGCCGACCCAGTTCATGCCCTCGTAGAAGTCGCCCTGGCTGGTCGAGCCTTCACCGAGCGTCGTCAGGACGATGCGATCCTCGCCCTTCAGCTTGATCGCGAGCGCCATCCCCGC
>DGDY01000026.1:12536-13190 GCA_002385675.1 Anaerolineales bacterium UBA3940 | reverse complement strand
CTGTTCGAGGACGTGGACCTCTCGCGGACGGTGGGCTGGTTCACGACGGTCTACCCGGTGATGCTGGACCTGGCCGGGGCGCAGGGCATCGGCGAGCAGGTGAAGGCGGTGAAGGAGCAGCTCCGGGCGGTGCCGCGCCGGGGCATCGGCTACGGGCTGCTGCGCTATCTGAGCGAGGACCCGCAGGTGCAGGCCCGGATGCGTGCCGTGCCTCAGGCGGGCATTGCCTTCAACTACCTCGGTCAGTTTGATCAGCTGGCTGCGATGGGTGGCAGCGCGGATGGCGCATTTGGCATCGCGCCGGAGCAGCGCGGGCCGGAGCGCGACCCCGGCAGTCTGCGCTATCACCTGCTTGAGGTCAACGGCGGCATCATGGGCGGGCGCCTGCAGATGGCCTGGGCCTACAGCGCGAACCTGCACCGCCGCGAGACGGTCGAGCGGGTGGCAAACGCGTTCGTCGAGGCGCTGCGGCGCATCATCCGCCACGCGCAGGAGAGTGACACACCGGCCTTCACCGCGTCGGACTTCGCCGACTTTGGCTGGGATGCGGGTGACTTCGCCGAAATCCTCGCCGAGTTGAAGGACGGCATGAAGGAGATGGCCGACGATCTCGCCGAAGTGCGGAGCGACTTCGCCGAAATGCGAAGCGATTTC
>DGDY01000026.1:0-12366 GCA_002385675.1 Anaerolineales bacterium UBA3940 | reverse complement strand
TGCGAAGCGATTTCGCCGAAATGCAGGATGATTTTGACGAGTTCCTGGCCGACATGGAGGAGGACTTCTAGCGGCTGGCCCGCAGAGCGCCCGCCCGCACCGGGGGCTTATCCATACCGACTGACAGGACAGAGACATCGCCGATGAAGAACGTTGAAGATTTCTACCCGCTCTCGCCAATGCAGCAGGGCATGCTGTTTGCCAGCCTGATGGCGCCGGAGTCGGGTGTGTACGTCGAGCAGATGAGCGTGACGCTGCGCGGCGACCTCGACGTGGACGCCTTCCGCCGCGCCTGGCAGACGGTTGTGGATCGCTACGCGATCCTGCGCACGGCCTTCACCGGCGAGGGGCTGAAGGAGCCGGTGCAGCTTGTGCTGAAGCAGGTGCAGGTGCCCTTCACCGTTGTGGACTGGCGCGACCTGCCGCCCGCCGAGCAGGAGGCGAAGCTCGCGGCCTACCTTGAGGCGCAGCGCCACAAGGGGTTCGTGCTGTCCCGCGCGCCGCTGCTGCGGCTGGCGCTGATGCGCATCGCGGATGACGCGCACATCTTCGTCATGCTGCATCACCACATCCTGCTCGACGGCTGGTCGGTGCCCATTCTACTTGGCGAGGTCTTCGCGTTCTACGAGGCGTACCGGCAGGGCAAAACGCTCCACCTCGACGCGCCCAGGCCCTTCCGCGATTACATCGTCTGGCTGAAGAAGCAGGACATGGCCGCCGCCGAGGCCTACTGGCGGCGGGAACTGGCAGGCTTCACCGCGCCGACGCCGCTCATGGTGGACGACCTGAAGCGAACGCAGGACGGCCCCGCTTACGACGAGATCGAGACGCGGCTCCCGCGTGACGTGACGGTGGCGCTTGAGGCGCTGGCGCGGCAGCACCACGTCACGATGAGCACCATCGTGCAGGGGGCGTGGGCGCTGCTCCTCAGCCGCTACAGCGGCGAGGAAGACGTGCTGTTCGGCGCGACGGTATCAGGCCGCCCGGCGGACCTGCCCGGCGCGGAGACGATGGTCGGGCTGTTTATCAACACGCTGCCTGTCCGCGTGAAGGTGGACGAGGGCCAGCCCGTCGCCGGGTGGCTGAAGGGGCTTCAGGCGCGCAGCGTCGAGATGCGGCAATATGAGTACAGCTCGCTGCTGGACATCCAGCGCTGGAGCGACATCAGGCCCGGCCAGCCGCTCTTCAAGAGCATCCTCGTCTTTGAGAACTACCCGATTGCCAGCACCGTCGAGGGGCAGGGCATCAGCCTGAGCGTGGAGGACGTCCGCTCGGTTGAGCAGACCGAGTTGCCGTTGAACGTCGTCGCCGGGCTGGCGGACGAACTCGTGCTGAAGATCGCCTATGACGGCAAGCTGTTCGACGCCGCGACCATCCGCCGGGTGCTGGGTCACCTGTCGGCGCTGCTGACCGGCTTCGCCAGCGCGCCCGACGGGCCGCTCGCGGACGTGCCGATGCTGACCGGCGAGGAGCGCCGCACGCTGCTGGATGCATGGAGCGGCAAGGCCGCCGACTTCCCGCTCGATGTGCCCGTGTACGAGGTCATCGCCCGGCACGCGTGTGAAATGCCAGACCGGGTCGCGCTGCGCTTCGAGGGCCAATCGCTGACCTATGCGGAATTGAACGAGCGCGCCAACCGGCTCGCGCACACGCTGAAGGCGCGCGGCGTTGGCCCGGAGACGATTGTCGGGCTGTCGGTGGAGCGCTCGCCGGAGATGATCGTTGGCATGCTCGGCATCATGAAGGCGGGCGGCGCGTACCTGCCGCTCGACCCGTCCTACCCCGCCGAGCGCCTCGCCCACATGATGGCCGACACGAACATCCGCCTGCTGCTGACGCAGGCCACCCTGCAGAGCAGCCTGCCCGCGCGCGAGGTCGAAACGCTATGCCTTGACACGGACTGGCCGCAGATCGAGCAGGCCAGCAGTGACGACCCGGAACAGGTCGCCGGGCCGGACAGCCTCGCCTATGTGATCTACACCTCCGGCTCGACAGGCCTGCCCAAAGGCTCGCTGCTGCACCACCGGGGGCTGGCGAACCTCGTGCACGGCTTCATCAGGGATTTCGGCTTTGCGCCCGGCGAGCGTGTCCTGCAGATGTTCTCGTTCGGGTTTGACGGCTCGGTGATGGAGATCTTCCCGGCGCTTGCAGGCGGCGCGACGCTGGTGCTCGCCCCGCGCGAGACGCTGCTCTCCCCGCCTGATCTGCACGCCCTGCTGAAGCGCGAGCGGATCACGATGGTCGCCATGCCGCCCGCCCTGCTCAGCGTGCTGGACGCGGACGATCTGCCTGACCTCCGGATCGTCACGTCGGGCGGTGAGGCGCTGCTGCCGGAGGTCGCGGCGAAGTGGCTCCCCGGCAGGCGGCTCATCAACGCCTACGGGCCGACGGAGACAACGGTCTGCTCGACGTGGCATGAGGTCACAGCGGCGGATATTGCCGCCGGGCGCATCCCCATCGGGCGGCCCGTGCCGAACGCCCGCCACTACGTGCTCGACGCGCGGCGGCGGCTCGTGCCCGTCGGCGTGCCCGGCGAGTTGTACATCGGCGGTGCCGGCGTGGGGCGCGGCTACCTCAACCGCCCCGAACTCACCGCCGAGAAGTTCGTCCCCAGCCCGTTCTCGGACGATCCGGGCGCGAAGCTCTACCGCACCGGCGACCTCGTGCGTTGGCTGCCGGACGGCACGCTGGAGTTTCTGGGGCGGACGGACTCGCAGGTCAAAATTCGCGGCTTCCGCATCGAACTGGGCGAGATCGAGGCGGCGCTGACCGCCCACCCGGCCATCAGGCAGGCGGCGGTGACGGTGCGCGAGGACGGCCCCGGCCAGAAGTGGCTGGCAGGCTACGTCGTGCCGGAGGCCGGGCAGGAGGCCCCCACAGCCGCCGACCTGCGCGCCTTCCTCAAGGAGCGCCTGCCCGACTACATGATCCCGGCGGCGTTCGTCACGCTGGAGGCGCTGCCGCTCAACCCGAGCGGCAAGATGGACCGCAAGGCGCTGCCCGCGCCGGACGGCGCTCGCCCGAACCTCGGACGCGAGTACATGCCCCCGCGTGACATTCTGGAGACGCGCCTCGTGCAGCTCTGGGAGGAGATCCTCGGCGTGCAGCCCGTCGGCGTGAAGGATAACTTCTTTGAGCTGGGCGGGCACTCGCTGCTGGCGGTGCGGCTGATCGCCCAGCTTCAGAAGCAGCTAGAGGTGGACCTTCCGCTCGTCCATCTCTTTCAGGAGCCGACCGTCGAGCAGCTTGCGAGCCTCATCCGCCAGCAGAAGCACCTGTCGTCGGTGCTGGTCCCCCTCCAGCCGAAGGGCGAGAAGCCACCGCTCTTCCTCGTCCACCCGACCGGCGGCAGCGTCCACTGGTACACGGACCTCGCCCGCTGCCTTGCGCCGGAGCAGCCGCTGTACGGCCTGCAGGCGCAGGGCCTGCTCGGCGACAGGCCGCTGCTGACCACCATCGAGGAGATGGCCGTGCAGTATGTCGAGGCGCTGCGCGAGGTGCAGCCGCACGGCCCGTACCGGCTTGGCAGTTATTCGGGCGGCGTGCCCATCGCGCTGGAGATGGCGCAACAACTTCAGGCGTCGGGTGAGCAGATCGCCTTCCTGCTGATGCTGGACCAGGGGCCGCACATGCCGCTTGCCGAGCCGGAGGATCAGGCCGCGTTCCTTGCGGAGACATTCGCCAAGCACATCCCGGTTACCGTGGACGAACTGCGGGCGATGGGCGAGGAGCAGCAGCTTGAGCACGTGTGGAAGACCGCCCGCGAGATCGGCTTCGTCTACCCGGATGTGTCGCTGGAGCAGTTCGCGCACTTCGTCAGGACGATGCGCACGCACAACGATGCCTGGCGCAAGTACACGCCGAAGCCCTACGCGGGCCATATCACGCTGTTCCGTGCGATGGAGGAGAGCGACCACAGCGCGCCTCAGCCCGACATGGGTTGGGGGGAGATCGCTAAGGAAGGCGTCAGCGTGTATGACGTGCCCGGCAACCATCTGACCATGCTGCACGAGCCGCACGTCGAGGCGGTGGCGAGGCAGCTCAAAGCCTGCCTGGAGGCCGCGAGTCAGAAGGCCGCGCCTTCCCCGGTAGAAGGGGCATAACTGGCTGTGATTCCGTACACCACCCATGACGTGAACTACCGCGAGCAGCCCGAACAGGCGTCAAGACATGCAGACAGTTACGACTGAGATCAGCGACGTACCAAACGTCGTCGAGGCGAGCCGACCGGCCCGGCTCCTGAACCGGAACTTCGTCCTGCTGTGGCAGGGCCAGTTCGTGAGCTGGTTGGGAGCTCAAATCGTCATCATCGCACAGCTTTTCTGGATCAAGCGGGTGACGGAGTCTGCGTCGCTGATCGGCATCATGGAGGCGGTGACGGCGCTGCCCGCGCTGCTGTTCGGCCCGTTTGGTGGCGTGGTGGCGGACCGCTTCTCGCGCCGCAAGCTGATCATTTTCGCTGATGTCGTGCGAGGGGTGGCAGCGCTCTCGCTCGGCGCGATGATGTTCCTCATGCCGGACGCCATCGGCGCGACCATCGCGTGGATGTTCGTCGTACTGCTCATCAGCAGCCTGATGTCGGCCTTCTTCAACCCGGCGATCTCGGCGGCTATCCCCGACCTCGTGCCGAAGAAGAGCATCACCACGGCCAACTCGCTGACGCAGCTTTCCTACCAGTTGACGACCTTCCTCGGTCAGGGCGTCGGCGGGGCGCTGTTCCGGCTGCTGGGTGCGCCGCTGCTCTTTGTGATCGACGGCGTCACCTACCTCTTCTCCGCGCTGTCCGAGGTTTTCGTCAGGATCCCGCAGGAGATACCGGAGACCAGCCCCGACTGGCGTAAGCAGGTCGAAACGCTGAAGGAAGACCTGCGCGCCGGTTTCCAGTACGTCTGGCGGCGGGCCGGGCTGCGCGAGCTGGTGTTCGTCTCGTCCTTCCTGACGTTCTTTACGATGCCCATCATCATCCTGATGCCGTTCTTCGTCGAGGACTGGCTGGGGATGACGCCGGACTGGTACGGCTTCATGATGGCGTCGTTCGGCGTGGGCTCGCTGGCGGGCTTTCTCGCCGCCGGGTCGATCAAGCTGACCAGCCGGACCCGCCACCGCGCCATCATCACGATCCTGCTGGCTCAGTCGGTGGGGTACGGGCTGATCGGCATGGTCCGCGAGCCGATGCTGGTGCTGGTGCTGGCGTTTGCGGGCGGCGCGCTGAACGGCTTTATCACCGTGCACATTACCACGATGGTGCAGATCACGACGCCGACGAACATCCGCGGGCGGGTGTTCGGCCTGCTGGCGACGATCTCCGGCGGGCTGGCTCCGATCTCGATGGGCCTGGCCGGTATTGTTGCGGACCTGATCAATCAGAACATCCCGCTCATGTACATGGCCTGCGGCGTCGCGATGGTTAGCCTGTCGCTGATCATCGCGTTCAACCGGGACTTCCGCCATTTCGTCCGCTCCGTGGATGCCGGCGAGGATGCGGCGAAGGTGGAAGAGCGCTTCGTGCCGATCAGCGGGCAGCCGTCGCTGCTGGGCCGCAGCACGCTCAGCGAGAGCGTGCGCCGCTACATCACGTCCGACCGGCTCTCCAACCTGCTGATCGCTGTGACGCTGGGGCTGGTGCTGGGCACGCTGGCGCTCGTGCTGACGCCGCTCTGGGCGCTGGCGACGGTAGCGGGCCTGCTGCTGGTCGTGCTGATGATCTCATACGGGTGATGGCCTCGGGCTGAGACGAAGGGGGGACGGGCCACCGCATATGATGTCTTTCAATCACCACAACCGGTGGATTATGACTCCGCGAGCGAATGGCGCGGCGCGACTGCGGCTGTTCTGCCTGCCGCACGCGGGCGGCGGCGCCTCGACGTACCACACATGGGCCGGGCTGCTGCCACCCGATGTCGAGGTCTGCGCCGTGCAGCTTCCGGGGCGAGAAACCCGCATCTCCGAGCCGCCCATGACGGACCTGCCTTCACTGGTCGAGGCGCTTGCCGGGGCGCTGCTGCCCTGCCTCGATAGGCCGTTCGCGCTGTTCGGGCACAGCATGGGCGCGCTGCTCGGCTTTGAGCTAGCCCGTGTGCTGGAGGCGCAGGGGCTGCGCGCTGAACGGCTGTTTGTGTCCGCGCACCGCGCCCCGCACCTGCCCGACCGCGACGAGCCGATCTCCACACTGCCCGAGCCGGACTTCCTGAACGAGATCCGCCGGTTGAACGGCACGCCGCCCGAAGTGCTTGCGGACGACGAACTGCGGGCGCTCGTGCTGCCCGTGCTGCGTGCCGACTTTGCCATGATCGAGGCGTACACCTACCGCGAGGGCGAGCCGCTCAGCAGCCCGATCACCGCGCTGGGCGGGCTGGCGGATGGCAGCGTGACGCGGGAGGAGCTTGAGGCGTGGGGCGCGCACACGCGGGCGGGCTTCGTGGTGCGCATGTTCCCCGGTGACCACTTTTACATCCAGTCCGCGCGCCCGCTGCTCATGCAGATCATCGCGCGGGAGCTGCTGCTCGGCTGATGCTGCCCGCCTCGCCTGCCTGGGCCGACCCGCCCGCCGTGCCCGACCTCCCCGCCGACGAGGTGCATGTGTGGCGCGCCCCGCTCGACCTGCCGGGTGATGCCGTGCGGCGGCTGCTGCGGCTGCTTTCCGACGACGAGCGCGAGCGGGCGGCCCGCTTCCACCACGAGCGTGACCGTCTGGGCTACATCGCCGCGCACGGCGCGTTGCGGCTGATCCTCGGTCGTTACCTGCGTGTGGATGGCGCTGCGCTGCGCTTCCGAACCGGCGCGCACGGCAAGCCCTCGCTTGATGGGCTGGAGAGCGGTGCGCTGACCTTCAACCTGTCGCACTCGCACCGGCTGGCGCTGATCGCTGTGGCGCGGGGGCGCGCGGTCGGCGTGGACGTGGAGTGGATGCGTACCGACCTGGCCGATATGCGCGTGGCGGAGCAGTTCTTCTCGGCGCGGGAAGTGAGCGTGCTGCGCTCGCTGCCAGAGCGCGACCGGGTGCAGGGCTTCTTCAACTGCTGGACGCGCAAGGAGTCATACATCAAGGCGCGCGGGGAGGGGCTTTCGATGCCGCTGCACGAGTTCGACGTGACGCTCGCCCCCGGCGAGCCCGCATGTCTGCTCGCCACGCGGGCCGACCCGCCTGACGCGGCGCGATGGCAGCTAGCCGCGCTGGAACCCGGCGAAGGGTACGCGGCAGCCGTCGCCGCGGAAGGGCAGGGCTGGCGCCTCCGCTGTTTCAACGCTCCGGCGCAGCTTCTGGCGGATCAAGAGGAATTGGTGTGAAGGCGGAAGATCTGCGTGGCAAACCGCTCGAACTCGGCGAGAGGTACGAGCACGCCGCGCGTGGTGTAGGTCTCATTGTGCACCGGGCGGGAGGGGTACAACGCCGACCACCGTGGGAGCTGCTCCCGCAGCGTTTCCAGGGGCATCACGTAGATCACGCGCGCGCCGGGGATGAAGTAGACGAGTAGATCGGCCTGGCTGGTGTAGGCCCACCCGGATTTCTCGTCTTGATCGAGCCTCACAGTCTCGATAAAGACCCGCTCCGAGCGGTGCGCGATGAAGTCGGTTTTGTACTCGACACGTGCCAGCTTGCTCTCCCGCGCGAAGATCCGGTCGATGCCCTGCTTCTGCTGCCAGCGGGTGGCAGGCTGGACGTAGTTGCCACGCTGCTCGAAGAATGCGTCAAGAAAGTCCTCTCCGAGCCGCCCGTGTGCGTTTTGACGGTTAAAGGAGTAAACGGCCATGATATTGGCCCAGTGCGCTGGTGCGGGCCGTCTGCCCGACCGCGCTCTGCATGGCGACCATTACACAATTCCAATACGATCTTAACGCACAACTTATGATAACACAAATGTTCGGAACATACGATCAAAAAGCGAGAGGCCATATTACGGCCTCTCGCCCTATCTGGTACGGTTGTACCGGCTTCGCTTAGAACTCGATAGCCACGATGCGGTAGACGAAGCTGCCTGCCGGCGCTTTGACGGTTACCGATTCCCCGACGCGCTTGCCGAGCAGGCTGCGCCCCAGCGGCGACTCGTCGCTGATTTTGCCGAGGCTCGGGTCGGCTTCTGCCGAGCCGACGATATGGAACCGCTCCGGCTCGGAGCCTTCCTCCTGCACGGTGACGATGCTGTTCAGCCCCACACAGTCAGTGGCGCCGTTGTGCCCGTTCCCGTTGATGATGCGGGCCCGGCCCAGCAGCAGTTCAAGCTGCTGGATGCGCCCCTCGACAAACGCCTGCTCGTCGACGGCGCTCTCATAGGCGAAGTTCTCGCCGTAAACGCCGTCCTCGCGTGCAACGCGCAGCCTCGCCGCGACTTCCTCGCGGCGCACGGTGCGCAGGTAGTTCAGTTCCTCATGGAACTTCTGGTAGCCTTCCTGGGTGAGATAAATGATTTCCTGTACCATGTCCTCTTTCACGCTTTCTTTACCGGAACAGATATGTGCAGCAGAAGAGAAGCTAACACACATCGACTAAAAAAGTTCTAGCTACGGGCTAAATGTTTCCTAAACTCCTGCCTGGGAACAGCGTGATGGTGCGTCGATCAGTGCAGTTGGGGCGCGCCCAGCTCCTGGATGGTCGTTACCAGGCTGGTCAGCGCGCTCATCTTGCCGAGGAACGCGTCCGCACCGGCGTCGAGTGCCTGTTTGCGGTGCTGCGGCGTTTCTGTGCCGGTGAGCACGATGATCGACAGGTGGGGGTGTAGTTGGCGCAGCTGGCGGGTAAGCTCCAGCCCGCTGATCTCCGGCATGTTGAGGTCGGTGATCACGAGGTCGGGCTGTAAGTACTCGATGAGGTCGATGGCGTTTCGGGCGGAGTTGGTGGTTCCTGCGACCTCGATTCCCTGGTGCAGGGTCAGGTACTCGCGTAAGGCGTTGAGAATCGACTCATTATCATCTACCAGAACGACCCTGGTCATTTTGGTGACACTCGTCCCTTTCAACTTCAACCGTTACGACACAACTAGACAGCCCATCCATCAGCATATATCAGAATATACGAATGACGACGATGGCTGGATCCTCCTTTTGTACCTATTTCCCGGCTGCGTGGCGATGCAGCCAGAGCAAGCTGACGAGAAGATCGTGCCTGCTAGGGCTGGCACGATGATGATTCACAGAGGTAGCCCCGGCATCATCAGCCGGGGTTGGTCTTGGTATCCTTTTGCTTTCCTGCATGGGCTGCCGGAGATGAGCAGGGCCATGAGCGACAGGCCGACCGTGTGCTCGGAAGCTGGCGAGCACCGGACAGTGGCATGACAGGGTCACTGGTTGGTTGCGACAATGCCCGCGACGACAGGGGCGCCATAAACTCGGTGGCCTGCCCTATTATTCGCGGTTACCGCAAAACACCTCCCGGCCCCACACAGGGAAGTATCCCTTATTGTGGGGCAGAATGCTCGCCGGAGCATCTGGCTTTCGGGGGAGTAAAGTGGCTTAACCAAATAGGGCGAGAGCAAGGTCCGTCAAACGGGCTAGTCCGCATCATCAACAAGGTTGTATTTGAGTGCGAGTGTCGCCGCCTCGACGCGGTTCGACACACCGAGCTTGGCAAACAGGTTCTGGATGTGCGTCTTGACCGTCGAGGTCTTGATGTCGAGCGCGCCGGCGATCTCGTGGTTGTTCATGCCCTGCACAAGCAGTTTCAGCACTTCGCGCTCGCGCCAGGTGAGGTCGAAGCGGGTGGGCCGGGCTGGCTCGCGCACCAGTTCGATCAGCTTCTGTGTGACGCCCGGTGCGAAGGCCAACTGCCCGGCAGCCGCCTGCCGCAGCGCCTCTGCCAGCTCATCGCCCGACACGTCTTTGAGCAGGTAACCGGATGCGCCCGCCTCAAGGGCAGCCTGCACGCGGTGCTTGTCCCCGAAGCTGGTCAGCGCAATGATCTGTATGTCGGGATGGGCAGTGAGAATCTGGCGCATCGCCGTCACACCGTCCATATCCGGCATCTCAAGGTCCATCAGGACCACGTCAGGGCGCAGTTCGCTGCACATCTGCACCGCTTCCCTGCCGCCTGTCGCCTTGCCGACCAGCTCGATGTCCGAGTGCACGCTGAGAAACGTCTCAAGCCCATCCAGAACAAGGCGATGGTCGTCTGCGATCATAACCCGGATGCGTTTTTGCTCAGCCATTCGATTCCAGCTTTCTTGGCGATGAACTCCATTCGACGGTGATCTGCGTTCCGGCGCCGGGCTGGCTTGCCAGTGAGAAAGCTGCGCCTACAGCCTCTGCCCGCTCCCTCATAATGCGCAGCCCCATGTGCCCCGGCGGAACAGCCTGCATGTCAAACCCCTCGCCCTCGTCCCACACGGTCAGGCGAGCGCCATTCTCATGGCAGGTGAGGTTGACACCGGCGCACTTCGTCGAGGCGTGTTTGGCGACGTTGTTCAGCGCTTCCTGTGCGATGCGGTAGAAGGCGACCTTCACCTCGGTGGGCAGCGCCTCCCCCGCGCATTCGCCGTTCACTTCCAGCGTGACGGGCGTCTTCATGCGCCCGTTGATTGACTGGACGAGCTGCGCGATGGCCCGCTTCAGCTCGATGTGCTCCAGTTCCAGCGGGCGCAGTTCGAGCAGCAGGGTGCGCATCTCTGCCAGGGCGGATGCTGTGCGCTCGCGCAGCTTTGCAAGCTGCTCCGGCACGGACTCAGGTTTTTTCTCCCACAGATAGGGCAGGGCATCGGCGATCATGTTGGCGGAGAACAGCGTCTGGCTGACGGCATCGTGCAGATCGTTCGCGATGCGCGCCCGCTCTTTCGTCGCGGCGAGTTCCTCCGCCTGCTCGTAAAGCTGGGCGTTGCGGATAGCAATCGCGACGCTGTCGGCGAACGCCTGGAGGCGGTCGGCATGCTGCCGGTTGAAGAAGCGCTCCTCGAGGCTGACGAGGTGGAGGAAACCGATCACGTTCTCGTCAAGCGTGATCGGCGCGCCGAGGTATGAGCGCGCCCAGCGCAGGCCGGGCAGGTCGGGCCAGTCGGATCGCTCCTTCACGTTGTGCATAATCAGCGGGCCGGCTGCCGTCGTGACGACCTTAAGCTGCTCAAGCTGCTCGGTGGGTAGTTCCAGCGTGTCGGTCATGTCGTTATCGAACCGGTCAAAGCCGCGGCTGCGCACTAGGCGCAGGCGGTCATCCTCGATCAGCGTGATGGCGGCGGCATCGTACGGCACGACGCGGTCGAGGCTGACGATAATCTGCTCCAGCACGTCGTCAAGCTCCAGCCGGCGGATGAGCGCGGCTGTCGTGCGGCGCAGCGCCTCGGCCAGCTCGCGCTGCTCCTGCTCGCGCTGCTGAAAGAGGCGGCGTTCGGTAATGTCCTCGATGACGGAAATAAAATGGCGGGGACCACCATCTTCATTGCGAATGATGGCGACTGTCACCCGCACCCATATCACCTCGCCATCCTTGCGGATATAGCGCTTCTCGTGCGAGAAGGTGTCCAGTTCACCGGCAAACCCGCGCTGGAGGAGCTCCACCTCCTCGCCGATGTCGTCGGGGTGCGTAATATCGCGGAAGTTGAGCTGGAGCATCTCGTCGCGGCTGTAGCCGGTGATCTCGCACAGGCGGTCGTTCACCCGCTGCCAGTACCCCTCCGGGGAAAGCTGCGCCATGCCGATAGCCGCATGCTCGAAGATGTGCCGGAAACGCCGCTCGCTCTGGCGCAGCGACTCCTCCACCTGCTGGCGCTCGGCGATCTCCTCCTGCAGGGCCTGGTTCGCAAGCTGAAGCTCTGCCATGCGCGCCTCGACGTGCTGCCGAAGTTCCGTCTGCGTGCGCCGCAGTTCTTCGTTTTCCTGCTCCAGCTCTATCTGCCGGGCGAGCAGGTCCTGCAGCAGCCGCCGGATGGCGTCGGGCACGGGCTGCCCGGCTTCGGCAAGGCGGCCCTCGATTGCCTGCCATATACGCTCATGGGAGGCATAGCTGGCCTGGTCCGCTCCCCGGTTTGAGGATGACGATGACACGAGTGCGCCTTCTTCCTGGCTCAACCCACCTGTTCCGCTGGACGGGCTGCTGCCGACCGGCAGGCCCGTTCATCGGCCTAGTACCCTGGAAGGGTACTGATCTTAGTATAGACGATTGCCCACTCCAGAACAGACATCTGGCGGCTTCTATAGATTCTCTTTAGGTCTCGTTTAGGTCTTATTCTGGATAAGAATACTAGATGTATAAGAGAACCCCCCGGCGCTCCTTTAGAAACGGTCAGCGGGCGGGGGTGTACGGCCTCGGCACGCAGGCACTACTGTAGGGCCGGGGCGGAGGCAGGGGAATGGATGCTGACGGCGGGGGCGTGTTGGCGGAGATCAGGCGGCGTTGGTTGTGGTTTCGCTCTGGGCGAGCACCTCAAGCGCCTGCTTGACCAGGTC
>DGDY01000092.1:9697-13302 GCA_002385675.1 Anaerolineales bacterium UBA3940 | reverse complement strand
AAAGTCGGGCGAGGTATCTACCGGCTGCGCGACTACCCACCCTCGGAGCGCGAAGATCTTATACGGCTCACCCTCTGGAGCCACAACCGGCGAGGCGAGCCTCAGGCTGTTGCCTCGCATGAAACGGCGCTGAGCCTCCACTCGATGAGCGATGTGATGCCCAGCCGGATTCATCTGACTGTCCCCAAGCGCGGGTTCCGCAAAGAGCCGCCTGCCGGTGTCGTCCTTCACCGGGCGGAGCTCAGCCAGAGTGAGATCGAGCAGCGGCATGGGTACCGGGTGACAACGCCGCTGCGCACACTCCTGGACGTGGCCGCCTCACCGCTGAGTCAGGAGCATCTTAATCAAGCCGTCAAGGACGGAATCGACCAGGGGCTTCTCAGATACCGTCTCCTGAAACGCATCGATGCCCCGCCGCCCGTCCGGCAGCGGATTGATCAGGCACTGGCCGCCTTTGACAAGCACCATAACGAGGAGCGACTGCGCTGACACGCGTATACCACACGCCTGAGGCCTTTCGTCAGGCACTTGAAGCGAGGCTGCAGGAGCAAGCTCGCACAGAAGGTCTGGACCTGGAGTGGCTGCGCCGCCAGGTAGCATTCGAGCGCTTTCTAGCCCGCATCTTTCACAAACCCGATCTCGTTTGGCTATTGAAAGGAGGGTACGCGGTCGAACTGCGTCTCGACCGGCAGGCACGGACAACCCTTGACATCGACCTGGCGAGTGCCGATACCGATAGGCTGCGGCTTGTGGCTGCCGCTGAGCCGGAGGAACAAACACTCGACGTAGCCCTTGATCACCTGCAGGAACTGGCGAGTCTTGACCTGGGAGACTACTTCAGCTTTGTGATAGCGAAGTCACGCGAACTTGCGACAGCACCGGAAGGCGGACTGCGGTGTACAGTCGAGTGTCGGGTGGGTGGACGCCGCTTCACGAACTTTCGGCTTGATTTTGGACTGGGCGATCCGGTTGTGTCTGAACCAGAGTGGGTGGCCAGTCGCAATCTGTTGGCTTTTGCCGGTCATGAGCCTGTCAGGATCCCGCTCTTGCCAACCGAGCAGCAGATCGCCGAGAAGTTCCACGCGTATACGCTCCCGTGGCATGACCGTGCCAATACGCGGTCAAAAGACTTGATCGACCTGATGCTGCTCTTTGAAACACAGACGTTGGATCAGCATGTGCTCAAGGAAGCGTTACGCGCCACATTCAGCCATCGCAATACGCATCCGCTGCCTGAACACCTGCCGCCACCACCCGATGACTGGAGTAGTGAGTTTGCGGAAATGGCGATCAGGTTCCGCTTATCGGTTAGCACCCTCGCCGAGGCTTACAGTTATCTCCAAGACATCTGGGAACGCTGGGAGTTGGGTGTGGCGTAGCTCGGCCAGCACCATCACCTGAAAAGCAAACAGCGCGGAACGGCCCCGGTTCCGCGCTGTTGCGTTCGCTCGCCTTAATCGTGCCTGCGCCGGTAGATCAGCGCGGCAATCGCCGCGACGGCGGCCAGCACCGCGCCGCCGATAGCGATCTTCTGCCCGCTGCTCAGCCCGGCTTCGGGGAGCGGCAGCGGCTTCAGCGGGCGGAGCTTGCCATCGGCCAGGTGCTTGGCCGCAATGTAGCCGAACGTCATCGCCGGGCCGATGGTGCTGCCGGGGCCGGGGTAGGTGTTGCCCATCACGGATGCTGAGCTGTTGCCCGTCGCGTACAGCCCCTCGATCGGCGTGCCGTCTTCGCGCAGCACGCGCGCATACTCATCGATGACCAGCCCGCCCTTCGTGCCGAGGTCGCCCGGCACCATCTTCACCGCGTAGAACGGCGGCTGCTCGATGGGCGCGAGGCACGGGTTGGGCTTCACCGTCGGGTCGCCGTAGTAGCGGTCATAGGCGCTGTTCCCCCGGCCAAAGTCCTCGTCGACACCCTGCCGCGCAAAGCGGTTGAAGCGCTCCACCGTCTCGACCAGTCCCTGCGGGTCGATCCCGGCCTTCTCGGCCAGCTCCTCCAGCGTGTCGGCCTTGATGATGTAGCCGCTCTCCAGGTATTCCTCCGGGATGGGCTGGCCGGGGAACAGTGTGCCGAAGATGTACCGGTTGCGGTAGCGCTGATCCATGATGAACGTTGCCGGGATGTGAGGCACTTCCTCGCTGTGGTTCTCGTACATCGCGTGCACCACATCGACGTACGAGGCCGCCTCGTTTGTGAAGCGGCGGCCCGCCGCGTTCACCATGATCGAGCCGGGGTAGGAGCGCTCGCCGACGTGGAACATCGGCATGCCGTTGGGCTGGATGCTGGTAGGCCCCCACCAGGCGTCGTCCATCAGGTCAACGGCTGCGCCGATGGCCATTCCGGCGCGGATCGCATCGCCTGTGTTCCCCTTGTTCGCGGAGCTCCACTGGCTGTTAACGGGGTGGGGCTGGAACTCCTCACGCATCTCCTGGTTGTGAGCAAAGCCGCCCGCGGCCAGCACTACCCCCTTGTTCGCACGGATGCGCAGACGCTGGCCGTCCCGCTCGGCGACAACGCCGACGACGCGCCCATCCTCAACAACCAGTTCCTGCAGCGCCGTGTTGAGCCACACGGGGATGCCCTCCTGCTGGAGGGCGTAGCGCAGCCGCCCGGCCAGTGCGCGGCCCATAGTGAGCAGCTTCCTACCCGTCACGAGGTTGAAGGCGGTCCGCACGCCGACCTTGAGCGCGGTCCACTTGCCCTCCCAGGTGGGGATGATCATGCCAAGCTTGTTGAACTCCGTAATCGTGAAGGCCAGCCCGCCCGGTATCTCGATATCCATCGTGCGGAGGTTGGCGAGTTCGTCGCCGAGCTTGCTGCCGTCGAAGGGCACAGGTTCGAGCGCGCGGCCATCGGCCATGCCCCCCGGTCGCTCCGGGTAGTAGTCGGCATAATGCGGCGCGCGCTGGAACTGCACCGGCGTGTTGCAGGCGAGATACCACACCATTTCCGGCGCGTTCTGCAGGTAGGCGTCCTGCAACGCCTGCGGGGTGCGGTCACCGACGGTGTGCGCCATGTAGGTGCGCGCCTTCTCGAATGAGTCATCCAGGCCATCGCGGTGCAGCAGGTAGTTGTTCGGAACCCAGATGCCGCCGCCGGAGAGCGCGGTCGAGCCGCCAAAGGCCCCGGTCTTCTCGATGACGAGGGTGTCCAGCCCGGCCTGCCCGGCGACGAGTGCGGCGGTCATACCCCCGGCCCCCGAACCGACGACGACGACATCTTTCGTGATGTCCCAGTCTGCCATGAAGACCTCCTTGGTACGCGTGGGATTGTAAAGTCGTCATCTGCGCGGTTAGCGCCCCGGTACGTCTCTGAACATATCGCAATTTGCGGGTGAGTTTCTACAGGCGGGGGCTTGGGCGCGGGGCGGGCTGAAGGCATAAAAACAAAAGCGCGGCACAGCGATCTGCGCCACGCTTTTGCAATGCCCCCAAGGGGATTCGAACCCCTGTTTTGGCCTTGAAAGGGCCACGTCCTAGTCCTCTAGACGATGGGGGCTGACCCCGGCAATTCTACCGCATCCCGCATAGCGCATCAAATTTTTCTGAGAAGTGCGGCTCAGATCGCCGGGTGGCGCTCGTGCCAGTCCGTCACCTGCTGGT
>DGDY01000092.1:9144-9487 GCA_002385675.1 Anaerolineales bacterium UBA3940 | reverse complement strand
AGGTGAAGCGCAGCAGCGCCTTCGCCGCCGAGACGCCCTCGCTCTTCGTGATCTCATGGGCGGCGACGGGTGTGGTCGGCAGGGCGAGCACATCCGCCTGCTCCTCGAACAGCGCGCCGAGCGCCCGCCGCCACTCCCGCCCGGTTTGGCGCGCCTGCGCGTAGTCCACCGCGCTGCGCCTGGAGGCATACTCCAGCCGGGCGCGCACGTCCGCGCCGAACCGCTCCGGCTCGGCGGCCAGCCGCTCCCGGTGGTAGGCGGCGGCGTCCGCCAGGCTGATGATCCCGGCGGCGCGCAGCGCGTCCGACGTCTGCGGGAGCTGCACGTCTACCACCTTCATGCC
>DGDY01000092.1:0-8999 GCA_002385675.1 Anaerolineales bacterium UBA3940 | reverse complement strand
CGCACCGACCCGGTGAGCCCGTCCACGTGGCAGGTTGTTGTGCGCTGGTCGATGGCGTCCATGAGCAGCGCGGCGTCATGCGCGGTGCGGGCCATCGGCCCGACGGTGTCCAGCGAGGCGCTCATCGGGATGACGCCCTCCGTGCTGACCTGCCCGAGGGCGGGGCGCACTCCGGTCAGCCCGCACAGCGCCGAGGGCACGCGCACCGAGCCGCCCGTGTCCGTGCCGAGCGCGCCCGCGCACAGCCCCGCCGCCACTGCCGCCGCCGACCCGCCGCTCGATCCGCCGGGGCTGAGGTCGAGGTTCCAGGGGTTGCGGGCCGGGCCGTAGTGCGGGTTGACGTTCGTCGCGCCGATGGCGAACTCGTGCAGGTGCGCCTTGCCGATGATGATCGCGCCTGCCGCCTTGAGCCGCTTCACCACGTCCGCGTCCTCTGCGGCGACGTTCTCGCGCAGGAAGTCGCTGCCTGCCGTCGTGCGCGCCCCCGCCACATCGATCAGGTCCTTCACCGCGATGGGGATGCCGTGCAGCGGCCCCCAGACCTCGCCGCGCCCCAGCGCCTCGACGGCGTAGCGGGCCTCGCGCCTGGCCTCGTACTCCAGCACACTGAGGAAGGCGTTAAGGCGCGGGTTGAGGTACTCGATGCGGGCGAGGTACGCCTCGACCAGATCGAGCGGGGAGAGCTGCCGCCGCCGGATCAGCGCGGCAGCCTGCGCAATGGTCAGGTGGTGGAGCAGCGTCTCTGCCATGGTGCCTCCTGCCGGGGGTGGACCGCCTTACTTGTCTTTCTTGGCCTTTTCCTCGACGGGCCGCTTGAAGAAGTAGTGGAACTCACCCTGTGCGTCGGCGACGACGCTGACAAGCTCCCAGCCCTCGTCGCCAAGCTCGTCCCACGCGCCGCGCTCGGTGAGGTTGAACTCCTTGCGGAACAGCCGCTTCCCCAGCAACTTAACCGTCTTGCCGACCATCTCGGCATATTCCCATTTCTGCATGAAGGCGATCTCCTGTTTGAGGGTGATGTTATGATGCCGGTATTGTATATCACCACGCCACGAAGCGGGAACAGGCATGGTAGAGGGGGCAGTGAGCAACACCTACCGTGAATAAATAAGGCCCGCCGCGACTAAACGTCGCGGCTCCTGATGTACGAAGAGAATCACCCGCTCCCTCTCTCAAGGTTGCATCGGCGGAGTTGGCACAATCTGACCGGGATGAGGGCGTAGCCGTGGGAGTGAGGAACGTATCGCCACAGCGAACAAATTTCATTGCTCAAAGATGCGATCCGTAGGGGCGGGTCTCAGACCCGCCCCTACCATGATTCTGTCTGTTAGGCATAACACCCCCTCTCCCAGTGACCGCAGGGAGCGCCCGAAATGAGGGCGTACTGCACAGCAGCCTGGGGTGAGGAAGATCCAAACCCGACAAAACGTCGCGGCTCCCGGTGCATATGGCATTCTGGCGGTTCCTGGGGGGTGAAGCTCTCCTAGCCTTGCCGGGGCATCAATGTTAGAATAACGGCAATCATTGCCTTAGTTGTGAACAAAGTCTACAAACCCGATAACCCTTCAGCCCAATATCGTCTTCATGTTCAATGCCTCGTGACATAACGGGCCAGCAAACCATCAAGGGGAGAGATTATGAGCCTCAACGGTAACGTTGAACTGGCACTGCTGGAGCCGGTGCTTGAAGGCTACCGGGGCGCTGATCGGTCGAAGCTCCTGCCGGTTCTGCACGACGTCCAGCGCATTTACGGCTACCTGCCCGAGCCCGCGCTGGAGGCCGTCAGCCGGACGCTCCGCGTGCCGCTTGCCGATATTCACGGCGTCGTCGAGTTCTATTCCCTGTTCTATGGCGAGCCGGTGGGCCGCCGCATCATCCGCATCTGCACCGACCCTTCCTGCATGATTAACGGCGCCGAAGACAGCCTCGCGGCGGCGTGCAAGCACGCGGGCGGCATCCAGCCCGGCGAGACCAGCGCCGATGGCCGGGTGACGGTCGAGCGCTCGTCCTGCCTGGGCCTGTGCGACCAGGCCCCTGCCGCGCTGGTCGATGACATGGCGGTTGTCGGGGTGACGCCCGAACGGGCCGGGCATCTGCTGACCATCGCCGAGTCGAACGCCGAACTCCGCGTGACGGGCCAGCCCCGCGTGCTGACCCGCAACATCGGCGCGCTCCACCCGACCGACCTGCCGCGCCACCGGGCCAGCGGCACCTTCCGCGGGCTGGAACTGGCCATCACCCGCATGACGCCTGAGCAGATCATCGACGTGATCGACCAGTCCAAGCTGGTCGGGCGCGGTGGCGCGGCCTTCCCGACCGGGCTGAAGTGGAAGTTCACGCGGAACGCAACGGGCAGCCCCAAGTACGTGGTCGTCAATGCCGACGAGAGTGAGCCGGGCACCTTCAAGGACCGCGTGCTGATGGAAGGCGACCCGTACCACATCCTTGAGGGCATGGCGATCTGCGGCTATGCCATCGGCGCGCAGAAGGGCTACATCTACATCCGCGGCGAGTACGCCAAGGCCCGCGCCGTGATGCAGGAGGCCATCAACAAGTGCTACAAGGCCGGCCTGCTCGGCGAGCACATCATGGGGACGGACTTCAACTTCGATGTGGAGATCCGCGTCGGCGCGGGCGCGTATATCTGCGGCGAGGAGACGGCGCTGTTTGAGGCCATCGAGGGCAAGCGCGGCTTCCCGCGTATCAAGCCGCCCTTCCCGACGAACGTCGGGCTGTTCGGCAAGCCCACGGTGATCAACAACGTCGAGACGCTTGCCAAGGTCGCGGATATCCTGCTCAACGGGCCGGACTGGTTCCGCCACTGGGGTACGGACGAGTCGGCGGGCTACAAGCTGTTCTGTGTGAGCGGCCATGTGAACCAGCCCGGCGTCGTCGAGGCCCCGTTTGGCATCACCATCAACGAGCTTGTCGAGCGGTGGTGCGGCGGGTTCAAGGGCGAGCCGCAGGCCGTGCTGATGGGCGGTGCGGCGGGCGTGTTCCTCACCCCGGAGCACTTCTACACACCGCTGTTCTATGAGAACCTGCGCCCGCTCGGCGCTTCGATTGGCTCCGGCGCGATCATGGTGTTCAACAAGTCCGTCGACATGAACAAGGTGCTGGAGCACATCGCGTATTTCTTTGCGCATGAGTCGTGCGGCAAGTGCTACCCCTGCCAGATGGGAACACAGCGCCAGCTCGAACTGCTCAGGCGTGCGGCGGAAGGCCGCGCCGAGCCGGGCGATCTGGAGCGGCTGATGGACATCGGCAGGACGATGACCGATGCCTCAATCTGTGGGCTGGGGCAGACCGCCGGTATGGCGGTCATGAGCGCCCTGCGCCGCTGGCCGGAGCTTGTCCAGCCTGTGGAGAAGGGCTCCGAGGACACATCTGATGGCGGGGCCTGAGAACCGCCAGGACTGTGGGGGGACGCTCCCGGCAGTCTATACCATTGTCAAGCGGGATGGCGCGGAGGCCGTTGAGGCGCAGATCATCCACGAGCAGCTTGTGACGTTCTTCGTGAACGGCCAGGAGCTTGCAACGATGATGTGCACGCCGTGCGACGTGGATGCGCTGGCGCTCGGCTTCCTCGCCAACGAGGGCGTGATCCGCACGCGGGACGACGTGCGCGCGTTGCACGTCTGCCCCAGCGGTTCGTGTGTTGATGTGTGGCTGCGCGAGGCCAGCTTTGAGCCACCGCGCCGCATGGTGCTGACCTCCGGCTGCGGGGGCGGCGTCACCTTCGATGACCTGTCGAAAGTCCACGAGCCGATCGACGGCGATATCTGCGTTACGCCGGAGCAGTTGTGGGAACTGATGGATGAGCTTTACCGGCGGGCGCACCTCTACAGCCGCGCGCGCGGCGTGCACACGTCGGTGTTCAGTGACGGCGAGCGGGTGCTCGTCTCGGCGGAGGACGTCGGGCGGCACAACACGCTCGACAAGCTGCGCGGGCGTGCGCTGCTTGAAGGCATCGACACGACGAACGGCATCATCCTGACGACCGGGCGCATCAGCTCGGAAATGATCAACAAGGCGCGGAGCATGGGCGTCCCGCTGGTGTGCTCCCGCACCTCGCCGACCAGCCTGTCCGTGCGGTTGGCCGCCGAATGGCGCATGACGCTTGTCGGCTATCTGCGCCGCAACAGCATGAACATCTACACGTCCCCGGAGCGGGTGATCTGCTCCGAGCGGCGCGTGAGTTCGACCCCGGACATAACACAAGTGATGGAGAGTTCACCTCATGTCTGAACATCATACCGTCACCCTCACGATTGACGGGCAGGAGATCACTGTGCCCCTCGGCACGACCTACCTGGAGGCGGCGACGATGCTCGGCATCGATGTGCCGCACATCTGCTACCACGAGGCGCTGACCCCGCCCGCCGTCTGCCGGATGTGCGTCGTCGAGGTCGAAGGCGCGCGCACCCTGCCCGCCTCCTGTGTGGCGGTCTGCCGCGAGGGGGATGTCGTGCAGACCGACTCCGAGCGGGTACGGAACAGCCGCCGGACCATCCTTGAGATGCTCAGTTCGACGGTGAACCTCGAGGACGCGCCGGAAATTCTCGCCATGATCGAGCGCTACAAGGCCGATACCGAGCGCTTTGCCGGGGAGGACTTTGCGCGGCGCGAGTTCGAGGTGAAGGACGACAACCCGTTCTATATCCGCGACTACTCGCAGTGTGTGATGTGCTGGCGCTGCGTTGAGGTCTGCGCGGACGACGGGCAGTTTGCCTTTGCGCTTAACTTCGGCAAGCGTGGGTTCCACTCGCACATCGCGACGTTTGAGGAAAAGCCGATGCCGGAAACCACGTGCGTGTTCTGCGGGCAGTGTGTGGGCGTCTGCCCGACGGGCGCGCTCAAGCCGAAGGTGCAGTGGGGGCTGGAGCAGGGCTTCGACCTTGAGCAGATCCGCGAGATGACGCGCCGCCCGCGCAGGCGCAAGGTACAGATGGAGGAGTAGGGCAGTTGACCCCTTCTCGCATCGCAGGGAGGGGATGGAGCGCCGGATGGTGCTGTCAGGTTGATTTGTGGTAATAATAGTATCGGCCATATGCCATCAGCCATCAGCTATATGCCATCAGCCATACGCCATACGTGAATCACCATGACCAGAATCAACGACTACCTGTGGCATCTGCCGCACGACCCGCTGCCCGACGACCCGCCCGATGTGGCGCTGCTCCAGTCCGCGTTTAACGCGCCGGTTGTCGCCGCCGTTGAACGGGCGCTGGAGTCGGCAGGCTACCGGCTGGCGAGCAGCGACGTGGTCGTGCGGCTCGACGACCGGCTGGACCATACCGCCGATACCTACTACGCCAACGTGCGCTTCATTGCCTACCTGGAGCCGGACGTGCTCGCGCGGGTGCACTTTGAGCACTTCGAGTGGGCGCACTTCCTTGCCGACCACGAGACACACCGCTTTGCGATCAACCTGGACCGCTTCAAGGTGCAAGATCCGCGTACGCAGGTTGCCGTGCCCGCCTGGCCGGGTCGGCTGCACACGCGCATGTCCGCCGTGCCCGGTGACAGCCTCCATCCCCAGGGGCAGGATCAGGTCTGGACGTATACCACGCCCGCCGAGCTTTCTGACCTGATGCTGCGCTTCCTAGACAAGTTCGAGCGGCTGGGCCGGCCCTGGCTGGAGAACCGCTCGACGATGGCGGGGTAAGGCAAGGGTGACGTTTGTCGTTCTCAGGGGTGCTGTTCGTTTCTATTGAACGGCCCCCTTTTTTATCTACACTGCAATTAGTGCCTCACATACCACGGAAGAAGGGAAAATGTTACAACCAGATACGGTCGTGCGGACGACCTGCCACTACTGCGGGGTGGGTTGTCAGCTCGACGTCCACGTGAAGGACGGTGCGGTCTATCGCGTGGCCGCACCCTTTGACGCGCCTCCCAACTATGGCCTGCTGTGCGTGAAAGGCCGCTTCGGGCACGACTATCTCTGGCACCCTGACCGCCTCACCCAGCCGCTGATCCGGCGTAATGGCCGCCTGGAGCCCGCCACCTGGGACGAGGCGCTCGACCTCGTCGCCGGGCGGCTGAGCGCCATCAAAGCCGAGAGCGGGCCGGATGCCATCGCCATGCTGTGCAGTGCCAAGTGCACCAACGAAGACAACTACCTGATGCAGAAGCTGGCGCGGCAGGTGATCGGCACGCACAACATCGACCACTGCGCCCGCCTTTGACACAGCTCCACGGTGACAGGTCTCGTGCAGACCTTCGGTAGTGGAGCCATGACCAACTCGGTTGACGATATCACTCAGGCGCGCGCCATCCTCGCCATCGGCACCAACACCACCGAGCAGCACCCGGTCATCAGCCTGGCGATCAAGAAGGCCGTGCGGAAGCATGGCGCACAGCTTATCGTGGCGGATCCCCGGCGCATCGGGCTGGTGGACTTCGCCGTGCTGCATCTCCAGCTTCGCGCCGGGACGAACATTGCGCTGCTGAACGGGCTGGCGAACGTCATCCTCGCGGAGAACCTCTACGATGCGGCGTTTATCGAGGCGCGCACGGAGAACTTCGAGGCGTGGCGGGCGGTCGTCGAGCAGTATCCGCCCTCCCGCGTGAGCGAGATCACCGGCGTGCCGGAGGACGACATCGTGCGGGCGGCGCGCATCTTCGGCAGCGAGAAGCCCGCGTCGATCTTCTACGCGATGGGCATCACCCAGCACACGCACGGCCACCAGAACGTGGTCGCCATTGCCAACCTTGCGATGCTGACGGGGAACATCGGCGTGCCCGGCGGCGGCGTGAACCCGCTGCGCGGGCAGAACAACGTGCAGGGCGCGTGCGATATGGGCGGCCTGCCCAACGTCTACACCGGTTACCAGTCCGTCACGGATGAGGCTGTGCGCGCGCGGATGGCCGCCTACTACGGCGTCGAGCAGCCGCCCGCGAAGCCGGGCCTGTCGCTCACCGAGATGATCGAGGCGGCGGGCAATGGGCAGGTGCGGGCGCTGTACCTCATGGGCGAGAACCCGGTCATGAGCGACCCGGACACCAACCACGTCCGCGAGTGCCTGGCGCGCGCCGAGTTCATCATCAGCCAGGACATCTTCCTCAACGAGACGACCGAGTATGCCCACGTCGTGCTGCCCTCGGCGGCGGGCATGGAGAAGCTCGGCACGTACACCAACACCGAGCGGCGCGTGCGGCTGGTGCGCCCGGCGCTCAACCCGCCGGGGCAGGCGCGGCCCGACTGGCAGATCATCGCCGATATCGCGCGGCGCATGGGCGCGCCCGGCTGGGATTATGCAAGCCCCGCCGAGATCATGGACGAGATCGCCGAGGTCACGCCGATCTACGGTGGAGTGAGCTACGACCGGCTGGAGGGCAACGGCTTGCAGTGGCCGTGCCCCACGCGTGACCACCCCGGCACGCCGATCCTGCATACCAGGACGTTCTCGCGGGGGCGCGGTGCGTTCGGGCCGGTGCACTACCAGCCCTCCGTCGAGATGCCGGATGACGAGTACCCGCTTGTGCTCACGACCGGGCGCGTGCTCCAGCACTACCACACCGGCACGATGACGCGCCGGGTGGGCGGGCTGGACTTCCTCGCGCCGGAGGAGCGCGTCGAGGTGCACCCCGACGATGCGGCTGAGCTGGGCATCGCCAACGGCGACTGGGTTCGCGTGTCGTCGCGGCGCGGGTCGGTGACGGCGCGGGCGTGGGTGGTCGAGCGCACCCGGCGCGGACTGGTGTTCATGACCTTCCACTTCGCCGAGGCGCTCAGCAACGTGCTGACGATCAGCGCCATTGACCCGGTGGCGAAGATCCCGGAGTTCAAGGTCTGCGCGGTGAAGGTCGAGCGGGTGGCCGATGAGGACGTGCCCGCCCTCGCGGATGCCGATGTCGCACTGGTGGAATAGGCCGGTACGGCGGAGCGGGTTAACAATATCAACATCGCCACGACTAAACGTCGCGGCTCCAAATATGATGAAATATGTGATGGTAGGGGCGGGTCTCAGACCCGCCCCTACAATGCCTGTTTTACGGGGCAGGTGGCACAAACTCGCCGCGCGCCTACAGCGTTTTGAGCACCACGCGCTGGATGTTGCGCAGGCGCTCGCTGATCGTGATCGCCACCTGCTCCATCACCGGGAAGCCTGCCTCGGGGTTTTCGCGCAGCAGCGCCGACAGTTCGTTCGCGTCGATGATCAGCAGGCGGCTGTCGGTGTCGCATACGGCGGATGCCGTGTAATTGGCGTGGATCAGGCCCGACCACCCGACAAGCTGCCCGTACTGGCTCAGCGAGGCGACCGCCAGACTCTCCGGGCGGGAGGACAGCTTCACCTGTATCGATATGCGGCCTTCCAGCAGGATGTAAAGCTGCGAGGCCGCATCGCCCTCGCGGAAGAGCACGTCGCCTTCCGAACAGGCGACCTCACGCGCCAGCCGCGCGATCGCCGCCTGGTGCTCCTCGCTGAGACCTCGGAACAAGGGAATCCGGCTCAAATCCCGTGTCGATACCATGTATGTTTGCTCCCTGTTGCTCTTGGGGCGGGCCGCTCATTCACCCGCCTCAGGAACCCCCCACAGCCTAAGATTACCATCGCTGCTGCCGGTTGTCAGCAGGGAGCCGTCATTTGAGAACGTACTTGCCTGCACGATGCTGGTGAAGCCGCTCAGCATGTGGATGGCCTCGCCGGGCAGCGACAACCGGGGAGGAGGGCTTCCGCTGCAGCATGCTTACTCTCATAATGTGGATAAACATGGTATACTAACGGCACTCCAGTTCCTTCAACCTGCAAAGGCCGGTTTGACCGTAAGCCAAGGGGAGAATTTATGATTCAGGCTGATCGAGTCGTACGCAGCACGTGCCCGTTCTGCGGCGTGGGCTGTCAGGTCGACCTCCATGTGAAGGATAACCGC
Source organism: Anaerolineales bacterium UBA3940 (assembly GCA_002385675.1). Classification (GTDB taxonomy): domain Bacteria; phylum Chloroflexota; class Anaerolineae; order Aggregatilineales; family UBA3940; genus UBA3940. The sequence goes on along the minus strand of DGDY01000092.1, from coordinate 119 downwards.
ATTTATCGTGTCGATGCGCCCTTTGATTCAGCGCCCAACTACGGGATGCTGTGCGTCAAGGGGCGTTTTGGTATCGACTACACCATGCATCCGTCGCGGCTGACCCGCCCGCTGATCCG
>DGDY01000070.1:4745-5237 GCA_002385675.1 Anaerolineales bacterium UBA3940 | reverse complement strand
CGGCCTTGCTAACCTCCTCCTCGGTGGCTTCCGCCACTTCCTCGGTGGCACGGGCGGTGTCGTGGCCCTGCGCCGCGCGGGCGGCCCACGCGGCCGTCAACCGCCGCTCGTACGCCTCGGCCATCTCCGCCGCATCCGCTTGGTCTACGGTCCGCTGCCGGAGGCGCTCCTCCTCCCTGGCCAGCTCGCTAAGGTCCTGTATTGCCCCCCGGGCAAAGGCGTTAATCGCCCTGCCCGCGAGGTACCACGGGGTGATGAGCACCGACGCCTTCTCAGCGGTAGATAGGCTCTCGTCCCCCACCTCCTTGATACCCAGTTTGAGGCGTGTGTAAACCTGTACCAGGGGATTGGACGCGTTGAAAGCTGCGTTGAAGGCGTCCGTCCCCTCGTACAACAGGGCGTACTGCTCCTCCAGCGCGGCAGTCAATTCCCGGTTGGCGCGCAGGTAGGGCGTCAGCCCGCTCGCCAGCCACTCCCCGATGCTCGTTTTGA
>DGDY01000070.1:0-4449 GCA_002385675.1 Anaerolineales bacterium UBA3940 | reverse complement strand
GTTGTCCAAAATCAGCGGGCTTGCGCGGCCAATGCCCGTAACGAGGTCATTCATGGCGGTGGCGGCGTCCATCCCCATGGCACGCCCGAGCACGATAGCGGCCTGCGTGAGCTGCGCCATCTGCTCCGCGGTCTCCACCACGCCTAGTTTGAGCGCGCGGTTAGCCGCGCTCATGGCGTCAATCTTGGAAATGGTGCCCAGCGAGGCGTCGCCAATGGCCTTGATATACTCATCGGCGCGGCCTCCGGTTAGCGCGTTTAGCGCAATCTCGGCACGCTCAGACGCCGCGCCGAGGTTGTACATCTCGGCGGTGAACTGCGCGATCTCGCGTACGCCGATGGCGGCAATCATCCCGGCGGCAGCCTCTCCGAGCATGTCCAGCCCACGTCCCGCAAGACTGCTGGTGTCGGACAGGTCCTTCTGCTTGCGCGACATATTATCAAGCTCACCGGTAACGCCATCCAGCGCGCGCCTGGCTTGATTCGCGCCTTCAACTTCTAGCAGAAGTTCTAGCTTGGATTTCGCCATTACAGAAGTCCGTCCTTCAACAGTTCTCGGATAACGTCTCGCCCGTCCTGACTTAAATGCTCGTCGGCCCCGATGTTACGGGCGGCAAAGCGCAGGCTCACCGGCGTGGTCTTGCCCGTTTTGGTTACCAGGTACTGCACAGCATCGTAAATCGTCACGAGCGTCGCCATTTGAGTGAGCAGCGCGTGGGGCAGGGGAGTGTTACCCACCACCGCTGGCGCGCCCCACCGCTGAATACGCCACGCTAGCACCAGCTGGGGCGGCGGCTGACCCTTGCCCAGCGCCGCGTCCACCGCCGCCCGCTTTAGTTTTTTGGGACGCGCGTCAGGCTGTACAGGTAATCGTCCACTACCTGTGCTGCCCAGCGCAGCAGGTCAAGCGGCGCGTCCATGTCCAGCTTGCGTGTCTTGCCATCGCGCACATACACCGCCACTTCGGCAATCGCCTGCAGCCCGGCGATCTGTTCGGCCAACACCTCACCAGGATTCACCCGCCCACCGTGATCAGTAGCGGCGTTCTCGAACCGCGCCGCCCAATATCGCGTCCACGTCAGGCCGGTGATCTCCGGTAGGGTAATCTCCGCCCCGTATTTCTCGTTCTTGAACGTCGTCATGGCAGCGAGTCCACCTCATTCACGACCTCGATGCCGAGCCAGTTGGCGTAAGCATCGTTGTACATACCGTTAAACGTCAGGTCGATGCCAACAATACCGTCCTGGTCGTTGTAGAGCGCCGGTGCCTCCTCGACGATGCCGGCAAACTCAATCGTGAAGGACTTCGTGCCGCTCGTGAAGACGATGGCGATCTGCTTCTCCAGCGGGCTGCTGCTGAGGATGTCCGCGATATAACCATCGGTTGTAGCATTGAGCTCCAGCATCAGGCGGAGCGAGCCCTCCCACTTGCGGTCGAACCAGCCATCCGGCGTCGTGCTGCCGAGGTGGACGGTATTGGCCCGGTTGCAGTTGACGTTGAGCTCGAACTCCCACGCCGTCGCGTTGATCGCCGTGCTGCCCATCGTGCCATCGTGCGCATCGATGTAGAGCGCGGCGTGCTGGCCCATGATGGCGCTAACGTCGCGGTCGGGCAGGGCTACCAGCGTGTCGACTTCTGAGTCCACCCCGATCCACTCCACCGTGCCGGTGATCTCGCTCTCGGCGCTGCCGCTGATGGAGAACGAGCTGACCAGCGCACCCGTGATGTTGTAGGCATACGTCGTATCGCCCAGCACGATGGTGCGCGGCCGAGGCGTGGCGGGCGCCGTCAGGGGCGCCGCGTAGGTGTAGGTGTACGGGCCGTCACCTGTGGGTACCGCTTCCGAAAAGGCGCTATTCAGAATGAGCGGCGCGTCCTCATACGTCCAGATGACCGGCATGGAGGCCGTTGCCTCCGCGAACGTCAGGGTCGCGTTGTAGGCCGGTGCGAGGCTGCCGCGCATTTCCTGGTGCCGCAGAGAGCGGCGCACCGGGGTGATGCGGAACCCCTCGCCCACGCCCGTGAGTTTTGCCGTCGGTGCCACCGCCGTGCCGCGCGTGACCTCGGCACCGGTCTGGACGGTAAGCAGGTCAGTGAGTTGTGCCATAGTCGTTTCTCCCGTGCGGGTATGCTACCCGCTCAATGCTTCGAAAATCGTCAGTGTCATCTCGGCGCCGAAGTACTCCACGCCGCCGAACTCGAACCGCCCCAGCGCCACGTCAAGACCGGTGATGGCGGCGTTCGCTGTCAGTCCCCGGTTGCTCCGCACGGCCGCCTCGTACGCGTCCACGTACTGCACTAGGCCTTCAATCGGCGCCTTGATGCTGGTGGACTGTGCCAGCGACCGGAGCAGCAGCAGGTCCACAATGCGCCGCTCGGCGCGGGCGGTCTTCCCCAGCGCGATGAAGGTGAACGCCGATCCCGCCGCGTTGCGGCCCTGTAGCGGCATGAGCAGCCGTACTGGCAGCATCTCCGCGTCTACCCGGTTCGGTATCGCGTCGAAGTTGTAGACGGTCGGCGTGATGTCTGGCGTCGTCACACTCAGCGCCGCCACGGCATCGAAGATAGTTTCTAGTCCCACAACGACACCCTCCGGTAGCGCCGGATGACGTCTTTCACCAGCGACGGCACGCTCGCGTCGAGAATGACCACGCCATCGCCGGTGGCAAGCGGTCGATCCGCGTCCGTGCCGATGGCATCGCGCCGGCGGTACATCCACCCGGCCAGCACGATACACGCTTGCACCACGTCCGCCGGCGCGGTCGTGCTGTAGGCCCAGCGCCCGGTGATGCTCACGGCGTTCTCGGGGTCGTTGGTGTATTTCCACGCCCGCCCGCTCGACGCCAGCAGCTTGATGGCGTAGTATGGCGTCTCGTGACGGGGTAGGGGGATATAGTCTTTATCAACCTCGAGCGTCTCCGCCGCCGCGCCGCCGTCCGCGTTGTTGACGACACTCGTGATGGAGCACAGGTCGGCATCGAGATACAGCGTGCTGCCGTCCACGTGCGCATAGTCCACGTAGCGCGTCGTGTCGGCATCCGCCTCAAACGTGCGCCCGGTCTGCGTGTCGATGATCTGCTGTGCCCGTTCGATGAGGTCCGTTAGCAGATCGTCGTGCTCTAGACCCATGTCGTCGCTGAGGTACGCCCGCAGCGCGCTGGCTGTGCAATACGCCATCGACTCGACTACTCCTGTCTCTGCGCTCGCAGGTACTTGCCGCCCGCCGGCGTGAGACGCAGCGCGCCGTTGTAGCCGATGATGACCAGGCCGTCAGCCTGTGCCTTCTCCATCAGCTTCTTGTCGTCAGCGTGCGGCGCCGCGTGCCACGGCTTTACCATCTGCCCGCGCTGCCCGGCGAGATGCGCCAGCAGCTCCAGCAGCTTGTCTTCCCGTTTCTCTGCCATCACACCTGTCCTGCGGGGTGGGGCGGGGCGGATTTACCCGCCCCGCTGCCATCGGCCCGCTGTCAGTCTACGATCTCAATCACGGAGTCCAGGCCGTAAGCCGCCGCCGGGCCGTAACGCAGGTAGCCGCCGAGTGCCACCACGCTCGCGTCGCTCGCGGCATCGGCAACCGTCAGCGTGCCACGGATGAAGGTGAAACCCTGCGCCTTCGCCTCTTCGGCGGTGACTTCGACCAGCACCTGCGAGTTGTCATCAACACCCGCCTCCAGCGGCGTGATGGCCTTACCGGTGACGGGGTTGGCAAACGCGCCATCAGCAGCCGTGTCGCCGTTGACGACGAAGGAGACCGTCGAACCCGCCTCCATATCGCCGACCTGGACGATGAACAGCACGCGCCGCACGTTCTCCATGTTGATAGCGTCGCCATGGGTCGCGCCCGGCCCGTACGCATCAGGGTCAATGCGGGACACCACGGCCAGTTGTTCGCTCAGTCGTTCGGTATACATCGGTGTTTTTCCTCTCAGCCGTCAGTCGTTGAAGTAAACAAACGGGCTGACGGTGTACCCGCCCTGGGGGTCCGCCAGGGTGATCGCGTTCTTCAGCCACGGCTGCCCATCCAGGCGCTCGTGGAAGCGCCACACCACGCGCCCGTTCGTGAAGTCGGCATGCTCGCTGTACGACACGCTCAGGCCGCCCTTGACGAACAGCTTGTAGGCGTTCAAGTCCGCGAGCAGCACGCAGCCGCTGTTGTCGTCCTGCGGCAGATGCTCGCTGACGATGATCGGCCAGCGCGTGCCCGGCATGATGTCGTACTGCGCATCGGTGCCCACGCCGGACGGCACGCCGGCACCGTTCGTGCCGACCTCGAACATGCCGATGTCGGGCCAGACCCCCTGGTGGATGAACCACGCGGGCTGACCGCCGACCGCCTTGAACCGCGCCTTCATGGCGAGCATATCGCCGTACGAGAAGACCCCGTCATTGATGGGGGCAACCGGGATGGCCGCGTCAGCGTTCAGGATGCCGAGGGGCTCGCCAACGCCGGA
>DGDY01000114.1:2222-18428 GCA_002385675.1 Anaerolineales bacterium UBA3940 | reverse complement strand
TCACCGCTGCGGATGCGCTCGGCAAGCTCCGACTGCCGCTTGCGGTGGTCGCTGTCAAGCTCGCTTGGCTCCTCGCGCAGGATGTCGTACAGGTCGGAGGGGTCGATCGTTGCACGCCGCAGCCCGGTTTCCTCGACCTGATCCACCGGGATCATCAGCGTGCCGTGGTCATTGATCAGTTCGATGCTGTAATACTGGCGCTCAACTCCGCCGACTTCCCAGATCTTGATGCCCGTGATCCGCCCCGCGCCATGGCTGGGATGGACAATGGCATCGCCTTCCTTGAATCGCGTTTGTTCTGCCACGACTGGTCAGCCCCTCTATTCTCATTAACACAGGCGGTAGGCAGGCAGCGCCTCCGCTGTACGCGCGTGATGAATGAAGAGTACCCGGCAAGTCGGTCACCGCCGGGCAAGACATGAAGTCGCTCTCGTGACCTGCGCTTCGGCAGGAAGGTGCGGTTCCGGCAGGCATCGGCGGGCACCACCAGCACGAGGCCCGTTGGCGGCTGCGACGCCAGGCAGGATGTTGACCTGCTTTACCGGCGAGATGGGGAGAGTGCGCCTGCAACGTTATCGCCTGATGTGGGTCAAGCTCATGCCCAGTATACTCCGACCGGGCGGTCCGGGGCAAACCGGGGGTGGGGAGGAGCCGCGACGTTCAATCGCGGCAGTGCAGGTTTAACCCCACCTCCGATCCCTTCCCCGCGCCGCATGGTGGGGGTTCCGGAGCCGCGTACGTTCGTGGAGGTTTAGCCACGCGAAACCTCCCGGGCAAAACGCCTCAGCGTTTTGCACAGTCGCGGCGGTGCAGGTTAAACCTCACCCTCCGACCCTCTCCCCGCCCAGCATGCGCACCTCCCACCCGCCCGCTATAATGGTGCGCATGAAACGCACCCGACCCCTTCTCATCATTCTGGTGCTGGCCGCCGGCCTGCTGCTCGTGGCGCTGACCCTGCTCGCCGGCGCCGATCTCCGCACGTGGATGTGGCGGCTGACCGGCGAGGAAGAGTTGTTCGGCCAGGTGCGCGGGGTGGGCCAGCTTGCCCTGAACATCACCCAGCCGCCGCTCAGACTCGAACCCTACGCCGAAATCGCGCACACCGGCGTTAACCCCTTCGGCATCAACACCTTCTTGCATCAGGAGGTCGAGCCGGAGAAGCGCGAGCGGCAGATGCAGCTCATCGCCGAGGCAGGCTTCCGGTGGATCCGCGAGGAGTTCCCCTGGGAGGATATTGAAATCCACGGGCGGGGCGACTTCACCGACCGCCGCAACGACCCGCCGCGCGATGCCTGGGAGAAGTACGACGAGATCGTCGCGCTGGCGAACGAGTACGGCATCGAGATGATCGTGCGCCTGAGCAACCCGCCCGCCTGGACTCGTGCGGCGGGCGACGAGGTCGGCCCGCTCGCGCCGCCTGATGATTATGACGACTTCGCCAACTACGCGGCGACGGTCGCCCGGCGGTACGCGGGGCAGGTGCGCTACTTCCAGGTGTGGAACGAGCCGAACATCTACCCGGAATGGGGCGAGCAGGCGGTCGATCCGGAAGCGTATACACGCCTGCTGTGCACGGCATATGACGCCATCAAAGCGGCGAACCCCGATGCCGTCGTGCTCAGCGCCGCGCTCGCGCCGACCGTCGCGCTCGACGGGCGCGACCTCAACGACCTGATCTTCCTCCAGCGCATGTATGACGCGGGCGCGGGCGAGTGCTTCGACATCCTCGCCGCGCAGGACTACATGCTGTGGTCCGGCCCGACCGACCGGCGCATGAACCCGGTCAACCTCAACTTTTCACACGTGGCCTACGTCCGTGATGTGATGGTGCGTAACGGTGACGCCGCCAAGCCGATCTGGATCACCGAGATGAACTCCAACGCCTCGCCGGAGGACGTGATACCCGTCTACGGGCGGGTGACGCTGGAGCAGCAGGCCCGCTACGCGCCGATCGCCTACGAGCGGGTGCAGAAGGAGTGGCCCTTCATCGGCGTAGTGAACTTCTGGTACTTCAAGCGGGCGGACTGGTCCTGGCTGGAGGAGCGCCGCCCCGAGGCGTACTTCCAGATGGCCGACCCCGACTTCAACCTGATGCCGGTCTACGAGTCGATGAAGGCGTACGCCAACCAGCCGCCGGTCATGCACATCGGGCGTCACCGGGCCGATCACTGGACCCTCGAGTACGGCACGGGCTGGCGGGAAGGGCCGGACGGGGTATGGATCGCGGGTGAGGACGCCGCGCCGCTGTCCTTCACCTTCGAGGGCACGTCGCTCGCGGCGACGTTTGGGGAGGGCAGCGCCGCCGGGGCCGAACTCGTCTACCGGGTGGATGGCGGTCCGCCGCGCCGGGTGTCCGCCTCGCAGCCGGAGGCGACGCTGTGGCGCGGCGCTGCCGGGGAGCACACGATTGTGATCGAGCCAGTCGGTGGGGTGGCGCTGGCCGGGTTTACCGTGCGCAACGACCCCTCGCTGACGTGGGCCGGTGTGCTGGTGGGAGTGGTCGTGCTGTCGGGTGCGCTCTACCTGATCCGGCGGCGCACCCCGGTTCTGAGTGAGGTGCCGCAATGAGCCAGCCGCCTGGCCCGTACGACACGCCCCGCCCGCCGAAGAGTTACCTCGGCGAGGCAGTCCTCACGCTGATGATGTACTACTTCGGGCTGTGGGTGGCGGGCTTCATCGCCAACCTGTACTTCCTGAGGCAGGTGCGGCGCGATCGCGCCGAGGGCATCCCGACGAAATACGTTGGCTGCCTGCATGTCGTGCTGTGGGTGCATGTTGTGCTGCTCCTGGCGGCACTCGCCGGGCTGGTGGTTTTCCTGGCGTCGCAGGGTTGACGAAACGGTCGGGATGGTAGGGGCGGGTCTCAGACCCGCCCTATGCTTGAACTATCCGATTGTCATAATAAGACCCCCTCTGACGGCGCTTCACGCCGCCATCTCCCCCTATGAGGAGCGATGAGGTGGCGCGACAAGATGCACTGCCCCCTAGCAGGGGGAAGTGGCGGCCCGTAGGGCCGTCGTAGGGGGTGGAAGGTCGGCTATAGTTAAGTCCTCGCTTGCTTAACTGACAACAAAGGGGCGGGTCTTAGACCCGCCCCTACCGGTCTAGAATAGTGCGCTCAGGCAGCGCCTACTCCCGCATGGCCTCCAGCCGCTCGCGCAGCAGGTCGCTGACGATTTGCGGGTTGGCCTGCCCGCGCGTCTCGCGCATCACCTGCCCGACGAACCAGCCGAGCAACCCTTCTTTGCCGCCGAGGTAGGTGGCGACCTCGTTGGGGTTCTCCGCGACGACCTTCTCGACGAGCGCCCTGAGCTTCGCCTCGTCGCTGATCTGCGCAAGCCCACGCTCCTCAACGATGGCCTGCGCCGGTCGCCCGGTTTCCAGCATGTCGGGTAGCACAACGTCTCTGGCCGTGCTGATGTTAATCTGGCCTGCATCCACCAGCGCGATCAGCCCGGCGAGCGCCTCCGGCGTGACCGGTACCTCCTCGATGCCCACGCCCTGATCGTTCATGTAGCGGAAGATCGCGCCCGTTACCCAGTTGGCCGCCGTCACCGGCTCCACGCCCGCCGCGACGACGCCCTCGAAGTAATCGGCGGTTGCCTTGTCCGCGACGAGGATCGACGCGTCCTGCCGGGAGAGCGCGTACTGCGTGACAAACCGCTCGCGCCGCGCGTCGGGCAGCTCCGGCAGCCGCGCACGGACCTCCTCAACCCACTCGCGGCTGATGTGCAGCGGCGGAATGTCCGGCTCCGGGAAGTAGCGGTAGTCGTGGGCGTGCTCCTTGCTGCGCTGTGGGATAGTCCGCCCCGTGTCCTCGTCAAAGCCCATCGTCTGCTGCACGACCGGCTGGCCCGCCTGCATCAGCTTGATCTGCCGCTCGATCTCGTAGCGGGAAGCGCGCACCAGCGAGCGGATGCTGTTCAGGTTCTTGATCTCGGTGCGCGTGTTGAAGACGTCCGTGCCCTTCTCACGCACGGAGATGTTGGCCTCGAAGCGCAGCACGCCCTTGCTCATGTCGCCGTGATTCACGCCGAGGGTGACGAGGATCGCGCGGAGCTTTCGGGCAAACGCCTCGACCTCCTCGACGCTGCGCATGTCCGGCTCGGTGACGATCTCCAGTAGCGGCACGCCCGCGCGGTTGAGGTCGATGAGGCTGTAGCTGCCCATGTGGGTGGACTTGCCCGTGTCTTCCTCCAGGTGCGCGCGGGTGATGCCGATGCGCCTCACCTCACCGTTCACCTCGACATCCAGCCAGCCGTTGCTGGCAAGCGGGTGCTCGTACTGGCTGATCTGGTAGCCTTTGGGCAGGTCCGGGTAGAAGTATGATTTGCGGTCGAAGCGGTTGATCTCGTTGATCTGGCAGTTCAGCGCCAGACCCACCATCATGCCGTACTCGACCGCTCGCCGGTTGACAACGGGCAGCGTGCCGGGCTGCGCGGTGCAGACCTCGCACACGACCGTGTTCGGCTCGGCGGACGTGCTGTCCACGACCGGGCAGGCGCAGAACATCTTGGACTCGGTAAGCAGCTCGGCGTGGACCTCCAGGCCGATGACCGGTTCGTATTCCGTCATGATCTCTTCTCTCGCTTCGGTGATTGCCAACGCGCGCATTATACCGCAAGAGCGCGGGGGCTGTCGTGCCGGGGTGAGGGGTTCTGCCAACCGGAACCCCACCCTGACGTAGCAGCCTGCCGGGGGAATCAAATTCCCGGGCAGCCCTGCCCGGAGCCGTGGAGTTTATTCGGCGTGGTTTTTTACCAGCAACGAGAACCCCCACCTGGCCGCCCTCCACACCCCACTTTCAATGCACGGGTATTCGCATATAATGAGAGTACGGCTGTGGGTGGGCTCTCGTTTTTGCCACAGCGAACCTCTGGAGGACTACTGTGAACACCTATTTGCGATCTCGATGGCGCCGTCCGCTGGGGCTGGCGCTGATCCTCGGGCTCCTGCTGTCGCTGGTGCTGCCGCTTGCGGTGCAGGTAGCAGCGGCGCAGACCTCGCCGACGGCGGTGGTGACCTCGCCGCGCCTGCACATCCGCACCGGCCCGGGCGCGAGCTACGCCAGCATCACGACTATCGGCCAGGGCGAGCGTGTGATCCTGCTGGGGCGTGACAGCGCAAGCGCCTGGGCGAAGATCCGCACCGGCACGGACGTCGAAGGCTGGGCGTCGACGGCTTTCCTCGACACGGGCGGCGCGTTGAGATCCCTGCCCGTGCTGGAGCGGGTGCAGCCGCAGGTCGCCGTTGCGCCGTTCCGGCTGAACGTCCGCAACGCCCCGGCGTCCAATGCGACCGTGGTCGCGACGCTGATCCAGGGCGAGATCGTCAATATTCTGGGGCGCAGCAGCAACTCGGCCTGGGTGTATATCAACTACGGCGGCGGATCGCAGGGCTGGATCGCCTCGGGCGAGTTCACGCCGCGGATCTCGCTGGCCGGGCTGCCGGTCATCGCCGCCCCGGCGGTCCCGACGCCGGTGCCCGGCGCGCCGACCGCCCCGCCGCTTGCACGCGGCATCACCGGGCAGGCGTGGGCAGGCTCGATCCGCGTCAACACGGCTGCGGGCAACGACCACGGCACGATCACGCATCTGCGCGAGGGTGAGCAGGTGCAGATCCTGGGCCGCGCGGCGGAACTGCCCTGGTACTACATCTTCTTCCGGGGCAACACGCTCGGCTGGGTGGACTCGGCGAACATCGTGACAAGCGCCTCGCAGGCGTCGATCCCGATCGTGCCGCAGACGCTGCCCGTTGGGGAGAACCAGACGCCGCCTGCCACCGGCGGGCCGCCGACGACGCCCACCGGCCCGACCGCCACTGTGATCACGGGCCGCCTGAACGTCCGCAGCGGCGCGGGCGCGGGCTACCCCGTGGTTGATGTCGTTTCGCGGGGCGACGTGCTGCCCATCGTCGGGCGTGACAGCGCGAGCAAGTGGCTCCAGGTGCGGACGCCCTCGGGGCGCATCGGCTGGGTGAACGGCGACTTCACGCGGAAGGCAGGCAACGTCGGGCAGGCTCCGGTTGAGTCGCCCTCGCAGCAGACCGCGATTGTCGAAGCGGGCGCGCTGAATGTGCGCAGCGGCCCCGGCCCGGAGCACAACGCTATCGCGACGATTCCCCGGAACACCGTCGTCACCATCGTCGAGCGGCAGGCGAACTGGGCCCGCATCATCGCCGGGGACGTGAACGGCTGGGTGGATACAGGCTTCCTCCGGCTTGTGCGCTGAGGCGGTCGCCCGCGCAGGTTGGATCAGGTTGAGTTTTGGCGAGCCGCCCTGCTGCACGGGGCGGCTCGTGTTTTTCCGGGGGATGATATGATCTTTCAGGTGACGTGGCAGCAGGTGTTGAACGGCACAAAGACGCAGACCTCGCGCATCGTTAAGGCGGGTGAGGAGCTTGTTATGGCGGACGGGCCGGATGGCGAGCCCGCTCCAGCGGTGCTGCACAACGGTCGCATCAAGTGGCAGGTGGGCCGGACCTACTCGGTGCAGCCGGGCCGCAATGAGAAGGCCGTGGGGTACATCCGCCTGACAGGGATCGAGCGTAAGCGGGTGCAGGCGCTCAGCGACGATGAGGCGCTTGCCGAGGGCGCGGAGCCTGCCGCCGGCGAGCCGCCGCTTGAGGCGTTCCGCCGCGTGTGGGAGGATGTTCACGGCAAGGGCGCGTGGGAGAAGAACCCCGAGGTGTGGGTGCTGTCGTTTGAGTTGGTTGAGGAGGGGTGAGGTAAAAACAGCCGCGACGTTTAGTCGCGGCTATCTCCCCCTGCAAAGATTCCCGGCAAGCTACCCCAACCGCCCCTCGAAGAACCGGTCCTCGGGGCGACCCTCGACGAAGCGCGCCCAGGCCGTCGGGTCGGTGGAGTTGTACTTCTGCGCGGTCTTGCCGGTGATCAGCCGGTCGTAGGCGCGGCGGCGCTCCGCCTCGTTGGCGGGTGAGTGCGTCTCGACGCGGATGTACCATGCCCCGTCTTCCCGAGTTAATCGGATCAGCCGGTACACGCACGGGTAGCCGCTCAGTGCGGCGGTGACAACGTGCAGCCGCCCGTTCGGGCGCTGGACGATCTGGCTCGCGTGGTGGTGCCCGGAGATCACCAGCCGGGCGTTCGGGAACTCGTCGAGCAGCGCCTCAACTTCCGGCCCGTTGCTGCACACAAAGTTGCACCACCACTCCTCCTTGTTGAGCGGCGTCAGCATGTGCAGCGGGTGGTGCACTGCCACGATCACGAGGTCATCGCCCCGGTGCGCCTCCAGTTCGGCGCGGAGCCAGGCCATCTGCCCGGCGTCGATCACGCCGCCCCAGTCGTCCGCGATGCGCGACTCCAGCCCGATAAGCTGCACGTCCGCTGCAACAGGGCGGCTCCAGCGGGCCTGCTGGGGGATGGGCGGCGGGTCCGCAAGGCGCGGGTCAAGGCGGCTGACGGCTTCATGCGGAGGCAGCGCATTGGGTACCCTCGGATCGTAGAAGCCATCGTGATTGCCGGGGATGAAGTGCCAGGGGACTTCCAGCGGGGCGATCAACTCGCGGAAGCGGTCAACCTCCGCCGGAGATGCCGTGTCGACCACATCGCCGGTGATCAACACAAAGTCAAGCCCGTCCATGCGGTTGAACGTCTCGACGACGCGGGCGAACAGGTCTTCTGCGAGGTCGTCGAGCGTGCCCCATGACTCACCGGCTTCGGTCAGGTGAATATCCGTGACATGCGCGAAGGTCAGGGAATCGGCCATGCTGCTCCTGCTGTCGCTTGCGGTGTGTGGTTGTGAGGGGCAGACGGTCTACTCGCGTACCTGGAGGATCACGACGGAGACGTTGTCATGCGTGTGCGCGTCGAGCGCCTGCCGCACGAGCCGGTCCGCCGCCTGCTGCGCCGGGTAAGCCGTTGCCGTCGCACACAGCTCGTCGTCGTCCAGGACGCCGTACAGCCCATCTGAGCATAGCAGGAGCACGTCGCCGGGTTCAAGGGTGCGGGCAGGCCAGACATCCACCTCGACATTCGGGCGCGTGCCGAGCGCGCGGTCGAGCACGTGGCGCAGCCCACTGTTGACCGCTTCCTCGCGCGTCATTATGCCGTCGCGCACGCGTGCGTTGACCCAGGTGTGGTCCTGGGTAAGCTGCTTACTCGACTCGCCGCGGATGAGGTAGGCGCGGCTGTCGCCCACGCTTGCGATCCAGCCCTGGTTGCCGAGGATGAGCGCTGCGACGATGGTACAGCCCATGCCCTGTTTCTCCGGCATGGCCTGCGCCTCGTCGTAGATGCTCTGGTTGGCGGTGAGGATGGCCTGGTGCAGCCGTTCCGATGCCGTGGTTGGCGTAAGCGGCGGGGCGGCGACAAGCTCTTCCTCAATGACGGAGACGGCGATCTCGCTGGCGCGCTCGCCCGCACGCGCGCCGCCCATGCCGTCGGAGAGGATGAGGGCAATGCCATCGAGATGGCCCTCGCCAGCTACCACGCGGATCGCATCCTGGTTTGCCCCCTTGCGCGGGCCGGGGTCCGTTCGGTATCCAACTTCAAACTTCATGGTGATGGGTTCCCGCTAACGCTGAGTAACAGGCTGGCAGACAGCTTAGAGTGTCACAGCGGCGTTGCCGTGCGGCGCACGTATTGTAAGGGTGATGCCGCCCTCTGCCAAATGGAGAACCGGTACAGCACGCGCCGGGGCGGGCGGTCAGGCTCATAGGGGCTTTAAAGGCCCGCCTCGCCCCGCGCCGCCACGACAAACAGTCGAGGGCTGTCTTCCTCATACGGGGTGAAGTCATAGCCCCCGTAGAACTCTACATCGTGGAAGCCGCTCAGTGCGAGCAGCAGGCGCATTTCCGGTGCGAGGGTGTGGCGCAGTTCCATGCGAGAGATCTGCCGGTAGATGCGCCCCTCGGCGTCCATGCGGTCATATACCCAGGTGATTGTCTCGATCTGTGTGGGGCGGTCAAAGGTCTTAAGCGACTGCTGCATCACGGTGTCGCCGGTTTCCGGGTCGGGGAAGGTGCGCTCAAGCGTCATCACGGGCAGGTCGTCCGCCAGCATCGCGCCGAGCGGGTTGCCCTGGTCGATCACCAGCCCCGCCCCCGGCTCCAGGTGGGCGGCGATACGCCTCAGCGCCGCAAGCTGCTCCTCCTGCGTCAGGATATGCTGGAACGCGCCGTAGGGCACGATGGCGAGGCGGAAGCGCCCCTCAAGGGTGAAGTCAAGCATGCTGGCCTGATGCAGTGTGAGGTTGGCGGCGGCACGGCTGGCCTGCGCGTGCTCTCGTGCCCGCTCCAACATGGCCTCGGAAGGCTCCACCCCGGTGACGCGCAGCCCGTACTCGGCGAGGGCGACTGCCACCCGGCCTGTCCCCACGCCGATCTCCAGCACGGGGTCGCCAAAGCGCTCGGCCAGCAGCCGGTAGGCGGGGATGTCCTCGACCAGCCCGGCATTTTCGGCGTCGTAGTAGCGCACAACAGTGGTGTAGGGGTCGTCGTGCTGGCTCAGCGCCCTGCCTCCTTTGAAAATACCGGCTCGCGCCGCTCAAGGAAGGCGAGCACCGCCTCGGCGTGGTCCGGACTGGCCCACAACTGCGCGAATATCTCGCGCTCGCGGGCGCGGGCGGCCTCCGGTGGCAGCCTCAGGTGGGCGCGGAGCACCTCTTTCACGCCGCGCAGCGCCCCCTGCGGCCCGTTGGCAAACTGGAGGGCGATCCGGCGCGCTTCGGTCAGCGCCCGCCCACGCGGGGTGATGTGGTTGACAAGGCCTATCGCGTAGGCCTTCCGCGCGGAGAGCATACCGCCCGTCAGCAGCAGTTCAAATGCGTGGGCATAGCCGACAAGCTCCAGCAGCCTTCGCGCGCCGCCCCAGCCGGGCGTTACCGCCATGTGGATCTGCGCGAAGCCGAGCGTAGCGTCCTCTGCTGCGACGCGCATATCGCAGGCCAGCAGAACTTCACAGCCACCGCCCCGCGCTGCGCCCTCAATCGCCGCAATGACCGGCACAGGCAGCGCCTCCAGTGCGTCGAGCGCGCTGGCCATCAGATCGTGCTGGCGCAGCCCGTCCGCCTCTGACGACGTGCGGTGCAGGTCGCGCAGGTCGCCTCCTGAGATGAATGCCTGCTGACCTGCCCCGGTCACGATCATCGCACTCAGGTCGGGCGTGCTCTCCGCCCGATGGACGGCGTCGGCGAAAGCCTCCATCGCCTCCCAGTTGAGCGCATTGCGGACCTCTGGCCGGTTGATGGTGATGGTGGCGATGCCGTGCTCGTCAAGGTCAAACAGCACTACGTCGGACATGCGGTCTCCATAATTCAGGTGTGTTCGATTCAGTTTAGCACACTGAGTCGCGGGTGTACAGAGCAGGGTGGCAGGGAGACGCCGACTGGCCCGACAGTCAGGTTGCCGAACCGGGCCGGAAGGGGCACAATTTATGATCAGGGTCCAGAATCAGCCCCGGGAAAGAAGGCTTCTCCGCGTGCCCGAGACCGATCACTCACACGATATTCCTCACCTTGTACTGGTGGCGGCGATAGCCGTGGCGCTGCTGGCACTTGGCTTCTATCTGCGTACGCTGCACCCCGGCGTCGGCCCCTCGCTCGACAGCATGGAACTGCAGATCGCGGCGAAGGTCGGCGGGGTGATCCACCCGCCAGGCAGCCCGCAGTACCTGATGCTTGGCAAGCTGGTGATGGACTTGCCGCTCGACGGCAGCGCCGCCTACCGCCTGAACCTGATGTCGGCGCTGTGCGCGGCGGCGATGGTCGGCGTGCTCTTCCTGCTGACCTACCGCCTCACGCAGAACATCGTCGCAAGCAGCTACGTCGCGCTGACGACCGCTTTCGCACCGCGTGTGTGGTATCAGGCCAGCATCGCGGAGCTGTACGCCCTGAACGCGCTGTACGTGGCGCTGGTGCTGTACCTGCTGCTGGCGTGGCACCAGACGCAGCGGCGCGGCTTCTTCTGGGCGGCGGTGATCGTGTACGCACTCAGCTTCGGCAACCACCTCAGCATGATCCTGCTGTTGCCCGCCTTCCTGTACGTGGTCGAGATCACCGACCGCTCGATGCTGCTGCGCCCGCGCAACCTCGCGCTCGTCCTGCTGATCGTGCTTGCCTCGGCGCTCCAGTACCTCTACATCCCGATCCGCGTGGCGGCGAACCCGCCCTTCTGCAATTACTGCCCCCGCGTGACAGGCGAGGGCGGGGGTCTGGCCATCGGCCCGCTGCTCGACTACATGACCGGCGGGCCGTTCAAGGATCAGATGTTCTCGCTGCCCCGGCGCGAGGTGCTCGCGCGGCTGCCGGAAGCGTCGGGCCTGTTCGCGCGGCAGTTTCTGGTGTGGGGGATGGCGCTGGGCATCGTCGGGGGGTGGGAGTTGTTCCGGCAGCGTGCCGAGCAGGCGTGGATGCTTGTGCTGGCGCTCCTGCCGCAGCTTATCTTCGTGATGACCTACGCCATCCCCGACTGGCATGACTTTATGACGCCGACGTATGTGATCTTCGCGCCGCTCGTCGGGTATGGGGCGCTGAGGCTATGGGAGGTGTTCCAGCCGCAGGCGGAGGCGCTGCTCATCCGGGGGCGGACGCTCGCCGGGAACGCCTACCCGCTCGCGCTGAACCTGCTGGCGCTGCTGTCTGTCGGCGTGAGCCTGTATGCTCACTACCCGCTCGTGGATCAGAGCCGGCAGCGGGATTACGAGGTCAACGGGCGGGCGCTGCTGGAGCAGGCTCAGCCCGGCGACTGGGTGCTGATGCCGCGCCCGAACTCCAGCCAGTTTTACTATAGCTGGGCGGTGCGCTATTTGTCGCTGGCGGATGAGCGGCTGCCGTATGTGACGATGGTCTCCACGCCGGAGGTGGATCCGCCGCCGGGGCCGTCGCCGGCGTACCTGAGTTGGGAGGAGGCGGAGCCACAGCTTACGCTCGATGCGCTGCCGGAGCTTGAGGTGCGCGTGTTTGTGCTGGAGCGCGCCGATGACCGCGTGGCGGGCTGGGGCCTGCTGCCGGTCTGCACGCCGGACCGCGACACCATCGCCGGGTACGAGCTTGTCGCAGTGCTGAACAGCGATCAGCCCGTGCCGCTCGTCGATGCCGAGCGCTGGGCCCGCATCGCCGATGCGGTGGTGTGGGACGGGATGGAAGCTCGCTGCCCGGTTGAGTGAGCCGGGTGGTGGGATTAGGAAAAGAAACACCGCGAATGATCCGTATAGGAGTATGGAAAAAGAAACGCCGCGACTAAACGTCGCGGCTACGTAATGTCTGCAAGGTAGGGTGGGGTTCCCCGCTACCACCCGCTCTCGGCGAACATCATCGCGAGGAAGGCGGCGCGGTCCTCCGGCGACATCGGGTTGGGCTGTGCGTAGTCTTCCATCAGCCCGGTGAACAGCACCGTCGAGATGTGCCGCCCCTCGTACAGAATGAGCTTATCCGCGAACATCTGCCGGTTCTCGATGAAGTCCATCTGGTCGAAGAACAGGTTGCCGATGCCGTAATGGATGAAGCTCTCGCCGTTGAAGGCGAAGCCCTGCGGCTGGTGCGCCTGGCTGCCGATCACGATGTCCGCGCCTGCCCCGGCCAGGATGTCGAAGTCCTCCACCTGCTCGGCGCTCGGCGAGTAACGGGGCAGCTCCCAGTACTGCACGGTGGCGATCACCACGTCAGCCTGGTCGTTGGCCTTCAAGCCGCTGATCGTGTCCGCTATCCATGCCCAGTCGTCACAGGGAGCGGCGCCCGGCGTCTCCGCCGTGGCGAACGCGCCAAACGGGCCGGGATCGTTGCAGCCGACGAACGCGATGCGCGTGCCATCCGGCGCGCTGACAATGCGCGGCGTCCGAGCGTCGTCCAGCGTGCGCCCGCCGCCGTAGTAGACGATGCCGTTGGCGTCGTACAGGTCGAGCGAGTAGGACAGCGCCCCCGTGCCGATATCGTTAATGTGGTTGCCGGTCAACTCGACCACGTCCAGGCCGATGGTCTGGAGCAGCTCAAAATAGCGCGGGTCGGAGCAGAAGTCCTGCGGCGGGCCGGTCCAGGCCGGAGGCGGGCAGAGCGGCGAGAACGAGACCTCGTTGCTGGTGTGCAGGATGTCGGCGTCCTGCAGGAAGGGCATGATGGCCTCTGCCGGGTAGTTGATGCCGCGTGATTCCATCGTCATGGCGGTGGCCCGCACAAGCGCGGTCACACCCGTCATCGTGACGATGGTGATGCGCGCGGGGTCGCGGTTCGTACCTGCCCACGCGCCCGCCGCCTGCAGCCCGGCAGCGACCTGCTGCGCCTGCTCGCCGCTGGCGCGCACGCCCAGCGTCCGTGCCAGCGGGTAGATGTCGGTGTTGAGCGCTTTGTCGAACACGTCCTGGCCGTCTACGCGCAGCGCCTTCCAGCGCGGGGTGAGCGCGTCAAAGGGCAGGATGCTCAGCGAGGGACGGCTGTTCCACGCGGCAGACTCAAGCTCGGCGGGGGCGACGACCTGCACGGGCAGCCCGCCGGCGGGCGGGCCTACCTCGGCGCTGAGCCAGTCGACCACGTCCTGCGAGAGCACAAGCTGCGGCGGCGTGTCGAACCCGACAAGCCCATCCGCCGCGCCGGTGAGCCAGTACTGCGTAAAGGCCTGCCATGAGATGTCGTCGGGCACGGTGGGGAAGGGCGCGGCGAGGGCGTACACCCAGCGCGCCGTCAGCAGGGCGTCGTCGGGCGGGTTGGCCTCGATGGTCAACACGGCGTCTTCCGGCGCGGCAGCCGGGGTCAGGCCCGCCTGTTCCAGCACCGGCACGATCTGCTCGGCGAGGGCGGATGGCACGCCCGGCTGCACCCAGTACATGTTGGCGACCGGCTCCGGCTCATCGGGCTGTGCGGGCTCTGCCTCGGCAGGCGGCTCGACCACCGGCGGCGCGGCAGCCTGATCCCCGGCAGCGGGCGGCGGAGCGGCGGGGCTGGTAGGCTCGGCGGCGGCCTGTGCCTGGCATCCGGCGAGCAGCGCCAGGGCCAGCAGGCCCGCCAGCAGAGGGACACGACCGGGTTTCAAGAAAGCTGTCATCGGGTTATTTACCATCCTGCGGCGTAGAAGCCGAGATACTCGGCAAGATACTTGCGCCAGTAATCGTGTGAGTGTGTGCCGCGGCGTCGCTCGTAGACGTGGTGAACGCCGCGCGATAGCAGCACCCGGTGAAGGCGCTGCACCGGGTCGCTGTGCTCATCCTCGCGCCCGCAGTCGAGATAGATCCGCAGGCCCGTGCGCGCATCGAGGTGCTGCGCGAGGTGGATCGGGTCGCGGCGGGCAAAGGCGAGCGGGTCGCCCAGCCCGAAGATCCACGGCGGGCCAAGCCGCTGGCTGTCGTACAGCATGGGGCTGTGTACGCCAACCGCGCTGAATAGGTCAGGGTGGGTGAAGGCCAGCACCGCCGCGCCTGCCCCGCCCATCGACACGCCTGCGATCACGCGCGAGGCCCGCCCTGGCCGGATGCGCAGCTTGCGCTCCGCCCAGGGGATCACGTCCTCGATCATATAGTCTCCATAATCGCCGTAGCCATCCATGGCCCCGGCGAAGAACTCCGGGTCAAGGTCCATCACCGGGCTGAAGTCCCCGCCGGGGTCCTCAGCGTTGATGAAGAAGCTTTTATCGCCCTGGGGCATCACGGCGATGAACGGGGGGATCGCGCCCACGCTGATCAGGTGTTCTGCGATCTCGTGCAGGCGAAGCGTCTCCGTCCAGTATCGTTCGTCCGCACCCCAGGGATGCAGCAGGTAGACGACCGGGTAGTAGCGGTCTGATGAGTCGTAGCCGGGCGGCAGGTAGACGTGCAGGCGCATCGGCTTGAGAAGCGCCCGGCTGCGGATCGTCAGGTCGGTCAGACGTCCGCTCGTGATGGTCATGAAGGCCCTCGATAAGTGCTGTTGTGAGTACCGGTTAGACTGGCAAGGAGTCTACCACAGGGCGGGGCAGGCTTCACAATTGCCGTGGTCCTATCTGCTGGAGCGGCTGCGGCGCAGCCCGGGGGCCGTTGCGTGCTGACGGAACTCGACGGGCCGCCGGGAATATCATTCCCGGGCGGGCGGGGCTTATGCGGCTCCATATGTGTAAAACCGTCGTGTAGGGGCGGGTCTCAGACCTGCCCCTACCGTCTTTCTGGGAAGGCCGGCGCAGCTACACATTAGTTGCGTATCGGGTAGGGGCGAGGGACCACCACCGCCGCGGCTAAACGTCGTGGCTCCTGAGCGGCACCAAGTTGGCTGCTCTAGCGTATACTGAGGGTGAACGGTTCTGTCCACGGGGAGAGAGGTGCATGAATAGAAGCAGTATTTTCTGGGGGCTGGTGCTTTTGCTGATCGGTAGCCTGCTGCTGGCCGATAACCTGGGGTTCCTCAACATTAACTTTTGGACGCTCGTCTGGCCGGTGCTCCTGATCGCGTTTGGTGCGTGGCTGTTCATCGGCGCGCTGCGCGGCTGGGATCGCGGCGAGGTGGAGCGCGTCGCGGTGCCGCTGGAGGGGGCGGAGCGGGCGCGTGTGATCATCGACCACGGCGCGGGTGCGGCCTATCTGCGCGGCGCGGCAGAGCGCGGGCAGCTCATGGCGGGCGAGTTCGCCGGTGGGGTGGAAGTCCGCACCTCGCGTGAGGGTGCGACGCAGGTGCTGCGTATGAAGATGGCCGACGGCGACTTCCCCGGCGTGGTCGTCCCCTTCTTTGATGGTCGCCTCGGCTGGAACTTCGCGCTCAATGGCGAGGTGCCGCTTGCGCTGGAGGTGGCGGGCGGCGCGGGGGTTCTTAACCTGAACATGCGCGATCTGCGGGTGGTGGATTTGAAGGTGGACGGCGGCGTGGGCACGTCCACGTTTGAGATGCCCGCCCGTGCAGGCTATACCCGCGCTCGCATCGAGGCGGGGGTTGGCACGGTGATGATCCACATCCCTGAGGGCGTGGCGGCGCAGATCGAAGCGACCGCCGGGCTGGGCACGATCACCGTCGATCAGAACCGCTTTCCGGCGGTCGGAGAGCGGCGCTACCGCTCGGCCAACTACGATACGGCGGAGAACAAGCTCGATCTCTCGGTAGAGGGTGGCGTCGGGACGATTACGGTGCGCTGAGATGGCGTGGAGTGCGGCAACGGCAGGGGCGGGTCTCTGGATCCCCTCTGCCGGCGGTCGCCCCGCGACCTGCCATCTCCCCCTAGCAGGGGGCGATCAGGTGACGTGCTGAACTAAACGCAACGGTAGGGGCGGGTCTCAGACCCGCCCCTACTTTACCAACTGAT
>DGDY01000114.1:923-2014 GCA_002385675.1 Anaerolineales bacterium UBA3940 | reverse complement strand
TGATTGTCAGAGCCCACCTCAGGACCCTCCTCCGGGGTTGTGAAGCAACCCTTCTGCCCCCTTTCAGGGGGAAGTGGCGGCCCGAAGGATGCCCTCGCTCAATCCAGCGCGTGCGGGGCAACCTGCTCATACACATCGAGCGTCTGTGCGGCGGTGCGCACCCAGCTAAACTGCGCCGCACGTCTGAGGCCCTTCTCGCGCAGCTCGCGGGCCACGTCCTCCTGATTCAGCGTGGCGAGGATGGCGCCCGCCATCTGCCGGGCGTCGTCGGGTGGCACGAGGAAGCCCGCATCACCCACCACCTCGGGCAGCGAACTGGAGTTGGCGGCAACGACCGGCGTGCCGCAGCTCATCGCCTCCAGCACGGGCAGGCCGAAGCCCTCGTAGCGCGACGGGTACACAAAGCATGACGCCAGCCGGTACAGCGCCGGCTCGTCGCCCTCGTCCACCCAGCCAATCAGCCTGACGACATCGCGCAGCCCGAACATATCGATGGCCGCCTGCACGTCCAGAAAGCGCGGCGAGTCCTTCTCCGGCAGGCGGCCCGCCAGCACCAGCGGGAACTGGTCGCCCATGCCGTCGCGGACGTAAGTGTAGGCTTTCAGCAGCGTGTGGACGTTCTTGCGCACGTCGTAGCCGCCGAGGTACAGCACAAACTGTGCGGGCAGCTTGTACTTCTCCTGGAGCGCCATGTTGACGAGCTGCGTCCCGCGTGGGTGGTATTGCTCACCCGCGGCGAGCGGGATCGCGTGGACCTGCTCAGCGGGCAGGTGCAGCCGTTCGAGGATGTCGGCTTTCGACGCCTCCGAGTCGGTGATCACGGCGGAAGCGCCGCTCGCCGTCGCCGAGACGAGCGCGGTGTACACGCGCCCCAGCAGGCCGCCCCGGTACTGCGGCAGCACCAGCGGGATCAGGTCGTGGATGGTGACGACAATCGGCACGGGGCTGCGAAGCGGCCCGCCCCAGTAAGGCACGTGTGCGAGGTCCGCGCCCGCCTCGCCCGCCGCACGGGGAAAGACCTGCTGCTCAAAGCGGATCTTCGCCCAGTTGCCGCGCCCGCTCACGCGGACGTGCCGCACCTCGACGGACGG
>DGDY01000114.1:0-716 GCA_002385675.1 Anaerolineales bacterium UBA3940 | reverse complement strand
CCGCTGCCGGTGTCCGGGCGGTTCCAGAACCAGCCGTTAATCGCAACGCGCATGTTCCGCTCTGCTTACTTGATGACAATAAAGGCAGCGATGATCACAACAAGCCCGACGACGATGCGCAGGATGGCGGCCTGATCGGCCTCCTCCCCTTTGGCCTTGCCGACCAGCCATTTGTCCACCGTCGGGCGCATGGGCGGGAAGGCGGAGGCAACGATCAGCGCGCCGACAAGCCCCACGCCCCACCTCAGCCCGAACAGCGCGCCGAGCAGCAGCACGACCCCAAAGAGCAGCACAACCGACTGCATCGCACGGGCGGGCACCGGCTCGCTGACCGGGCGGACGCTGCGCTTGCGCCGCTTTTTGGGCGTTTTAGAGCTGGTGCTCTTGCTCGACGTGCTCCGGCTGCTTGACGTCTTACGCTTCGACGTTGGTTTGATAGCCATGTGGATGCGTCCTGTGCCACGCCCAGGCGGTGGCGATAATGTCCTTAAGCTCCGGGTAGCGGGGCTCCCAGCCCAGCTCGCGCCGGATCTTCTCCGCGCTGGCGATGAGCGTGGGGGCATCGCCGGGGCGGCGCGCCGCCTCGACGGCGGGGATGGGGTGGCCTGTCACCTCGCGGGCGACCTCGATGACCTCCCGCACACTGTAGCCCAGCCCGTTGCCGAGGTTGTACGTCATCGTCTCGGCGGTGTCGAGCCTGTCTCTTATACACATCT
>DGDY01000044.1:3290-3605 GCA_002385675.1 Anaerolineales bacterium UBA3940 | reverse complement strand
AGATGTGTATAAGAGACAGGCCTTGCTGTGCGTCATCAGGGCGTTGCCCCGGATGAGGTCGGCACGGGTGTGGCCCCGCGATCCGTATATCTCAGCCCGGTCATCGACGCCGCCCGTCTTGGCCCAGCTATTTTCGGCGACGCCGATCGCGCCGTTCTCAAACTCGACGATGCAGATGCTGTGATCCTCGCCCTGCGTCTTGTCGGTGTGGACGTAGGTGCCCATCTGCGCGGTGACGCTCTTCACAGCGGGCCGGTCGAGGATCCAGCGGGCAAACTCAATCGAGTGGCAGCCCATGTCGAGCAGCACGCCGCC
>DGDY01000044.1:458-3061 GCA_002385675.1 Anaerolineales bacterium UBA3940 | reverse complement strand
TACTTCGGCGCGAAGCACAGCATCTCGCCGTACACCAGCTTGACGCCCGCCTCCCTGACCGCCGCCAGCATCCGCTCGGCCTCCTGGATGGTGCGGGCAAAGGGCTTCTCGCACATGATGTGCTTGCCCGCCTCCGCCGCCGCGCAGACGACCTCCTCGTGCAGATAGTTCGGCACGCCGACCGTCACCGCGTCGATGTCGTCCCGCGCCAGCAGTTCGCGGTAGTCCTCGTAGGCATTCGGGATGCCGCGCTCTGCGGCGAACGCCGCGGCCTTGCCCGGCGTCTTCGAGGCAACAGCGACGATTTCGGCGTCGGGCACGCGCTTCAGCGCGTCCACGTGGATGTTGCCAATGAAGCCGCTGCCGATAACGCCGACACGAACCTTATCCATAGCTGACCTCCTGGTGAGTGCTGTTCAACAGGTAGAAGAGGGGGCCGGGCTGCGCCCGGCGCCCCTGTGTGATCACCGCTTAGCTCTCGATGCGCTGCTCGATCTCGCCGGTCTCTTTGTTCCGCAGGATCAGCTTGGTCGTCCCGTCGGGCATCTTCTCCGACTTGATGAGCAGGTACTGCTCGTCGTAATCGACCGCCCGCACGGGCTTGTCATCCTCGATCTCGTCGCCGCGCCAGTCCTCCAACTCGACCGGCTCCCAGCGCTTGCTCTCCGCCGAGCGGTAGCAGGCATCCATGATGGCGTTGACGACGTAGCCGTCATAGAAGGTCTCCATCGGCTCGCGGCCCTCGTCGAGCGCGTTGAGCTGGTCCACAAACATGTCCGTGTAGCCGAGGCCCGCCGCCTCATCGCCGACGGGGAACAGCCAGCCGGTCTCCGACTCGGCCTTCTCGGCGACGTATCCCTGCCGCCCGACAGCCGTGAAGACCTCAAAGCCGGTGCGCAGCCAGTGGTTCAGCCAGATCGTGCCCTCGGTGCCGGAGACTTCGTCGCGCAGGTCCATGCCGCCACGGAACGTCCAGCTTGTCTCGAACTGGCCGATGGCGCCGTTCGCGTAGCGCACCAGCCCGATGGCGTGGTCCTCCGCATCAATCGGGTGGACCTGCGTATCCGCCCAGCACATCACCTCGACCGGGCGGATGTTCTTGCCGATGAAGTTGCGGGCGATCTCGATGCAGTGGCAGCCCATGTCGATGATCGCCCCGCCGCCGGCCAGTTCCTTGTTGAGGAACCAGTCGCTGTGCGGGCCGGGGTGCGTCTCGCGCGAGCGGACCCACAGCACCTTGCCCAGCGCGCCATCGCGCACGAACTCCAGCGCCTTGAGCGTCTGCGGCGTGTAGACCAGGTCTTCGAGATAGCCCGCGAAGACGCCGGCCTTTTCCACCGCGTCAAGCATCTCCTTCGCTTCGGCTGCGTTGCGCGCAAGCGGCTTCGTGCACAGCACGGCCTTGCCCGCCTCCGCAGCCATGATCACCGCCTCTTTATGCTGGTAGTTCGGCAGGCCGATGACGACGACGTCCGTCTCCGGGTCCTCAATCGCCTCGCGCATGTTGTCCGTCCACTTGGGCGCGCCGAACATCTCCGCCGCCTCGCGAGCGCGCTCTGCCGTGCGTGAGTAAAAGACATGAACCTGATCACGCCCGCGCTTGGCGTGCAGAGTGCTGGCGTAGAAACGCCCGATGAACCCACTGCCCAGCATTGTGATCTTGCGCATGGTACTTCTCCTTTACTACGGGTGTCCAGGTTGTGAGGGCTTGCTGTCTCGTGTCGGTTTCATCATTACAGGCGCAGACCGGCCCACAGGTGTCACAGATGACACAGACACCCGGTTGATCGCATCTGTGCGGTCTGTGCCATCTGTGGGCCCGACGCCCCGCCCGCTCAGAGAACAGGATCGGGTTGGTTTTGAGGATAAAGGCTTACTGGCGCAGCTTGGCGCGGCGGCCATAGATGGAGAGCAGCACCAGCAGGATCGTGCCGAGCACGATCTGCTTGACGGCCTCGCCAAGCTGGAGGGCCGTCAGCAGGCTGGTCAGCAGCGTCAGCACCAGCGCGCCGGACATCGTGCCCCAGTAGCTGCCCTTGCCACCCGACAGCAGCGTGCCGCCCACAACCACCGCCGCGACGGTCGGGAACAGGTAGCGCTCGCCGAGATTCAGGTACACGTTCTGCGTAAAGCCGAGGATCAAGAACCCGGCAAACGCCGCCAGCAGGCCCGAAAGCCGGCAGTGGACGGCGCAGAACATGGACCCGTGCGAGATCAAGTCCCGCTTCGGCGCTAACCTGACGTTCTGGGGGGCGGGGATCGATACGCAGAAGACGCTGCCCTTCGGCACGCCTGACGAGGTGCGCGCCGAAGTCATCGCGCGGATCAAGGACTTCGCGCCGGGCGGCGGCTTTGTGTTCGCCTCGGTGCACAACATCCAGCCGATGGTCCCTGTTGAGAACCTGCTCGCGCTGTACGAGACGTTCAACGAGCACCGGAACTACGCGTGAGGTCCCCTCACCCCCTAGCTCCCTCTCCGTGTTACGGAGAGGGGGAGTCGCGGCACAGCCGCGGCGGGGTGAGGTCGGATAAAAACGCCGCGACTAAACGTCGCGGCTCTTGTTTCCACAGGCCATCCCCTCTCCCAGCGACCGAAGGTCGCG
>DGDY01000044.1:0-330 GCA_002385675.1 Anaerolineales bacterium UBA3940 | reverse complement strand
TTGGCGAAGCCAACTGCACGGGGGTGAGGACTACTCCCCCATCTCCGCCAGCAGCTTATCCCGGTTGGCCGAGCGGGCCACCTTGCCGCTGCTCGTCTTGATCAGCCAGCCGCGCGGCACGAGCCACACGTGCCGCAGCGAAACGTCGCTCCCCGCCGCAACTGCCCGCCGGATCGCCGCGCGGATCTCGTTCTGAGCCGCCTCGTCGTCCGTGTCAACCTCCGCCACCAGCCCGGCATCCTCCGTGCCTGTCTGCGGGTTCGGTACGCCAAACACCGCGACCCGCCCCGGATGCACGCCCTCGACCGCGCTCGCGTCTTATACACATCT
>DGDY01000191.1 GCA_002385675.1 Anaerolineales bacterium UBA3940 | reverse complement strand
GGGCTTGGCGGGCGGCGCGCCGGCCCCCCAGCCGGAGGGGGGCCCCCCCCCCCCCCGCCCTCGTTTTGTTTGCCGCCGGTGGGCTGCCCTACACCATCGGCCCCATCGTCTCCCTCTTCGATGATCCGGACGTACGCCCGACCTTCGGGCTGCATGAGATCTGGCACTTGTTCGTACTTGCTGGCAGCGGCTTCCACTTCGCAGCGATCTCGGTGTTTGTGATCTAGCTGCCGATCACGCTCCACTCAATTGACGTTAGTTATAGTTTTTAAGGAGCAGCTGGTCATGTGGGAGCGATTTACTTCGGCAAGCAATCTCGTCAAGGTTGGGGCGCTCGCGATTGCGATCGTCATTATCTTATTGTTTTCTAGCCTGGTCGTGGCCCTCGCACGGGGCGGAAACGGGCTTTTTACACCCTCCAGGGCCAGCGATCCGGGCCAGGTGAGCAGCCCGAACGCCCCGGCCAGTCCGCGTGCGCCCAGCCAGCCCAGCTCGCCGAGCCGGTCCGGGTCACAGCCCGTGCAGCCTCAGCCCGATCCGCAGCCAGACCCGCAGCCCGATCCTCAGCCTGACCCGCAACCCGATCCACAACCGGACCCACAACCTGATCCCCAGCCAGACCCCCAGCCCGATCCACAACCTGATCCTCAGCCGGATCCTCAGCCGGATCCTCAGCCCGACCCTGATCCTGAGCCGCCATCCAGTCCGAGCCAGCCCAGTGCTCCAAGCTCACCGAGCAGATGAGCCGCCATTAAAAGCACGGATCATGACGAAGGCCGGGAAGTTATCCCGGCCTTTTTAATGCAAGCTCCGCGTCACTGCACGCCTCCCGGACGTGACACCGGACCAAAGTAAGGTGGTAGTTAGGCCACCTAAGCGTTATGGTTCGTGAAATTCCTTACTTAAAAGGAGTAAACTATGTTGAACCGATTTACTTCAACGGCCAATCTCGTGAAAATTGCGGCGCTCGCGATTGCGATCGTCGTTGTCCTGCTGTTCTCGAGTTTGTTCACAGCGCTTGCAGAAGAGGGAAGCGGGCCTTTTGCACAGCCTACTCCGACCGAGGATGCAGGCGAGGTCAGCACCCCGGACGACCAGGCCACACCCGCAGATGCGGAGCAGCCTGTCGACGTGAACGAGCCGACCCAGGAGCCGACTGTGCCCGGTAACGATGCTCAGTTGCCAGCCAACCCGAGCGCTCCGAGCCAGCCCAGTGCGCCAAGTGCGCCCAGCCAGCCTGATCCGCCCAGCGCTCCGAGCCAGCCCAGCGCTCCAAGCGCACCCAGCCAGCCCGATCCGCCCAGCGCACCGAGCCAGCCCAGCGCTCCAAGCGCACCCAGCGCACCCAGTGTACCGAGTGCACCCAGCGCTCCGAGCGATTAAGCCATCAACGAATCAGACGAAGGCCGGGAAGTTATCCCGGCCTTTTTTGGTACAAGCCCCGCGCCAGTGCGCACCTGCGGCGGCTACTCCTCCTCGAAGACGAGGTCGATGCGCTTGACGGTCTGGCTGAGATAGTCCAGCAGTGCGTAGATGAAGATCACAATACCGGCCATCTCCAGCAGTTCTTCCAGGTCCGTCAGAGAGTTGTAGACCGCGGCAGACATCATCCCCTGCTCCCAGCGCTCGTACAGGAGCGCGTTGATCGCCTCCACGCCGAGCGCCCCGGCAACGAAGGTCGCGCCGCCCGCGAGGAACAGGATCAACGTCCGGCGAGGCAGATGCCGCAAGAAAGGGATGAAGGCCGCCACAAACAACACCACGAAGATCGCGCCGGGTATCACCCATGCGAAGTAGAGCAGGCCCGACGTGTTCAAGGCGTCGCGCACGGGGTTCGTCAGCAGTTCGTGGATCATGGCGGTATCGTCCAGCGAGAAGAACAGGAACACCAGGGACAGCACCCGCCAGTGGTTCACGAACGGTCCACCCGCCTGCTTCCTGGCCGCGCCGATCAGCCAGGCCAGCCCGGAGACAATCAGCATGGACGCAGACGAGTACCATGTCGGAACGTTCGACTCGCGCCCAACGCTGAACAGCTCTTTCAGGCGAAGCGGCGGGTCGGGGGCGAGATCGGTCGCAATGCTGATAGCCATCAGCACCGTGACGATAAGGATCAGCACGATGGTGACACGTGCCGGTGAAATCGAGACCAATAGAACCTCCTGCAAGCAAGTCCGCACAAAGAACGAGACATAATGTGTGGAGTCTATCGCAGCGCAGGCGCTACTTGCCGTTTGGTTCCGGCCCGGTTGTGGTGTTCGTCGTCGGGCGGCTTTCCGGTGGTTGGTCAGGCAGGTCGCTGATCACTTTGGGCGGGGGCACAAGCATCTGCCCGCAGACCCCGCACACCTCGCTCTGCGGCGTGTTGAGGTAGCCGCACTCCGGGCACGGGAGGTCGCCGGGCGTGGGCATAAGGGGCAAACTCCTATCGGCTGGCATGATGGTCTCCTCTCTGGCTGATGCTCTGATGCTACATGACTCCACCTGCATCTGCCACCCCCCATCCTTCCGATGCCATAACCGGCATAACTAACGCCTTAGAGCACGCGCCGGCGGCCCAGCCCCGATAATTGGGACTGCCCAAAATCGCCGCGGTGATGTACGATTAGCCTGAGAGGGGGACTAACCGGCACGCATTGAATAAAAAGGCGCACCATGAATGCAAGGTTAGATACCCGACGCATCCTGATCTATCTCCTCTTTTCCTTCGGCATTGCCTGGGCAATCGCCCTTGTCATCTACCTGACCGGCGGGCTTGCCAGCAGCCCGACACTGGTTGAGATGCCCGGCGCGGCCCGGCTAACGCTGGCCACACTGCTGCTGGCAGCGGGATACATGTGGGCTCCGGCTCTGGCGCACATCCTGACGCGCGTCGTCACGCGGGAGGGCTGGGCGGACCCGATGCTCCGCCCGCGCCTGCGCCAGGGATGGCCCTACTGGCTGGCGGCGATCTTCCTGCCGGCAGTGCTGACCATCATCGGCGCGGTGGTGTACTTCCTGCTCTTCCCGCAGCATTACGACCCGGAGCTTGGCCTGCTGAGGAGTATGCTCCCGGCGGAGGTTCCCATCCCGCTGGGGCTGCTCGTCGCGATCCAGATCATTCAGGGCATTCTGCTCTCGCCGCTCATTAACAGCCTGTTCACCTTCGGCGAGGAATTTGGCTGGCGCGGCTACCTCCAGCCCAAGCTGATGCCGCTCGGCGGGCGCCGGGCGATGCTGCTCATGGGCGTCATCTGGGGCCTGTGGCACGCGCCGGTCATCGCGATGGGGCACAACTACGGCTTCGGCTACCCCGGCGCGCCGTGGACCGGCATCCTGGCGATGATCTGGTTCACCACCGTGGCGGGGACGTTCCTCGGGTGGGCCTCCCTCCGCGGGGAGAGCGTGTGGCCCGCGGTGCTGGGGCACGCAGGCATCAACGGCATTGCCTCGCTGGCCGTGCTCTTCACTCAGGGGGAGCCTAACCCGCTGCTGGGGCCGCTGCCTGTCGGGCTGATCGGCTCCGCCGGGTTTACGCTGCTTGCGCTGTGGCTGTTCATCTCGCCGCGCGCGCTGGCGCGCCCCGAGCCGGGCAGCCCGGCCATCCGGCCCGCTCCAACCACCGAAACCGCAGACACCGAATTCATTGGAGAAACCGCACATGACTGAGAACACCGAACAAACAAACGGGGAAGCCCGCCTGCTGGCTGCTCTCGCGCACGGCTCGATCATCGCGCAGTGGCTGGGCCTGATTGTCGGCGTCATCGTCTACGCCACCCAGCGCGAGCGCTCGCGCTACGCGGCTTTTCAGGGCCTTCAGGCCGCTGTGTACCAGTTGTTCAGCCTGATCGTGGCAATGGTGGTGTGGTCCTGCTGGATGGTCTTCTACCTGCTGACGTGGATCCCGCTCGCCACGCAGATAGAGGCGAGCGACACCCCGCCGCCGCTGTTCTGGGTTGGGCTGGGCAGCATGATCATCCCCTTGATCGTCATGGCGATCCTGGGCCTGTACGGGCTGTGGGGCGGCGTACGCTGCCTGCAGGGGCATGACTTCCGCTATATCGTCATCGGCCCGCTGCTGGAACGGAGCGGCATCTGGCAGCGCACCACAACGCGGCCTGATACCGCCAGCCGCGACCAACCCGCATCATAAAACAGGACGCCGGGCGCACTGCCCGGCGTCTCTTATTCCACACCCGGGGCCGCCTTACGGCCCGTAAACAACCTCATATCCCGCCGCGATCCAGTCCTGAATACCGCCCATGTCCGACACGCTGGTATAACCGGCCTCGACTAGATAGGCGGCGGCCTGCGCGCTGCGGTTGCCCGTGCGGCAGTACACGACGATCTCCGCATCGCGCGGAAGCTCGTCGGCGGCGCGCGCCTTCAGCTCCGGCAGCGGGATCAGCGTCGCGCCCTCGATGTGCCCATCCTGCGCCCACTCCTCAGGCGAGCGCACGTCCAGTACGATCAAGTTCTCGCCAAGGTCGTCCGGCAGCCTCTCGGCGACCGCTTGCGGCGTGACCTGCTGCACCTCCGCCTCTGCGGGGGCGCAGGCCACAAACAGGGCGGCGGCGAGCACCAGCAGCGCCGCAGCCCACAGATTTTTCCTGCTCACGTCTTACCGTCTCCTCATCTGGCAATTCTGTTCGCCTGTTAGATGCCGCATCCCCCGGCGAGGTCGCATCTCATCAGCGCACCTGCACCGGGAGCCCGGCTCGCTGCCAGGCGAGCAGCCCGCCCGCCATGTCGATCACGTTGGAGAAGCCAAGACCTCGCAGGTAGCGGGCCATCACCGCACTGCGCACGCCGTGAGCGCAGTACACCACAACCGGCACGTCGCGGGGAAGCTCCTTCTGTGCGCGGCGAGGTAGCTCGTACATGGGGATCCACTTCGCACCCTCGATGCGCCCGTCCTCTGCCCACTCGTTGGGGTTGCGGATGTCAAGCAGGATAGCGTGCTCGTTCGCCCTGACGAACCGGTCATACACCTGTGTGGGTGTGAGCATCACAGGCTGCACCCGGCTATCCTGCACGCCGTCAGCACTGGTACCCCAATCGTGGTCTCGTCCGGACTCCTGGTGCGAAGTCATGTGGCTCATCCTCCCTGCTCCTTGCCTGCGCATCCTTCCTTACAGCGACTTGCCGTCTTCCTCACTCGATGTGCAGACGACAACCTGCGAATGTTGTCCCAAACAACTAAGCTCTACCACCGATTGTATGGACCCGTTTTCTTACTGACAACTGTTGTACAAATTTAACAAAAAGAGGCGCCGATGGGGCGCCTCCCTGATCCGTTTAGCAGGTATCCGGCACTACTGGCGGATGCTGAAGCTCGCGGTCACGCTCACGCTCACGGCAAGCTGCCCCTCGCTGATCGGCGGAGCGCCGCCACCCTGGGCCATGTCCAGCGCCACCCGCCCGGTGAGCGGGAAGACCGGCGTGCCTTCCGTCAGGTTGACGAGATCCCCGAGCTGCACGCCAGCGGCCTCGGCAAGCTGCTCCGCGCGGGCGCGGGCATCGGCAACGGCATCGGCGCGGGCCTGAGCCTCAAGCGCATCGGGGTCTTCAATCGCAAAGAACAAGCTGCCGACGGTGTTCGCCCCGGCATCCATGCCGGCCTCAATCACCTCACCAATGCGCTCCGTATCCGAAACCTTGACGCGCATCAGGTTGTTGACGTGGAACAGGCGCTGGCCCTGCGGGCTGCCGGTCGACGGGTCGCGGATCTCCTCGACCCACACGTTGAACTGCGTGGTCTGGATGTCCGTCTCAGCGATGTTCAGCGCGAGGATCGCGTCGCGGACCTCGGTCATGGTCGCGTTGGCTTCAGCCATTGCCTCGCCGAGATCGTTGTTGGCGATGTCCACACCGAGTTCAAGGTAGGCCACGTCGGGCGCGCCCATCGCCTGCCCCGTGCCAGTCACCGTGATCACGTTCTGGGCCACATTCTCCTCCACAGTCTGTGCCGCTGCGGGCTGCGGCGCACAGGCGGCAGCCGTCGCCATCACGCCAACGAGCAATGCCGCCAGCATGACAAACTTTCCATTCAAACGAAACCACTTAAGCATTTCTAGAACACCTCCGACAGGTTTGATCTGGTTAGTCCGGCAGGGCGCGTTCTCGCCCTTTCACGAATCATGACGGTGCGCGGGGCACGAAAGTTCCAGACGGGTGGTTAAGTTCGGCCTTTTGAAGCAAGAGTGCGGCAAAACCTCTTGCTTTTACCTGCTTTACCCCTTGCGTACCGGGCCGTTTAGAGCGATAATCGCACGGTTAATTACTTAGGACACTTAACAATTTTTGGGAGACCGCCGCTATGCGCGACGACACCGAGGCCGCCATTGGCAAGATGATGGACGTGCTGCCGCTGATCAACCGGACGCTGTTCGCCGTGGTCCGGCAGATCGGGCATCCCGCTCATTATACGCTGCTGTCCACCCTGGCCCACAGGCCGGGCACGGTCAGCGAACTGGCCGAGCGGCTGGGTGTCAGCCTGCCAAGTATGTCCACGATGTTGGGCACGCTGGAGGCGCGTGGCTGGGTGCGCCGCTCGGCGGGCAAGAGCGATCGCCGCGTCGTCCAGATCGAACTGACGGCAGCCGGGGCGGAGGTGCTGGGCGAAATGCGCGCCGCCATCGCCGCCTGCCTGCGCGAGCGGCTTGCCGATCTCCCGCCTGAAGACGCCGCAATGCTACTCGCCGGGCTGGACGTGCTGCGGGCAGTGTTCCAACCGGGGGATGCCACTGCCAACGCGAGCGAGTAAGCAGCGGAACACAACGCCAGAGGAAAGTAGATGCAGCAAACAGACCGCGGAAACACCCTTATCCTGTTCTTCACCCTCGTCGTGGTGATGCTCGGCTTCGGCATCATCATCCCGCTGATGGGCACTTACGTCGACAGCTTCGGCGCAAGCGGGCGGCAGATGGGCCTGCTTACCGCCAGCTTCGCGGCAATGCAGTTCATCTTCGCGCCGATGTGGGGGAGCCTGTCCGACCGCTATGGGCGCAAGAAGATCCTGGTCATCGGCGCGCTGGGCTTCGGGCTGAGCCAGCTTCTCTTCGGCCTGGCGACCGAGCTGTGGATGCTGTTCGCGGCGCGCTCGCTCGCCGGCATCCTGTCGTCGGCGACAGCCCCGACGGCCATGGCTTACATCAGCGACAGCACAACGAAGGAAAACCGGGGCGGCGGCATGGGCATCATGGGCGCGGCGATGGGCGTCGGTATGACGCTCGGGCCGGGTGTCGGCGGTCTGCTGGCACGGAAGTCGCTCTCGACGCCGTTCTTCGTAGCGGCGGGGCTGGCAGCGGTAGCCGCCATCCTGATCGCGACCGTGCTGCCCGAGTCCCTGCCCCCCGAGCGCCGCGATCGCACGCGCACCGTGCGCGGGCCGCAGCTCCGAGAGATGTGGCATGCACTGACCGGTCCCAACGCCATCCTGTTTGTGATGGCCTTCCTGCTCAGCTTCGCGCTCACCAACTACGAGGGCGTGTTCAGCCTGTACGCGCTGGAGCGGTTCGGCTACGGGCCGCAGCGCGTGGCGACCATCATGATGATGACGGGCGTCGGTGGCGCGGTCATGCAGGGGCTTATCACCGGCCCGGTCACGCGCCGCTGGGGCGAAGCAACCGTCATCCGCGTTTCGCTGCTGGCAACCGCCATCGGCTTTGTCGCCATGACTCTCGCCACCGACTACTGGACTGTTGCGGCGACGACCCTGTTCTTCATCCTGAGCAACTCGATGTTGCGCCCGGCGGTCGCCTCGCTAACCTCCCAGCGGGCCGAGGACGGGCAGGGTGTCGCCATGGGGCTGAACAACTCGTTCATGAGTCTGGGCCGTGTCGTAGGGCCGATTCTGGCGGGGTCGCTGCTCGACGTCTGGGTGACGCTGCCCTTCCTCTCCGGAGCGGTGATCATGACGGCGGGCTTTGTCGTGAGCCTGCTGTGGCTCACCGATGACCGGACGCCTCGCGGGCTCCTGCGGCGCGCCCGCGAAGGCTCGGCGGCAGACTAGACAAGAGCCGGAGTTGGCCCCTGCTTCCCCCGTTGCAAGGGGGAAGTGGCTGTAGGTCGCGAAGCGACCGCAGGCCGGTGGGGGTTCCAGCGACCTTCACCCGGCGAACCTACCTCGCCCGGCTGCCCTGCCTGTCTAAGCTCACTGCCGCGCTCGGCCCGAGGGTGCGCGTCGCAAGCTGCCCGAACAGGTGCCCGTTGACCAGGCTCAGGAAGGACAGCGTGAGCGCAGGCACGACAATCGGCGCGAGCGCCGCGCCGAAGCCAGTCAGCGTCAGCCCCATCGTCAGCAGCGTCCCCAGGCCTGAGACGACCAGCCCCAGCACGAACATGAAGATAGCCATCGCCATGTCATCCCAGATATTGGCAAAGGAGAGCTTCGCGTTCGTCACCACGTCGAAGAAGTCGAGGTAGCGGTTCGTCTCGATATAGCGCAGATAGCCGGACCAGTACAGCGTGTTCGACGCCAGCGCGACGAGCGCCGTCAGCACGAGCAGCCCCAGCCGCAGGCCCACGCCCTGCTGAAGCATGTCGCCGAGGATGGCGAGCGAGCGCTCCTCCAGCCGGAAGAAGCGCACAAACACCATAATCCACGCCCACAGGCTGACGACAAGCATGATGAGTGCGGGCAGGTTGTAGAGGATGCCCGTCACACGCAGCAGCACGCCCCGCCCCAGCTTGGCGAGCACGTCCCGCCAGCCCGGCAACTTCTCCGCGCTGTCATGGCGCACCCGCACGCTGATCTCGTACTCCCACCCCTTGATGATAAAATACCCGGCAAACGGAATAGCCGCTGCGGCAACGGCGAGGGCCAGCTTATAGGGCCAGCCGTGCTCCTTGAACGCGTAAGTCAGTGCCTTGATGAACTGCATCGTCGCCCGGTGCCGCTAGAAGGGCATCTCTACTGCGCTGAGCGCGCGGAAGAACAACACAGCCATCACCACCATGTATATCGCGCCGACTGCCGCCCCCGCACCGATGGCGCGCTGCCACGGGCGCGAACGAGTCAGCCCGAAGGCGGCCAGCCCGACAAACAGGACGGCAGAGGCCACCATGTAGGTGGCGACGGTCCCGGGGCTGACCTCGCTGTCCGGCGCGTTGAGGAAGCCGAGCAAGGCGAAGGTCAGCGCCAGCAGGAGGAGCACAACCGTCACCACCGTCGAGATGGTGTCGGCCCCTATTTGCTGACCGGCTTTGCGGGCTGCGTCACTCAGTCGTTGCAGCATGACCCATCCTCTCGTTTCAGGAAGCCCATCGCCCGGTCCTCTTCGCTGTTCATGATCACCGTCAGCATGGCCCCGCCGCACGTCGCCGGAACGTCGATCACCTTGATGTACTGCTCGAAGCGGGCGTCGGCAGGCAGGATTTCGGAGAGGCAGTTGGGCGCGGACTGGAAGAAATCCTCGTTGAAGATCGTTTCGGGGTCGTCGGGGTACAGTGGCAGCGGGTAGATGTTCGCCTCGACAAGGTCCTGGAAGAAGTGTGTGCCGTACGACACCTCCGGCGTGCTGCCCTCCTCCGAGTAAGCGATTTCGACCAGCACCTTTGTGTTGTAGATGTCGGCGTAGGTCACCTTTACGCCTAGCTGGATGTTCGACGTCCCCCAGCGACCCGGCCCCATCAGGATGAAGGACTTGCCGGACAGCGCATGGTTGAGCCGTCCAATCGCCTGCCCGACCTCGATGCGCAGGTGGGGCTTCGAGATCTGCGCGTACGCGCGCGGGTCCACGTAGACGATATACTGCACGTCCTCGACACAGCCATGCGGCACCTGCTGCTGCGCGGTAAAGATGATATCCTCCTCCGGGATGTCTGTCGGGATCTCGACGGAGCGGCCCTCAAGCCGCTTGCTGAGCGGGCGGCACTGCAGGAGCGTGATGCGCGTCTGCGGCTGCGGATGCGTCGCCAGCACCCGGCCCGCAAACTCGATGTCCACCGGACGCTTGTAGGCCTCTTCCAGGATACTGAGCGTCTCACGCATGACCTCCGCGAAGTCCCCGCTCGTGAGCATGTTGTCGAAGGTCACGACCACTTCGCCCGGGTCCATCTTCATCAGCGGGCGCTTGATCTGCCGCACCGAGCCGTCCTCGGTGACGGAGAACACTGCCGAGAGCGCCGGGTACTTCGGCCCGATAACCTCGCTAATGGGCAGCGTCTTGAACTCGTTTGCCTCCAGGTCAAGCACGTCGATGTGATGCTGCGAGTAGCGGCGCAGCATCTGCGCGCCCCCGGTCGGGCGCAGTTCGGGGTGGCTGAGCGCCACCATGCGCGGGTAGTCGCTGCCGACGCGGTCCACCGCGCGCGTGCCCAGCCCAACGACGAGCCGCAGCAGGCCCGCCTCCCGGTCGATGCGCTTGCTCCACACGAACGGGTTGAAGCTGAAGCCCACACCGGCAAAGTCGGGGAAAAAGTAGCGCCCGTGCCGCTGCCCCTCGACCTTCTGGATGAGCACGGCCATCCGCTCGTCATAATCCGTCAGGCCCATCCGCTCGCGGTAGATGAGCGCCTCGGGCCGGATGACGCTGGCGTACACCTTGATAATCGCCCGCTCCAGCTCACGCAGGTTCTCCTCGACCGTCCCCTGGTTGGGGAGGAAGAAGCTGTCGTACTTGCCCGCAAACGACGTGTCGAAGTTGTCCTCAAGCAGGCTGGACGAGCGCACGATGAGCGGCGTCTTGCCGACCTCACTCAGGAATTGCTCAAGCTGCGCGCAGATGTCGGCGGGGAGATGGCTGTTCAGATAGGCGTTGTAGGCCTGCGGATAGTCCGCCATCATCTGCTCGGGTCGCTTGTACTTCTGGTTCATGTAGCGGAACAGCCCGTTCGACGAGTGGAAGTCGTAGAACACATCCGACGCCAGATACCACGACTCGGGGATGGTCAGATAGCGGTCAATGTCCAGCCCGCGCTGACGGGCGTGCCGCTGGAGTATCTTGTACGCGAGGTACATGCCGGCAGCCTTGCCGCCGATCTTGCCCCGGCCAAAGCGGTGCGCGCGGATCTCCTTGAGGTCCTTGATGGTGATGTACTCACGGGCCACCCGCACGAACGAGAGCTGGTCGGAGATCATCGCCTTGATCAGCACGACGATGATCTCACGCAGGTGGTGCTGCACGTGCGCCCGGCGCTCGGGCGGGTAGTTCTCGTACATCTCGCCCTGCGCAAACAGCAGGTCCCAGGGGGCAAGCTCCGGGTTAAAGGAGAGGATCACTTCCTGGTTGGGCGAGCGCTCGGCGACAACCTCCTGCACGATCGACTCGAACAGGTCGTGCGGCAGGTTGTAGGCAAAGTAGAAGTCGGTGAGGTGCTCCCGCACATGCTCGATGCGCTCGCGCCACACGTCGGGCGGCTCCTCGACGAGCGGGTTCAGGATGCCCTCGCGCACCTGCGACCGGATCGCCTTGTCGCGGACTTCCTGCTCGAACACCTCGCGGCTGATGATGCCACGCGCGAAGATCTCCTCCCGCATCCGCTCCCTGATACGCCGTGCGAGGATCGGATACTGGCTCAGCTCCAGATAAAGCTGGAGGACCTTCGGCATTCCCTGGTCAATCCTCATGATGCCGGCTCCCTGCCTGTGTCACGACATGTCGTGCACGAAACCTCACGCCCGAACCTTTGTACCATGCCAGATTCTACCACACGTCTGCTCTGATGAT
The DNA here is from genome assembly GCA_002385675.1 of Anaerolineales bacterium UBA3940. GTDB lineage: Bacteria > Chloroflexota > Anaerolineae > Aggregatilineales > UBA3940 > UBA3940. Next base: position 14,667 of record DGDY01000191.1, on the reverse strand, counting down.
AGCATGACGCAGGCCGCGCGGGGAGCGATGGGGACATCCACGAATTTCCGACGCGAGGCCAACCGCCGGGCTATCGCCCCGCTCGTTGTCGACTACAATGGAGGGGTGAAGCAGAGAGGTGCGTTATGGAACTGATCCCTGCAAGCGAGTTTTCGCTGGAGCAGCTCGTCGAGGTCTACAACGACACACGGGCGGACTACCTCATCCCGATGCCGATGACGGTCGAGCACCTGCGCGAATATGTCAGGGTCTACGACGTTGATCTCAGCGCATCGGTCGTCGCGGTAGAGGGCAAACGGCTGATTGGTGTGTGCATGGTGGGGCTGCGAGGCAGCCGCGTGTGGATCACCCGGCTGGGCGTCATACCGACGGCGAGGCGGCTGGGGTGCGCCCGCGCCATGCTGGAACACTGCCTGGCGACAGCGCGAGCCTGTGGCGCGCGGCGCGCGCAGCTTGAGGTCATCGCCGACAACGAGGCGGGGCAGCGCCTGTTTGCGAAGGCAGGCTTCCACGCATGGCGACGCCTGCTCGTGCTGCGCCGCCCGGCAGGGCTGCCCCTGCCCCCGGCCCTGCCGCCCGATGGCATGTGTGAGTGGTTGGGCACGGATGTGGCGCTCGCGCGGACGGTATCCCGCCCGTGGACACCCGCCTGGACGAACGAGGTGTGCTCGCTGGTTAACGCGGGCGGCGTGCAGGGGCTGGCGGTGACGGAGGACGTCACCAAGCGGCAGGGCTGGGTGTGCTTTCAGCGCCGGGGCACGCGGCTGGATCGGGTGATCGTCGGGCCGGACACGACCGCGCCCGCCCCGGCCTACAGCCTGCTCTACCGCCTGCACGAGCACTTCCCCGAGTGCGAGGCGGTCGCGGAGAATGTGCCTGCCAGCGCGCCGCACCTCGACGCATTCTTCGCGCTGGGTTACACCGTCGCCTTCGCACGCGTGGAGATGGAGCGGACACTCGACGGGGATGGGGGTTAAGGCGATTTCTGGTTACCCCATCCCAATGACCGCCGCAGGTGGCTGACAGGGGTGGGCTTTCTGTCACAAAAAAGGCGCAGCCCTCGCTGCGCCCCTGCTTATCTCATCGAACCCTCATCTGATCTCGCTGCGCTCGGTTGACCTCTGAGGTCGCAGCGTGCACTGCCCGTTATCCGCTGCGTCGGGCTTCTCTGCCGGCAGCGAGATCGTGAAGATGCTGCCCTCCCCAACGCGGCTGCTCACGGTAATATCGCCGCCGTGCAGGCGCACTAACTGCCGCGCCAGCGACAGCCCCAGCCCGACGCCCTGCTGCTCCATCACATCACGGTCAAGCTGGTAAAAGCGCTCGAAGATGACCTGCTGCTTATCGGGGGCAATGCCGATGCCGTTATCTTCAACCTCGATCCGGACCTCGTCGCCGAGGCGGTAAGCGCGGACCCACACGCAGCCCGTGGCGCGGCGGCTGAACTTGATTGCGTTGTCGATAAGACGCACCAGAGCATTCTCAATGTAGAGCGAGTACTGGCAGGGCCCAATGCCGGGGTCGATCTCAACCTCAAGCTGCACGTCGCGCTCTTTGGCAAGCCACTGGCACTTCTCCACCGCCGTGCGGACGAGCGACTGAATCGGCATCCGCCCTTTCTCCAGCGAGATCTCCATCTCCAGCACGCCGCTCTCAATCTGCACCATCAGCATCAGGTCTTCAACGAGGCTGACGAGGCGCTGCGTGCCGCGATGGGCGCCCTCGATCATCTCGGCAATGGCCGGTTCGTCGAGGTCGTCGCGCTGATCTCGCAGCAGGTTGACATAGCCGTAGATGTACGCGAGCGGGGTGCGCAGCTCGTGGCTGAAGATGGTGATGAGCTGCTGCTTCATTTGCTCGACATCGGCGTGGGCCGCAAGCTGAAGGTCATGCGCGCGCTTCAGCCGCGCCTGCACAGCGATCAGCAGGTCTTCCGGCTCAAAGGGCTTGGTGAGGTAGGCATCCGCGCCGAGGCTTTGCCCGCGCCGGATGTCGGACCGCTGCCCGCGTGCAGTCAGGAAGATGAACGGGATGGGCGTCCAGGCGGGGTTCTCGCGGACGGCTTCAAAGAACTGGTAGCCGTCCATCCCCGGCATCATGATGTCGGAGATAACGAGGTCGGGCCGGATGCTCTGCATGCGCTCCAGTGCGGAGAAACCATCAGGCGCGGTGATCACCTGATACCCGTACAACCCTAGCAGGTCAGCGACCCCCTCCAGAATTGCCGGGTCATCGTCTACTAACAGGATCGTGCTCTGCTCAGTCGCATCATCGAGAGATGGGCTGTCAAGTTGGGAGGTGCGTATCATGTCGGGTTGTAACCAGTCTCCATGTGCATGGCGCAGGTCGAGCCCTTGATCTAAAAATTTGATAGCCAGGGTATATAGATAGCACCAACCTTAAAATCTTGCAACAGCGTTAAGAGGCGTCCTATAATAGGCTTCAAACCTACGCCCTTAAGCAGACGACACCGATTCATGAACATGAATCAACCGCGGCATTTCCTGCTGCTCACCCGCACCCGTCAGGATGGAAAACGGATACGGGCTGCCCTCCGGGCCGACCCATTGCTGGCCGGATGCGAGATCACTGAAATTACGAACGCCAACAAGCTGGGGCGGGCGCTGCCCGGCTCGCAGAGTGGCGGTACAGACGGGGCAAACCGGAGCCCGGCGGCTTCCGAGCGCTACTACGACCTCATTCTGTCGCACCTGACCATCAACGGGCTGTCAGGGCCCGAGCTGGTGGACCGCATCCGGCAGGCCCAGCCCGACACGCCGCTCATCCTGCTGGCGACCGACGATGAGATCGAGCAGGCGGCGGAGATCGCAGTTAACTACGACGTGCCGATCGTCCCCTGTGAGCCGCGCTACCTCCCACTGCTGCCCGGCACGGTCCGGGCAGAGCTTCGCTCGGAGCGGGCGCTGCGTCAGAGCGAGGAGCGCTTCCGCCGCATTGCCGAGAACGCGCCCGACCTGATCTTCCGCTGGTCCTACGCACATGGCTTTGACTATGTGAGCCCGGCATCGGTCGACGTTATCGGCTACACGCCGGAGGAGCACTACGCCGACCCCGGACTGGCCTACCGTAGCATCCACCTCGACGACATCCCAATCTACGAGAGCGTATTCTCCGACCTGGCCGACCCCAACGGGCCGCGCCGCTACTGCGTTATTCGCTGGCAGCACAAAGACGGGCACATCGTACACGTCGAGATGCGCATGACGCCCATCTTCGACCGCTACGGCAACCTGATCGCCATCGAGGGTATCGCGCGGGATATCAGCCAGCACGTCCGCGCACGCGAGCGCCTGCGCGAGCTGACGAGCCGCCTCACCAACGCGCAGGAGGAGGAGCGCCGGCGCATCGCCCGCGAGCTTCACGACGAGGTCGGGCAGGCGCTCTCCATCGCCAAGATGCGGATGCGCATGCTCCAGAACGCCCTGCCCGGCGACGCGACCGACGCGGCGGACAAGCTCAAGCTGCTGGACGATCTGATCAAGGAGACGCTGCAGAACGTGCGGACGCTCTCTCACGAGCTGCGCCCGCCGCTGCTTGACGAGATGGGCTGGGAGCCGGCGATCGAATCGCTGTGCGACAGCTTCTCACAGCGCACCGACCTGCCCGTAAAGTTCGAGTACGACGGGGAGCCGCTGCGCCTCGCGCCGGAGGTCGAGCTAACGGCCTACCGCGTCGTGCAGGAGGCGCTGACCAACGCCGCCCGCCATGCGGCAGCCAACCAGGCGACCGTCCGCGCAGAACTGACCGAGGATGCGCTGTGCCTGCTCATTGAGGACGACGGCCAGGGCTTCGATATGGAGGCCCTCCAACACACAGATAAGCCGAACCACGGGCTTGGCCTGCTCAGCATGCGCGAGCGGGTGGATAGCGTGGGCGGCGAGATTGAAATTTATTCGGAACCGGGCTGCGGGACGCGCGTCACCGTGCGTCTCCCCTTGCACGAGGTTCAGGTATGAGAACAATTACCGTCCTACTAGCCGAAGACCATCATCTCGTACGTGAAGCTCTCCGCGCACTGCTTGACGAGCACGAAGGGATAGAGGTCGTCGGGCAGGCACGGAACGGCAACGAGGCGATTGAGCTGGCGCGCACCCACAAGCCAGATATCGTCGTCATGGATATCAGCATGCCGCATCTCAACGGGCTGGAAGCAACTGAGCGCATGCAGAGCCTCAGCCGCCCACCCTATGTGATCATCCTCTCGCAGCACAGCCAGCGCGATTATGTGGTCAAGGCGCTGCTCGCCGGGGCGCGCGGCTATCTGCTCAAGGATTCCATCGCGGATGAGCTGATCGAGGCGATTTACGCCGTGTTCCGGGGGGAGACGTTCATCTCGGAGCAGCTACCGAGGGCCGAGATCGAGGAGCATGTGCGGCGCGGCGAGGGGACAACATCCCCGCTTGACCTGCTGACCCCGCGCGAGCGCGAGGTGCTCCAACTTGTCGCCGAGGGCAACACCAACCGGCAGATCGCCATGCTGCTGACGATCAGCGTCAAGACGGTGGAGAAGCACCGCTACAACCTGATGGACAAGCTGAACATCCGCGATGTCGCCGGGCTCGTCCGCTTCGCCATCGAGAACAACGTCATCAGCGCCGACGGCAAGTGACCGGCCCATGCGCACAACCGGCCCAAATAACAGGCGGATCAGGCCGTGAGCACCCATCGGAGGCCCGGTTTTGGCCTCCCATCTATACTTAGGGGTTTACCCCATATCCCCCGGCTATCGGTCATGCTAACTTATTAGCGTGATTTTGGTAGCGAGGGTGCTCCGACTTGACATTCGCCACGACAATACATGACACCATGATGCAACAACTGCTGATTGTCGATGACAATCAAAAATTCCTCGCTGTACTCCAGGAATTCCTGAGCGAGTATGACGGCATCAACATAGCCAGGGCGACAAGCTCGGGGCATGAAGCCCTCGAATGGGCGGCTGACAACCCGCCCGACCTGGTGATCGTTGACCTGTGGATGCCGGATATGGGCGGCCTGGAGCTGACGCGCCAGGTAAAAAGCCGCTGGCCGGAAATCCCTGTCATCGTGCTGACGCTGTTCGATAGCGAGCGCCATCGTCAGGCGGCATTCGACGCAGGGGCCAACGCCTTCGTCGCCAAGAGCCGCATGGACTCAGACCTGCTGCCTGCGATCCGCCAACTGCTCGGCGAGCCGCAGTAGCCAGAGGGAACCGCCAATAACAGCCCGCGTGCAGGACAGCGCGGGCTGATCCTTTATTTAGACCTCCTCGCCGACCTCGACCACCTCGACCGGGTCACCGACGCGGACGCGCCCACCCTCTAGCACGCGGAAGAGCATACCGCGCTGGCCGCGCAGTTCCTCCTGCAGGCCGGGGCGGATGTCGTTCATGAGCCCGCACGGAGTACAGGCGAGCGTGACCTCAAGCAGCGCCTCGCCGACGCGCACCCGCGCGCCGCGCGGCAGCCCCATGACGTCCAGCCCTCGTGTGGTGATGTTTTCTTTCACCGTACCCGGCTCCAGTCCGAGCCTGTCGAGCACCTCGGCGGGCATCATTAACACCTGCCGCTTGCTGCCTGCGCGCGCGTTACGGTCGCCCTCCAGCCCGTAGTCGGTGATGATCTCCGCCTCCTCAACCGGAGTCATCGGCAGGCCGCTGCGCTTTCCAATATGAATCGCCGTCACAGTTCCCATCTTCGTCTCCTCCCACCAGCGTGTTCCGCGTCATTGTATCACAAAACGCGCCACCCACGGGGGAATGGCGCGCTTTGCTAGCCCGCTGGCGCGGGGGGTTGCTTAGACAATATCGATCAGGTGAATGTCAAATATCAGCGAGCGCCCGGCAAGCGGGTGGTTCGCGTCGAGCGTGATCGTGTCTTCGCCTACGCTCGCCACCACTACCGGAAAGACCTGCCCGCCCGCGCCCTGCACCTGGAGCGTCTGCCCGACCTGGGGGTCGATATCCGCTGGCACCTCGGCGCGCGGCACGTCGATGAGCAGGTCTTCGCGGCGCTCGCCGTAAGCGTCCTCGGGCGGGATCTGCGTCGTCTTTGTCTCGCCGGCCTGCATCCCCGCTACGGCGTTCTCAAATCCGGGGATCACCTCGTGCTCGCCCAGCGTGAACTCGATCGGTTCACGGCCCTGCGAGGTGTCAAACACGGTTCCGTCCTCAAAACGGCCCGTGTAATGGACACGAACGGTATCCCCTATCTTTGCCTGTGTCATTTTTCAGCCTTTCCACTACTGGTTTATCACTCTTATGAGCCTACCAGACTGGATCGGCCTTGTCGATGCAACAGGCTAACGCGGGCGGCGCACCCACGCAGGCTCCCGCACAATGAGCAGGTCGTCGGCCAGCGGGACGGGCCTGAAGCCAGGGCTGTGCGCCACGTAGATGTCCGGCCCCTGGCTGCCGGGCGGGCGGAAGAAGAACAACGTGCGGCTGTCGGGCGCCCAGGTGACCATCTGCACCGCCTCGCTGAAGACCGGCTGCGGCAGGTCCCCCCTCGGCCCGACCCACAGCCCGGTCTGCCCGGTCGAGCCGTCGCCGTACCACGCCATCCACTCGCCATCCGGCGCGACGACGGAGCGCACACCCGGCGGGCGCTGCGGCTCGGCGACCTCGCCGGACGGCGTGACCGTCAGCACGGCGCTGGGCAGCCCGCCGAAGGGGCCAAACGTCACAACAAACGCCCGCTGTGTCTCCGCCCAGCGCAGAGTCTGTACCGGGTCTTCTGGCAGGGGCACTTCCCCCTCGCCGGGCACAGCCCGCGGCTCACCGCCGGGCGGGATGAAGTACAGCCCTTCCCGCGGTGCGCCCTCCCCGCCCGCGCAATCAGCGGAGAACGCGCCCGCTTCCAGCAGCACCGCACCCGTCGCCGGGTCGAAGGCCGCCTGACGGAAGTGCCCCGGCCACAGCATGAACTCCGCGCCGCTCTCCACTTCGACGGCGCGCAGCCGCTCGTACGCGCAGCCCTGCGCCGAGCTTGCAACCAGCACCGTGTCATACTCCAGCCAGCCGAACAGCCGCTCCCCTGCCCCGCTCGGCGTGTAGAGCGGCTTGTCGCCGGTGCCGTTCGTCCAGGCAACCCACACCTCGTCCACCAGGACGGTGCTCCCCGCGTTCGGGTCGTGCCGGACACCATAGACGATGAAGCGACCATCCGGCGCCCACTGCGGCTCGATGGCGTGCCCCGGCTCGTCGCTCAGCCGGACGGATACGCCGGTAAACAGGTTGTAGAGATAGACGTCGGCGTCAGGCCCCTCGGCAAATCCGACATAGGCGATATGGTCGCCGTCCGGCGCCCAGCGGGGCGGCTGGCTGCGGGACACCTCGTACGCCTGCCAGCGGGTTTCGTCCTCCGCGCGGCTGGCGGGCGGCTCATAGCCGGGAGGCACGAGCGACGCCGCCGTGATCGCCGGGCCGTTGGGCAGACGCACCTGCCTCAGCACCAGCCCGCCGTCGTCGGTGAGCGCGGTGTAGGCCACCCGTGCGGCAACCGGCGAGGCGGCATCCTGCCCGGCGAACGCCTGCACCACGTCGTCGGAGAGATGCGTCAGCCCGGTGCCATCCGCGTTGGCGGCGAACAGCCCGAAGCGCCCTGAACGCGCCGGGTCCGGCATCGCGCTGAAGACGAGCCACGGCCCGCGCGTCGAGAGCGACACCTCGGGCGTGGGTGATGGTCGCGGGCCGGGAGTCGGCGTGAGCGTGGGCACGGGCGTCGTCGTCGGCGTGGCCGTCGGCGGGATGGGCGTATCGGTTGGGGGCGGGAGCGGCGTGCGCGTGGGGATGATCTCGCCGGGGTCCGGGGGCGAGCACGCAACGAGCAGCACTGCCAGCCCCAGCAGGGCGATCAGCTTGCGGTAGTCATGGGGCATGAATGAGCGTCTCTCTAGATCCGTTCTGAGATGAAGCGGATGATCTCCTCGGCAACCCGGTGCGGGCGCTGAAGGGGCGCATCGTGCACCGTGTTCTCAAGCCAGCGCACCTCGACATCGGCCAGCAGCCGCGCGGCGCGGTTCACGCCCGCTTCCTTGCGCCGCAGCGTGTCGTCGGGCTCGTCGCCCCGGCTGCGGCGGCAGGGCAGTATCAGCACCGGGCAGGCCACCTGCTCGTAGAGCGGTTCGAGGCGCGTTTCCCACAGCGACCGCAGGATGCGGATGTGGTAATCCCGCGGGAGGCGACGGCGGATCAGGTTGTCGTCGTCCACCTCGTACTTGGAAAGGATGGCCGCCTCGACAGCGGGGGTCATCAGGCCCTGCGGTGCGCGCTCGCGCAGGTTGGCGCGGAACTGCCCGAGGGGCGTCCCACCGGCGGAGGGGAGGTTCATGCGCTCAAGCGTCTCCTCCCACGACATCCCGCCGAGGTCCACCACGCCGCCGTCAAGCATCACCAGCCCGCTGAGCGCATCCGGGTCACGCGCGGCGACCCACAGCCCGATATTCGCCCCCCAGCCATGCCCGACGATAACCGGGTAGTCCATCTCAAGCTGCACGATCACGTCGAACACGTCGCCCCCGACCGTCTCGAAGCTGTAATCGCTGTCGGGCTTGTCCGACTGGCCGTGCCCGCGCAGGTCGAGCGCGACGACCCGCGCCACCTCGGACAGCAGCGGGGCGACGAGGTCCCAGATGTGGCTTGTGCTGGAAAGCCCATGCAACAGCAGGATGGGCCACCCGCGTCCGCCCCAGTCACGGTAGTGGAAGCGGAGGTCGTTGACGGTGAGTGTCTTGTCGATAGCAAACCGGCTGGACATGTCACCATCCTCTCCGTTGCCGGTCACTGTGACATGGTGCCCTCAGTATATAGTCACAACCTGTGATTTGCATATTCCCCAAAAGTCCCCATAAGCAAATGACTGATAAGGACCACCGTTTAATTGACAGAGCAAAGGAAACACCAAATAATGTGTATGACTCTTATGCCACATACTTTTATTAATCTGCATGTGGCCCAAAGGAGAAGTTATGAGCCCGCGTCCGGTCTGGACTTTCATCAGCAATCATGGGGCTGTGCTGGCGGCGATCTGCCAGCAAGGGGAAATCACCGCCCGCGAGATCGCCGAGCAAGTTGGCATCACCGAGCGCGCCGTTCGCCGGATCATTCACGATCTGGAGGCGGAAGGCTACATCACCAAACAGCGAGTGGGCCGCACCAACCGCTATCAGGTCAATGGGGACAAGCCGCTGCGGCGGCACTGGCAGAGCCAGATCGTCGTCGGTGATCTGCTGCACCTACTGGTGAAGCGCTAAACCGCCCGGAAGGCTACGGCTGCGAAGCCAGCCGCAGCACCGCGTGCAGCAGGACGTTGCCCGCGTTCACACAGTCCTCGTCGCTGGTAGCCTCCCGCGCGGAGTGGCTCGCGCCGCCAATCGACGGCACGAAAAACATACCCGCCGGGGCGATGGCGGCCATCGCCTGCGTGTCGTGCCCTGCATAGGAAGGCAGCCGCGTGCTCGACAGCCCGAGGGCGTCGCAGGCGGCTTCTATTGCTGTCAGCACGTCGCGATGCAGCATGACGGGCGGATGCACTCCCACCTGCTCAACCTCCAGCCCCAGCCCCTCGATCTCAACCACGTGCAGTGCCAGGCTGAGCAGCGCCTCACGCATAGCTTCAAAGCGATGGGGGTCGCTGTGGCGAAACTCCAGCGCAAGCCGCGCGCGGGCGGGCACGATGTTGAACGCGCCCGGCGCAATCTCAACGATGCCGCAGTTCATCACGCCTTCCGGGAAGCGGTTGGCGATCAACTCGCGGGCCTGGCGCAGGAACTCCGCCACGCCGAGCAGGGCGTCGAGGCGGCGGTTCATGGGCGTCGTTCCGGCGTGGTCCGCCCGCCCGACGAACGTCAGCCAGTACGAGGCGATGCCGACGATGCCTGTCACCACGCCGATATCGGTCCCTGAGTCCTCCAGCCGGGTCCCCTGCTCGATGTGAACCTCCACCCACGCCTTGACGGCTGCCGGGTCGCGCCGCGCCGCGAGGATGCCCTCCCGTGTGAGACCCGCCGCTTCCAGCCGGCGGTTGAACTCGGCGGCCATGCCGCGCGGCTGGGCCAGTTCCTCCGCCGTAAGCTCACCGGCTGCCGCCCGGCTGCCAAATAGCGACAGCCACGTGCCCTCCTCATCGGTGAAGCTGACCGCCTCAAGATGCACCGGCAGGCGCAGCCCCGCCTCCCTGACCGTCCGCAGCACCTCCAGCGCAGCGACCACACCGAGCGCACCGTCATAGCGCCCGCCGAAGGGCACGGTATCCAGGTGGGAGCCAAACAGCACCGACCGTGCTGCCGGGTCGGCGGCGGGCAGCACCGCACTGATGTTCCCCGCGCCGTCACGGCGCACCTCCAGCCCCGCCTCAGTCGCGCGCTGCGCGAACCAGTCGCGGGCGGCAAGGTCAGCGTCGGAGAGCGCCGGGCGGTTCACACCGCCGTCCGGTGTGCCGCCGATCTCGGCCAGATCGCGGAGGTCGGAAATAAGCCGCTCGCCGTTGATGCGCAGGTCATCGGTCATGCTGTTCTCCTCGTGGCTGCTAATACACCCGAACACGACCTCCATTGTAATGATCAACAGGAATTGGCAAAGTGGGGCTCTTCAACAAAAAACGCCGCGAATAAACTTCGCGGCTCTTATCCGAGGCTAGCTACGCCGGTAGGGGCAGGTCTGAGACCCGCCCCTACTTATCGTTATTCGGGTTGAGGTATATGACAAACACGCCGCGAATAAACTTCGCGGCTCCGATTTCCCCGCCCTGCCCTGCACTATGCGGCGAGTCCCCGCAGGGGACTTCGCGGGATAGCGAAGCTATCCCTTTTAGCCGGGGAACTTCATTCCCCGGCTAAACCATCCCCGCCCAAACACACCGCGACTGAACGTCGCGGCTCTTATCCGGGGCTAGCTACGCCGGTAGGGGCAGGTCTGAGACCTGCCCCTACTAACCGGGTTGAGGTGAATAACAAATCTGCCGCGACTGAACGTCGCGGCTCCTCCACCCCGCCCTGCGAAACTTTCACCTGCCCTGTACGTAAAGAGGAGTGTCAGATACGATCAATTCACAGGCTCATGAATGTGAGGACGGCGTAATGGGAACCGCTCAAAGTGTGGGACGTGCCATCTCCGGCTTCTTTAAGGTGCTCTCGCAGATCACGCGGGGGCTGGCGAACGCGCTCGACACCGCCGTGGACTTCGCATACGTGAAGGTCTTCGGCCTGCCGTTCATCGTGCTTGGCTACCGGGGCACCGGCAAGACGACGCTGCTCGCCCGCCTGCGCGACCAGATCAAGAACGTCGAGGAGTTCGACCCCGACCCAACCGCCGCCGGCGGCGACCCCGTGCCGAGCTTCCGCGCACCGGTCGGCGCAAACGGCAGCGACGTGAAGGTCAAGCCCCGGCGCGATGTCGGCGGCGAGTACTCGATGTGGGACACCGACTGGCTCTCGCTCTACCGGGAGGCCAAGCCGCGCGGCATCATCTACCTCATCGACCACACCAACGTTTACCAGCACAAGGACGGCCTGAACTACGTGCTGCAGATGCTCGACGAGGAGCAGGGCCGCCAGCCGATCAAGGTGCTGCTGCTGCTCGTCAACAAGTACGATATCTGGGCCGACCAGATGTCGCTGGACGACATCCTCGATGACTACCGCAACGAACTGCGGCGGATCAAGTCGCAGTCCGAGCGGCTGGGCTACACTTACATGATCCGCATGGGCAGCGCGCTCACCGGCGAAGGGCTTGACCAGGCGCTGATCGACTTCTTCGACGCGGTGCGCCCGCGACCCCAGCAGGATCAGCCGGCCAGCCAGAGCTGATGCCACACCTCGTCATCGAGTACGCGACGGGCGGCAAGCGCCCCGGCTACCGGTTCCGCCCGCCGGTGGACGGGATCGATGAGGCGACGCGGAGCGCCGTGTGGCGGCATGCCATGCCGCGCGGACAGGGCTGGGGCGCGGAGGGGTTCGCCGGGGCGCGTTCGCTCAAGTGCTTCCCCGTCGGGCGAGGGACGGTGGCTGTCTCGACCATCTGCGTGACGGATCAGGCCGACGAGCTTGGGCGGCGCGGCATCCGGCGCGCGGAGGTCGAGCTATTGCCCGCCGCCGCTTACCCGGCATTCCTCGAACAGAAGCTCGCCGCCATCCCCGCGCCAATCCGCGAGGCGGCGAGCCATCAGTTGATGAGCTACCTGTGGCAGCGCATCGTTGACCGCGCACTGCTGCGCGGCAGCCGCTGCGTCGTGCTGACCGCGCCCTACACCGGCCCGGAGGGCTGGCAGCACATCGAGGCGCTGATCCTGCGCCTCGTGACGTCGCCCGGCATCCGCATGTTTGAGGGCTGGGGCGTGCTCACGCCCTTCACGACGCTGGCGCTCGACTGGCGCGACGAGGGGCAGATCGTCGGCGTGCCGAGCGCCAGCCTGCGGCGCGGGCGTGGCGCGTCGATCATCGGCGTCAACCCGTAGCGCCCTGCTCTGCCCCGGCAATCATCGACAAAATCAAACTCGCTCATGTATAATGATTTTTGCCTCTCCGGCGCTACATCTTTTACTGTGGCGGCCCCTTTTGGGCTGCCCCGCCTGCGTTCGCCAGAGTTCTGACGGGCGTCGACATTGCGCCGCCTTCCCCGCGTGCGGAGATGCAAGCACACCGCAAGCCAGTCTGCGTGCGCGGAGGCCATATGGCACAGGAACTACAGCCAAAGAAGGAGCGGCGCGGGTGCTTTCTGGGCGCAGTGTTCGGTGGCCTTGCGTCACTGATCGCCCTCGTCGCCGGAGTCGTCGAAATTATTGATTTCATCACGCCGGACACCAACCCACGCGATCGCAACCAGATCAGCGAATCGATGGCAAACGTCATCGGCGGGGAGGAGCTTCCAGCACCGACGCCCACCGAAGACCTGCTGGCCATCCACGAGCCCCGGCTGCTGAACGCAATCGACCTCGCTGCCTACGCAGAGATCGAAGCCTTCCGCGAGCTGTCCGACGAGCCGCTTTACACCATCTACAAGGGCGAGGCACTGAAGACCGCACTTGCCTCGGTCGAGTTGCTCCGTGACAGCGCCCTATACGCCCTGTCACAGCGAAACAGCATCACAATCGACTGGGTGGAGGTCACACCGGATGGGCGTCACGGGCGCGTGCGCGCCATTCCGGTCTACGAAGTTTGGTTCTACTCTATCGCAACAAACGAGTGCGTGGGCTACTGGCCGCCGTATGAAGTGCCGCAGGTCGTATCGCTCGAACAGACAGAAGACGGCTGGATGATCACGGCTATCGTGTTCGAGGACGACTCGCAGCGCCCGATACAGCCGTGTCCGTAGCGCCCTAACGGACCTCCACCACACCGGGCAGCGCATCGAGCCGGGCCAGGCCGCCATCCAGCCCCTGCTGGTAGACCGGCGAGATCGCCCGCCCGTCGTCCGCCATGCCGCGCTCAAGCTCCGCAAGCGTCAGCCAGCGGGTGTCGTCGTCGAGCGCGAACGGGAAGCCGACCTCACTGGCGGCGAAGAAGCGCATCTCATACGCGGTCAGGATGCCGTACGTCGCGCTGATCTCCCGTGTCTGCCAGGGCGGTTCGAGCGGGGTCAGTGCCAGCACGTCCGGCCCCGGCACGGCAGACAGGCCAAGCTCCTCCATGATCTCGCGCCGCAGCGCCACCTCCGGCGAGGCGTCTTCAGGGTCCTGCTTGCCGCCGATAGGCTGGTAGCGCCCGGCGTGGCGGTCAAACTGCATCAGGTAGACGTCCTCACCGCCGCGCCGCCCCTTGATCACCGCCTGCACAACGCGCACGGTCCGGCCCGGCGTCGCCTGCTCGACCGCCCGGCTGCGCGCCGCCTCAATCGCCCGCAGGATGTCCACGCCGCGCAAACCATCCGCATCGAGGTCGTCCCAGTGCAGCCCGACGCGCACGCCGTCCGCCAGGTGCGCCTGCAGGCTGGCGATCACCATTGCGGACACCTCGCCGCCCGGCTGGAAGCCGCCCTCCCCCGGCTCGACAAGCCCCAGCAAATACAGCAGGTCGAGCACGCCGTGTGTATAGTCGTCGGCACGTGTGAGGTCGGCAAGCGCCCGGTCAAGCGACGCCGTGTCGGATAGGTGCTGGTTTAGCGCTGTCATGGATGCTCCTTTGCACACCGGTTGTGATGGCGAGATGAGTGTACCGCTACGGTGGCTTCTTTGCCGAGCCCTGCTACGAGCGGAACCTCACCCGGCCTCGCAGCAACCCGGAGGGGGTTCGCCCCAGTAGCGCACCCGCCGCCCTGCCAGTACAATCAAGCCACACCGTTAGCGATGAGGAGGCTCCCATGTTCAGACGGCGACTGCTGGCAGCCGGGCTTGCCCTGGCGACCACCGCGCTCGCCTGTACCTGTGGCTCGCTGTCCGAGCTGGGCGAGGTCTGGAGCACCATACGAACCATCGGCGGAGAGGTCGAGCAGGTCGTGACCGAAGTCGGCCCCACGCTGGAAATCCAGTTGACCGCCCTCGGGCCGACGCTCGAAGCCGGAGCAACTTCCCTGGCGCCGACCCTCGAAGCCGGGGCAACCAACCTCGCCGAGCAGTTGACGCAGCGCGGGCCGGAACTCCTCACGCTGGAATCGGCAGCCGTCGCCACCGCCGAGGCGCTGCTGAACCCGTCCGCCACCCCGCCGCCGGGGCCGCCCGGCCCGAATGACCCTGT